>CAZBVM010000049.1:0-1549 GCA_964495505.1 uncultured Candidatus Saccharibacteria bacterium | reverse complement strand
AATACAGGCGTAATTATTCAATTGCCGCTGCCTAAGCAGATAAATACCCAGTATGTTTTAGACGGAATAATTCCGGAAAAAGATCCCGACATGCTTTCTTCAAAAAGTATCGGCTTGTTTGCCTCGGGGCGCTCCAAAATTCTCCCCCCGGTGGTCGGGGCGATTAAATATATTTTTGATAAAAATAATATTGACGTGAAAGGCAAAAAAGTGACCGTAATCGGCGCGGGCCGCTTGGTGGGCAAGCCTGTCGCGGCTTGGCTAATCAATCAAGGAGCAGTTGTTACGGTTTTGAATGAAAATACCTCACCGCCGGACGCTCTACGCCATACGCTGTATGCCGATATTATAATCTCCGGAGTTGGCAAGCCTAATTTAGTTACTCCGGAAATGGTTAAAGATAGGGTCGTTGTAATCGATTGCGGCACATCGGAATCCGCCGGAAAAATTGTCGGCGATATTGATCCAAAAGTTGCCGAAAAAGCACTGCTCTTTTCTCCTATCCCAGGCGGAGTAGGGCCTCTTACAGTCGCAATGCTTTTTAAAAATTTGGCGGAATTGGCGAAAAGATAACCCCCTTAATCCCCCTTATTTTAAGTGGGACATTAATATGAAAAGTATCTATAATAAAAAAATTCTCAAAGAAAGGAGAGCTGATTTGCGCAAAAATTTAACTTTATCCGAAAAAATATTGTGGAATTATTTGCGCGGCAAACAGATTAAAGGACAAAAGTTTTTTAGGCAATACAGCGTTGGTTCGTATATTTTGGATTTTTATTGTCCGAAGGTCAGATTGGCCATTGAATTAGATGGCGAGTCGCATTTATCAAAATATCAACGTTTATATGATTTTGAGCGGACAAAATATCTAAAAGGAAATAATATCAGAGTTGTGAGGTTTTGGAATGATGGCGTTACGGGCAATATAGAGAATGTAATATTAAAAATTTCTGATGCAATTTAATGCCCCTCTTGAGATAAGAGGGGCTAGGGGAGTTATGAAATAAAAACCTCGGACTGGCGTCCGGGGATTTATTTGAGATATCTGCCTTCTAATATAGTTGATGATGTTATTCCGCAATTCGGCCCTGGATCATTTTGGCTTTCAATTTCAACCTCAACCCCAAGCTCTTTGGCGATAATTTCGATCCTATTTTTATCTAATCTTTTTTTTAGGGCTTCTAATCTTTCTCGGTTTGTTTTTTGTAATTTCTGCTCTATGGCATTCCTGATGTTGTCGTTGGTAGGAAATAAGAGCTCTCTACCAGTGAATTTTTGGTGAGTATCTCTGTCTAATACACAAAGAGCTCGGTATAGTTGTTCGTGAAAATGTTTTAAAGCTTCCTCGATATCAATTTCTAAAATTTTATCCATTACATAATCGCCTTGCACAGCAAGAATTTTCATTTGTATCCGCCTTACTGTCTTTCTCAACCCTAGCGCCGTTTGTTTTTGGTGTCAAGCGGAGCTAGAATGGTTTTATGGATGCGTTAATAATTTTCCTGGCGGAATATTTGCCGTGGTGGGTCGGCATCGGAATTTTGGCGTT
>CAZBVM010000048.1:0-1625 GCA_964495505.1 uncultured Candidatus Saccharibacteria bacterium | reverse complement strand
TGGACAAATCATTTATAGCGAACATTAACGGGCTGGTAAAAGCGCAAGTAAATGAGGTGAATGGATTAGTATTGAATGATTAACTTAGTAAATTAAAATTCCAAATAACAAATTCTGTAAAAAATTTGCATTATACATAAGGTTGACATAAAATTTTGATTACCATAGAATTGAAGTATGATTACACAAGATGATATTCAAAAAATTATTAAAGCTCAAAAAGAAGTTTTCCCCTCCAAGGAAGAATTTGAGAGTTTTAAAGAGGAAATGAGAAAAGATTTTTCAGATCTTTTAACTTCTGTTGATGCTTACGCCCAAAAAGCTGATACTTATTTTCAAGAAATGGTTATGTTATCTCATAAAGTTGATCGCCATGAAAAATGGCTTCAGGAAATTGCCGAAAAAGTCGGCATTAAATTAAAGTACTGAATTTAACAAAAATTTTACAACCAAAACCCCGCTATGTAGCGGGGTTTTGGTGAAGTTATCCACAGCTAAAAAATTATCATTTAGTGTTAAAATTAAAATGAAAGTTAACGCGCGGATAAATGTATCAAAAAATTCTTCATTTTATAAAATATCACAATGCCGTTACCATTGTTTTTGTCTTGGTGTTTTTTGGTTTCGGCGTAAGCTACGCCGCCATTCCGGAGGTTCGCGACAGCGTTTATTCCAGCACGGAAACCGTTGTTTCCGTTGATAACGGCTTGATTGCTTCGGCCGATCTGGATAATTTTAATTTTAATTTGGTAATAAATTCCGTTACCGAAGACGATAAAAATTATTACGCCGATTATTCATATCAAACGCTGGCGATTATTGATGGAGTTTGGCAAACCAAAGCAATGGAAAAGACCTTAAAAGTAAGCAAAGCGGCCTTGAGCGGAAAAGATTTCGGGCTTTACGCGGCGGAAGAACTGGGGGAGTTCGTAAAATATGAATTGTCTTTCTTAAAAAGAGTTCAGAAATTAGAAAAAGAAAAGGGAGTATCCCAGAAAGCGGTCGCGGTGGCATATTCCGGACTTATCGGAAAATTATTGAATCCCAAAGAAAGAATTATAATGGGTTATAGCCCGGTCATAAAAGAAGTGTCGAAACAGGAAAAGGCCTTAGTGGTTCATCCTCCTTCCAGGCCTTCTCTGGAAGTTTCAGTAATTACGGCAGAACCGACTCTCCCGACGCCCACTGAAAGTGGAGTCGGGACTCCGACCGAAAGCGTCGGAGCTGCTCTTAAGCCAACTCCAATCGAGACAATCCCGGCAACTGCTTCAACAAGCCCGGAGCAAGCAACCACAACTCTTCCGCAAACAGAACCTGCGCAAGAACCAACTTCAACCTCAACTCCCACGCTAGAAACAATTGCCACATCCACTCCGGAAATCATTCCGGAACCGACAATAGAAGCCACCACTACGCCTGAAATAATTCCCCAGCCTTCGCCAGAGGCTACGGCGGGCACGGCGGAACCGATAACAGAAGCTACCTCCACGCCGGAAATTGCTCCGAGCGAGTAATATAAGGATGTCCGATGTCCTTAGGTGTTTTTAATACTGATAACATGAGACAATGGTTTTTAATTTTATTTTTGTTTTTTGCCGCGGCAATTTTAATTCTGCCGAGTTTTG
>CAZBVM010000047.1:0-1765 GCA_964495505.1 uncultured Candidatus Saccharibacteria bacterium | reverse complement strand
TAAAAGAAGAATCGTCAAGCGCTGGAGTAAGAAGAATCAGGGCTATTGTGGAATGGTAACTAAAAATGTGTTAAAATATTAACAATGTCTCAGGGTTTTGAAATAATTAGGGCCAGAATTAAAGATAATGCCGCTATTTTGATTGACCGGTTAATGCGGTCAAAGCAACAAGAGGTCGTTTTGGTTTTACCGAAAAATTCTATCATTGCCGCCGATTTAAATTCTCTAAAAATTTTAAAAGAAGAAGCCGAGAGCATAGACAAAACATTATCGCTTAGCACCGAAAATGACGAAATAAAGTCCTTTGCCAAAAAAATAAAAATGTTAATTTATGACAATAATTTTTCAGTTTCGGGCGGAGAAAAAAAAGAAACAACAGAAAGAATAAAATCTGATAAAAAAATAAAAATAATGATGGATATTTTGCCGCCGTCAACGGGAATCCAGGAATTACCAGAAGAAATAACAGAAGAAATAACAGAAGAAATGCCAAAAGAAAAAGAACCGATTATTTATGAAACCGCCTGCCTGCCGGTAGGCACGGCGAGTCAAAATTCAGATTTAGAAAAAAATATTGAAAATTTCTATCTGCCTACCGAAGAGTTAAAATCAAACAATCGATGGCATCTCGGTAGGCAGGCAATATCTTTTTTTGTCGTCAGCGGATTTTTTCTTTTTGGGGCAATGATGTATTTGATTTTACCGAAAGCCGATATAAACGTCTCTTTAAAAAAAATTTCACTTAAAACCCAAATTCCTGTTGCTATAAGCAAAAGCGTGAGTTCTTCTAATTTACAGAGCGGCATTATACCCGGGCAATATTTCTCATTAAATAAAACCGGTTCAAAAACTATAGAGGGATCGTCAAGCATTGGCGGCGTTGTAGAAATTTACAATGCTTATAGCGCTGCTCCTCAAAAATTAGTTGCCAACACAAGATTTGAAACAAAAGACGGCAAAATTTTCCGAATTCAAAATTCGATTATTGTTCCAGGCGCGAAAATGTTAAATGCGAAATTAACACCAAACTCTGTTAAAGCGGAAGTTATCGGCGACGAAACGTCAAACGATTATTTAATCGGCCCATCATACTTCACTATTCCGGGTTTTAAAGAAACGCCTAAATATGCCGGTTTTTACGCGCTTAGCAGTGAACCGATGACCATTATTAAAAATGTTTCTTCAAGCAAAGAAGCGGTTCTGCAAAATAAAAAAGAACTTCAGGATCAATTAGCGCAAGAACTAAGAACAGATATTCTGAGCACGCTAAAAGATTCAGATTTACAGTTAGTTGAAGGCGCTTCTGCTGTAAAAATTGATGATTATAAGATTAATGCCGACAAAGGCGGATCTGCCTCCATCTTAAGCATGAAAGTTACCTGGCAAGCCATATTTTTTAAAGAAAAGGATTTAAGAACAATGATTAATTATTTCGTATCAAACCATTATCCAGACTTAAAAAATTTCACTTTTAATGATAACATTGCTTATCCCAAAGCTAATCGCGTTGATTTTCAAAAAGGAGAACTATTTTTTACGTTTAGTATTGATAAAAATAATGCCTTGCCAGCCGATCTTAATGCTCTTAAAAAAGAACTTGCCGGGCACGATGAAATTGGGATGAGAACGATTATTTCTGATAAAACATATATAAACAGTGCTGCTATTTCTCTTTGGCCGTTTTGGGTTAATCGCGCTCCCAGTAACTCTAGAAAGATTAATATTACTATTGACAACTAATGTTTCTTATGATAGATAATAAAAG
>CAZBVM010000046.1:0-1987 GCA_964495505.1 uncultured Candidatus Saccharibacteria bacterium | reverse complement strand
AGAAATCCCAAAAAAACCCCATTCTTCGGCAATTGTCGCAAAAATAAAATCAGTGTGTTGTTCTGGTAAAAAATTTAGCTGGGATTGGCTACCATGGCCAAGTCCCTTACCCCAAAAACCGCCGGAGCCAATGGCAATGATTGACTGGGTAACATTGTACCCCTGACCGAGTGGATCTTTAGTTAAAGAAAAAAATGTTAAAATGCGAGCTTTTTGATAATCTTTCAAAAAAAATTCCCATCCTAATCCCGCTAAAATTGAAAAAATTGCTATAATAATCAGAAGGTGTCTTAATCTTATTCCGGAAATTAACATTATTCCTATCCAAATAATAATAAGAAGCATCGTTGATCCTAAATCCGGCTGAAGCAACACTAATAAGGCAGGAATAGAAACATAAAAACCGGAAATAAAAATATGTCTCATGAGACCAAAATCAATATAGCGGCTTGAAAAATACTTTGAGAGAAGCACGATTAACACGAATTTGGTTATTTCAACCGGCTCAAAACCTAAACTGCCTATCGATGAACTAAAACGAAACCAAGAAACTGCTCCCCTGATTCGGACACCAAATATAAAAAGAATAATTAATAAAATAAGAGAAGTAATATAAAGTGTCAAAACAATCGCTGAATAATTTCTTAAAAAACGATAGTCAATAAAACAGAACAGCAGCAATAATATTAAACCTACGGCAGCGAAAACAAATTGTTTTTTAAAAATAATAAAATTGCCGGTTCTGGCTTGAGACGTTGAAGCGATGCTTAGCATACCAATGATCAAAAGCAATAATATGGCTCCTATTAAAATCCAATCAATTTTTTTTACTGGCCAAGTAATCCCGGTGTTTCCCATAAATTAGTTGAAATGCTTAGGTTTATAGAATCCGGAGTTCCCAAAAATGGGTAAAACCAGGGAATGCTAAATGGGCGACGTTCTTTTGATTTAAGATTTTCCAAAACAGTTAAACCGACGGCAATTGGCAATTTTTCCTTGTTTAACACGACAGCTGAAACGTAAACTTTTTCTAAATTAAACGGAGTATTATTATGGGCTATAAAATCAACCGTAAAAAATTTTCCTGAATCGGATTCCCCGCGCCTGTAATTAATGTTCTTCAGAGTTAAATCCACGCCCCTGAAATTTAGAACTTCACGCCAGACTGGATTTTCTATTTTAAGTATCGCTTTTATTGGCGCTTTCAACAAATTGATACCGCCTTCCACAATATATTTTGATTCTCCCGGCCAAATAAAAGATTTCCCTGCCAACGCCTTTATAAGAACACCGTTGGTGTCGTATAAATAAACCTTGTAATTAAGATCGCTCGCGCCGAAATCAGTGTTGGGATTTTTGATTTTAGCAGCCGTGGAATAAGTGTCGGTACCGCTACTAAAAACTTGTGACCAAATTACTTCAATTGGATATATGGTCGGAGGCGGGGGTAGAGGCGGAGTCGGAGTTGGCCTAAATAAAAAATAAATTCCTGCCCCGATACCGGAAAAAATTACCAAATAAATAATGGCGATAAATATTTGTTTAAATAATCGCCGGCTTTCACTCATATGGCATTATAATAACATAAAATTAACCCCATTGTCCCGGCGATAACTACTTTCCCGTCGCCTAAGGCGACAGTATCATCGTCGACACGGCGTTTAACTTCTCTGTTCGGAATGGCCCTCCTCCGCTCCTTACTTCGTTCGGAGCTTCGGAAGGGTTAAACTCTAACAATTAAAACATTTGCTAAAGTTTGTCCTTCCGTAGCTTTTTGCGAAGCAAAAAGCGAAGGAGGAGAAGAGGTGGTGCCACCGCGCTGTTGTCACCAGGACAATGGGGTTAATTTTAGAAGGTATAAAATTTCACGCTTAAGAATGGGATGAGTAGATTTTGCTTTATTAGTACGACTTGGCTCAATCCCTTACGGGACTTACACCTATCGCCTATCAACCTCGTAATCTTCGAGGAAGCTCTCGCCCCGCAA
>CAZBVM010000045.1:0-2205 GCA_964495505.1 uncultured Candidatus Saccharibacteria bacterium | reverse complement strand
GGCAATTTAAAAATAATCTGCGACGCCGCGCTGGAATTGGAATCCAGTATTTAGTATTTAGTATTTAGTATTTAGAAAATTAAATGAAATAAAAAAAAAAATTATTAAGCCACCAAGAATTGGGTACTCGATTAGATTTATATTCATTTCATGAAATCGCGCCGGGCGCGCCATTTTGGCATCCGAAAGGCATGGTAATTTTTAGAGAACTTGAAAAAATAATCCGCGAGGCGCTCGATAGGGCCGATTATGCTGAAATTTCGACACCCATAATGGTGCGCAAAGACCTCTTTGAAAAATCGGGGCATTTTAAATTTTATAAAGATCTGATGTTCACGCTCAAAATGGACAATCAAACCTTTGTTTTAAAACCGATGAACTGCCCGGAGAGTACCATTGTTTACTCTTCAAAAGTAAGAAGCTGGCGTGATTTGCCACTTCGATTTTCCGAAATCGGGCGGCTTCATCGTAAAGAACTTTCCGGTGTTTTAAGCGGCCTTTTCCGTGTAAGACAGATAACGATGGATGACGCCCATATTTATGTGCGCCAAAATCAAATGATTAATGAAATAAACAACCTGATTATCCTGATAAATAATTTTTATAAAATTTTCGGATTTAAAACCAGCTATTATCTCGCCACCCGCCCCGATGAAGCGATGGGCGCGAAGTTACTTTGGGATAAAGCCGAAGACGCGCTCGCCGCAGCTTTAAAACAAAATAAAATAAAATACGAACTGCGGCCGAAAGAAGGCGCTTTTTATGGACCAAAAGTTGAGATTCACGTTAAAGATTCCCTTGATCGCTCCTGGCAGCTGGGCACCATCCAAGTTGATTTTAATGTGGCCGAAAAATTCAATTTGAGTTTTGTAAATCAAAAAGGGGAAAAAGAAAAACCGATCGTTATTCATCGGGCCGTTTTCGGCTCCTTCGAAAGATTTATCGGAATTCTTGTTGAAAATTATCAGGGCGCTTTTCCGACTTGGCTCTCGCCTGTTCAGGTTAAAATTCTAAATCTTACCGATAGAAATGCAAAATACGCTAAAAAAATTACCGCCGAACTTATCGCCGACGGATTAAGAGCGGAATTAAATGACTCTAACGAAACCATCGGCAAAAAAATACGTAATGCCGAACTTGAAAAAATTCCTTATATTATTATCGTCGGCGACAAAGAAGAAAAAACCAGCGCCGTCGCCGTACGAGAGCGGGGCAAGGGCAATCTCGGTTCGCAGAAACTTGAAAAATTTAAATCCAAAATTCTTTCCGAAATCGCAAAAAAATCCGCGTGATATTTTCTATGAAAAATAAAAAACCCATAGTTGTTGCTGTAAGCGGCGGTTTTGACCCGATTCACATCGGACATGTGAGAATGTTTGAAAAAGCAAAAAGTTTGGGCGATAAATTAGTTGTCATTCTTAATAATGACAACTGGCTTAAAAAGAAAAAGGGATTTGTTTTCATGCCAGAAAAAGAACGAATGGAAATTATTAAAAATATTAAATGGGTTGATGACGTTGTTTTAACGAAACATAAACCAAATACTGGCGATATGAGCGTCTGCGCAGAATTACGGGAGCTTCGTCCAGATATTTTCGCGAATGGTGGTGACAGAAAGTTAGGTAATACCCCAGAAACTCCTACGTGCAAAGAAATCGGCTGTAAAATGGTTTTTCATACCGGCAAAGGCGGAAAAATCCAATCCAGCTCCTGGCTTTTAGCTGGTCATATGGGCGAAACCGAATGTATTTGCGACAGTAAAAAGAAATATAAAAAGTACCATAAGGGTGTAGGGAAAAGAAAAAAGCCCGCTTTCGCCTGATGGTTACTAACGGGCTTGAGTGAGGTTATCGTAGAAGGCTTTTTCCTGTAAGGCTATAAAAGAGAAGACATACAGAAGTTAAGAGAAGAGTTGATGGCAAGATTAAGGCTATCGCACCGCCAAAAGCAGCCCCCACATCTCCTTTTCCCTCGACTGCTTGGAGAAAACTAAATATGATTCCAATCAGCTTCAAACCGGTATAACCAAGGATTATCGATACGAGAAACGAAAACCCCCTTTGGATTTTATTCATAAACTACCTCCGTGTTGGAAATTTTGAAACTGTGATAAAGATAGCATAAAGATGTTCGAATGTCAACAGCGTTGGGGGTAAATTCAACCTTGAAGTGCAACACTAAAGACTTCTAATGGGGTCTTCCAGC
>CAZBVM010000044.1:0-2297 GCA_964495505.1 uncultured Candidatus Saccharibacteria bacterium | reverse complement strand
ATGTAGCGGCCGGGGTTTTCATCCCTTGCGACCACGCCGCCCTCCAAGCTTACCACGCGTTTTTCCAAAGCATTAATAATTTCTTTATCGTGGGTAGCTAAAATCACCGTTGTCCCCAGTTCATTAATTTTTATAAGAAGCCGGATAATATCCCAAGTGTTTATAGGATCCAGGTTTCCGGTCGGCTCGTCGGCAACAATTATGCTCGGCCGATGCACCAGGGCTCTCGCAATAGCCACTCGCTGTTTTTCGCCGCCGCTAAGCTCTCGCGGAAAATTACCGGCCTTGTCTTTTAAACCAACCAAATCAAGAATTTTTGGAACATCGCTTTTAATTTCTTTATCGCTTTTGCCGACCACTTGCATGGCAAAAGCGACATTTTCATAAGCGGTTTTATTGGGAAGCAATTTAAAATCCTGAAAAATCGCTCCAATTTGCCGGCGCAGCATCGGCAACTCTTTTTGACTCACCGCGGGAATATTTTGCCGGTTGAAAAAAATTTTGCCGCCGGTCGGATGCTCTTCGGCAAGCAAGAGTTTTAAAAGTGTGGTTTTGCCGGCTCCGGAGCGTCCCACCACCGAAACAAACTCCTGCGATTTTACCTCAAAACTGACGTTTTTTAACGCCGTCGAATGGCTGTTGTAAATTTTACTGACATTTTCAAAGCGAATCATCGTTTCCTTTTCTTCCCCCATGTTTTTAATAAGAAATCTTTTAACAGCAACCCGCGTCCGGGAAAAATAATCGTTAAGCGCCGCCGAATGGCTGTTGTAAATTTTACTAATATTCTCAAATCTTGTCATTTTTCTTATAAATAAATTATATCAAATGAAACGCTCTGCCGCAAGCAATAAGGTGTTTATAAACTTTATTCATTCCGCATTCACTCCGTCATACCATTTGTCCGATCGGTATTATAGCGTTACAGTGCAAAATATGCTTTACAACCAATAATTGAATAATTAATATGGCCCAAAAAATAAAAAATGAAATATTAAGCGAAAAATTTGATAAGGGAGAAATAATCAAAAAAATCCTTCTAACCGCCGTTGGCGTTGCTACCGCCGGTATTGTTATTGGAACACTGATTGTATTGCCCGGTTTTGGCATCGTCCTTAAATCATTTGCCGATTGGTATAAAAAACAAAATCGACGTAAACAATATCAAATCAGAAAAACTTTTGAAGAGTTGCGGCAAAAAAGATTAATTGAAACTACCGAAATAAACGGAGAAATAAAAATGATTTTAAGCGAAAACGGGAAAAAGCGCGCGCTAAAGTATGAATTGGAAAACATGATGATTCCAAAACCAAAAAATTGGGATGGTAAATGGCGATTGATTATTTTTGACATTCCGGAAAAATTTCACAAGAAACGCCGCGCGTTAAGAATGAAACTTGAGGAATTGGGGTTTTATCTGCTTCAAAAAAGCGTCTGGTTATATCCCTATGAATGCCGAAATGAAATTGACTTTATTGTTGAATTTTTTAATATCAGTCCTTATGTAAGAATAATTGAAGCTACCGGTTTTGATGGCGATGAATTTCTCAAAAAAGAATTTAGGTTAAGTTAATGTTAAGCTAATAACTGGTGTCACATTTGTCGCACCATTTGTCCGATCGGATAAATACTGTTACACTAATTTGATACTTCGTATTTTCACGTTACTTCTTAACGTTACTATGTTAACGTTACTATGGCTTCAAAAAAGCCCTTGTTTCTTTTCAATATTCTTTACTTTTTTTCAATATCTTTGATCTCTTTTTCTATGTTTTTTTCTATATCTGATAAATCTTTTAACACTTTTGATGCGGTTTTGCCGCCCTTGATTTCTTTTTTAAGTTTTTTAAATCCGGAGGACACGGCGCTTTCGGCTTCGCGTATTTCTTTTCGCAATTTAATCCGCCACATTTTAAATCGATGCCACAGATAATATGCGGCAGTCGCTAAAATTACCAGAAAGAATAACCCAACAACTATAATCCCGCCGATATTTTTCAGCCACTGCAAGGCGCGCCAGAACCAGGAGTTAACTCCGATATAAACCGTGTTGCTTTGTAAACTTTCGGCTCCCGTATCCAAAATCTGCTTCGCCCAAACCTCATAGGCGCCGGAAGGAATTATATTTTCATAAATCGCTTCCCAATTCCCCTTTTCATCGGCTTTTGCGCTAAAAATAATCGGAGCTTGGCCTTTTCTGTTCATATATATATCAACCGCCGCTTTCGGCAAGGCCTCGCCTTTAACTACCAACTTTTCACCGGGAGAAATAATATTAGACGGATATTCAGTGATTT
>CAZBVM010000043.1:0-2318 GCA_964495505.1 uncultured Candidatus Saccharibacteria bacterium | reverse complement strand
TTGCCTTTTTTCTGTTTTTCTAAAAGCTTCATCTTTCTTGTAATGTCACCGCCGTAAAGATAGCCGGTTACATCTTTTCTCATCGCCGGAATGGTCTCGCGGGCAATGATTTTTCCCGCTCCGCCGGATCGAGGCGAGCCGCCAATGGCCGCCTGCAAAGCCACGGCAAAATTTTGCCGCGGCACAATATCTTTTAATTTTTTAACTATCGCGTTGCCTTCCCGATAAGCAAGGGTTCTCGGCACTATTTTTGAAAATGCTTCAACCGGTTCGCCAGCGATTAAAATTTGAAGTTTTATCAAGTCATACGGCTTAAAACCAATAAGTTGGTAATTTATGGAAGCGTATCCTTCGGAGCTGCTTTTTAGCCGGTCGTGAAAATCAACTAAAATATCGGAAAGCGGGATATCAAAATTTAAGATTAAGTGGTCAATTCCAAGATAATCCGTTTTCTGATATATGCCGCGATAGTTATCCATAAGCTTCATAACATTCCCCATAAATCTCGTCGGCAGCAGTATCTCTAAACGAACCCACGGCTCTTCTACTGATTCAACGCTTGACATGTCGGGCCAATTAGCGGGCGTGAAAATTTCTAAAACAGATTTATTTTTATAAACAATTCTGTAAGAAACAGTCGGTGTCGTAACAACGATTGGCAGGTTGTGTTCGCGTTTTAGGCGTTCAACAGTTATATCAAGATGAAGCATTCCCAGCAGTCCCAAGCGAAATCCGCGACCAAGCGCTTCCTGAGTTTCCGGTTCGAAATGAAGAGCGGCGTCATTTAATTTCAGTTTTGGCAAAGCGTCTTTTAACAAATCGAAGCCACCCTCTGACTCGGGATAAAAACTGGCCCAAACCACTGGCTTGGGTTCTCTATATCCCAAGAGAGGCTCTGCGTCGGATGTCGCGGTTAAGGTATCGCCGACCCTGATTAATGCCGGATTTTTAAGACCAGTGGCAATATAGCCAATTTCTCCGGAAGATAAAATATCCTTCGGCATAAGTTCCGGTTTAAAAATGCCGCTTTCTAAAACCTGTATTTTGGTTTTGGTTGCGAGCGCTATTATGGTTTTTTGTTTCGATATCGCGCCATCAACAACCTTCACGTAAGCCATTACACCTTTATAAGCGTCAAAATGAGAATCAAAAATTAGCGCCCTGAATGATTCATTAGCCGATAAATTAATTTCGGACGTGGGAAATTCTATGACAACTTTTTCTAAAACTTTATCAACATTAAAACCGGTTTTTGCTGAAACCATTAAAATTTCTTCTGGTTTCTGACCGGTTAATTTGGCGATTTCTTGTTTTAGACCTTCCAATTTTTCCAAATCGTTTACTAAATCAACTTTATTAATTATGCCTATAATTTTTAAACTTTCTTGTTTGGCTAAATAAAGATTAGCAAGCGTTTGCGCTTGTATGCCTTGTATTGCGTCAACCAAAAGAATGGCCCCCTCAACTGCCGCAAGCGCCCGCGATACCTCATACGTAAAATCAACATGTCCGGGGGTGTCTATTAAATTTAAAATATACTCTTTACCGCTAAATTTGTAATTCATCCTTACCGGCTGCATTTTTATGGTAATCCCCCGCTCCCTTTCAAGCTCCATTTGGTCTAAAAATTGCTCGCGCATTTTTCTTTGAGCAACAGTTTGGGTCAATTCCAAAAGCCGGTCCGCAAGAGTGGACTTTCCATGATCAACGTGGGCAATGATTACAAAGTTACGAATATTCATATTTATATTTAATACTGATCGTCAAGGGAGGAGCCGGTGATTTCTGGTTCGGGGTTTTTAATGCCGCGCCAGTTAAAAAGCGTCGCGGGCATATTCAACATTAAAATTTCTTCTGATTTTAGAGTAAAAGCGGTTGCCAGATAACCAAGCGCCGCTAAAATAAACGCTCCAAAAGTTTGTAAAAACAACCCCAAAACGGTGTGGGTATTAAAAACTCTATCTAGAAAATACAGTCCCGCATAAGCAAAAATAACACTGACAATGCTTGCTGTCATTATTTTAAAAATTGATTCTTTTACTTTAACGGTTCCGAAGTCGCCAACATATTTTTTCAAATCAATCCAATGCCAGATAATATTTATAATTGAAGCAATGGTCACCGCAAGTGGCAATCCTAAAATCGCAATACTGTTTAAATCATTTACTTTCATAAAACCTCCCAATTTTTGACTAAGAAATGGTGATTTTATTAAAATGCCAACAAAAATAAAACTCAAAATAACATTTAAAACCATTGAAAAGATATTTATAAAAACCGTAGTTTTAGTGTTGTGAAAAGCAAAAAAAGCTCAGGTA
>CAZBVM010000042.1:0-2319 GCA_964495505.1 uncultured Candidatus Saccharibacteria bacterium | reverse complement strand
GAGAAAAATACGATATATTTTTTAGAGTTTTAATTTTATTTTTGACTTGTGGCCACGCCCATTTCAAAAATATAATAACTACTAGAATCCTCCACAAATTGAAATTATCAAAATCGGCTGTGAACGGCATTGCGAGGAACAACGGAATTGAACGGACAAAAAATACCAGAGAATCATCAAGCGGAGCCGCGAGGAAGTAAATAACCAAAGCCGCACCGAGATATAATGCCATTTCCCGCGGTAAAATGCCGGTTATAATAAAGCCGAATAAAATTATCTGGACCGCAAAGATAATGTTTAGAATTTTTTGACTTGACATTTGGTATGTATTTGTCTTATTGTTTTGATAGTTCTTCTGGTTTTTGGAGAGTAGAACTATGCTGTTGGCTGCTTCTGCTTATGCTCTTTTTGTTTCTCTTTTTGCGTTTTATTCAACCAAGAAAACATTGAGCCGTCCGTTTTGGCCTTTAATCCTGGCCACCTTAGCATATTCGATCGGATTCGGAATTTTGCATTTTGCAGCTTGATCTCCCTATGGGGAGGTTTTTTTGTTTGTTTTTATAATTTCCAAAAATCTATCCGCGAAACTTTTCCAATTATATCTTTTCACAAACTGCGTCCCCTCGGATTTTATTTTATTAATTTTCTGTTGGTCGGCTAATGCTTGCTTAATTGCATCAACAATATCTCCGGTATCTCCGCTTTTTGAATAAAACGCATATTCGTCGAAAAGTTCATGTCCTAAATCATTATCCATCACAATAGGCGGGACGCCAAATGATAAGGCTTCCATTGGCGGTAAACCGAATGCCTCTCTGTCTGAAACATAAACTAGCGCTTTTGAGTTTGTATATAGTTCAACAAGCTCACTATCTTTGGCATAATCTTTATGGATTATTGCGTCTCTGCCAAGTTTTAAATTGATTTGTTTAACAAGTGAGTTAATTGTCTGTTCAGGATATTTGTCTGGTCCGACCAAAATCAATTTCAAATTAATCATTCTCAAATTCTCAAGAATTTGAGAATAGTTTGCGAGGAGTTTTTCAAATGCCAATATTGTTTCTTTGGCGTGGCGGCGCGGAAACATCTGCCCAACAAACAAAAGATAATTATCTTTTGTTTGTTGGTGTCCTTCCGAAGCTTTAGCGAAGGAGGAACCGACATCGACTCCTAAATAATTTATAACTATTCTGTCGGGCTTTATACCGTATAATTTCGCTAAGTTTTTCTTTGATGTTTCCGAGATTGCCATTATTTTGTCGGCGAATTTTGCTGTCCACCAGCCAAATATTCCGTAGGCCAAGCGGTATCGGAACGGCAGTTGGCCGCCGTGCGTCTCATAGTATACGTCCTCAGTTAGAACAACCAGCGACTTGCCGAATGCAATTATCGGCAGCATATAATTCGGCCAGAACATTACATTGGGCTGGTCAAACCATAATCGCATCGGCAAAAGAGCGAAATAATATATAGGGAAGAGCCGGTTCCTGAAAAACGGCACCGGTACCCGCTTTGTCTCAAATATCGGCGCTTTAAGAAAAGGAATATCCGGAACGTTATCCTTGAAGTAAAGAACGAAGCGATAGTTCTTCTCCAGTTCTGGCCGATGTGATATTTCTTCGAGCAGTTTCATTGTCATTCTCCCCACGCCAAACATTGGGTTCTTCCCTTCTATCGATTCGCATTCAATACCAATTGTTGTCTTTTTTTTCATTTAATTTTGCCGAATCTGTGTAAATAAAAATCCATTACCCCGAACAAAATTGCTTTTGACTCTTTTTTCTTTCTGCCAATTATCAATTTGACCAATTGCTTAATTACTATTATTAAACTCCACGGCCAGACAAGTAATTTAATATACCAGGGGCCGTTCTTCAGATTGAAGTATAAATCATTGCGGTAGTGATAGCGCAATACAAGTGGTCTGCCTAATTTTTTGGATGAGCCGAACTGTTCGTGGTGTACCGGAACTAATTGTAATATTGTTATATCAAAGCCGGCCTTTTTTGCTCGGATGGAAAAATCATTGTCTTCATAGTAAAGAAAATATTTCTCGTCCCAAAAACCTATCTTATCAAATACATTTTTATGGATTGCCATTGCGGCGCCAATAGCAAATTTGTTCTTAATTGACCTGGCTTCGTTGATATCATAAACATGAACTCTGTAAGCTCCGGGTTTTTTAAGCCACCTTATTCTGCCGCAGTAGGCTACCCCATTCTTATCTTCTACGGGTATTCCCACAATACCCTCCAAACCTTCTAAATTGGTTTTTAATGAAGCGACAAAGTCCCTTTCTAACCAAGTATCGTTATTAAG
>CAZBVM010000041.1:0-2324 GCA_964495505.1 uncultured Candidatus Saccharibacteria bacterium | reverse complement strand
GCTTGCCGCAGGCAGTTTATTCGGTTCGGAAAGAAGCAAAATGTTTGAAGGAGTTATAAAAAACATTTACCAAACATTTGACAGTAAAGAGCTTTATAACACTATAGAACAAAAAGCGGCTCATCTTTTATATCTGGTGATAAAAGATCATCCATTTTCTGACGGCAATAAACGCATCGGCGCGTTTTTGTTTGTTTATTTTCTTAATAAAAACAACTTTCTATATAATGATGGCAAAAAGAATAAAATAGATAACAACACTCTAGTATCATTAGCCCTTCTTATCGCCGAGAGCAATCCGAAAGAAAAAGATGCTATGATAAAAATAATAGAAAATATACTTAATTAGGAGATTGCCTGTCAATTTTAGTCCGTTCCCAATCGGTTGGAATAATGCCTCGAATTATTTTATTTTCTATGTCTAAATCAAATACCATATCTTTTAACTTCCACGCTCTGATGATTCCCGTTTCTTCAAACTTTTTCTTTAGTTGTTCCATTTGACTTTCAGCTTGAATTTTAAGATTTTCAATATCTTCGTCAGAGTAACCTCGCTTTTTTAAATGCAATAAATCTTTTTCACTCCAACGAATACCGGGAATCTTTTCCATTATAACCAAATGAACATTGCCCTTTTCTACTTTCGCCACCGGTTTCGCGGCCGACAAACCTAGTTCGTGAATAAGTTTCAATATTTTGTACTCATAAAATGGATCTTCGGATTTTAATATTTCTCCTTTTTCAACATTCACTTTTTTAGCAACAGCGTATAATTCTTTACCTTTATTATCCATCCAAACAGGCAAATCTTTAACCGCCGTAGGATCTTCTCGAACTCTTCCATCCTCATCAAATTTTACTTCTCCGGTTTTAATGTTTTTACCTTCTCGCTCAAAATATTCTATAGGATTTTCTAAAAATTCCTGAGGCATAAAATCTTCATAACCGCTCTCAACTTCAATTTGAAAACTTGGTTTTGGAGAAAATTCCATATTTCTCATAAATTTAGTTAATTAGCTAATCAAACCTTATTGTGTTCATGTATTAATACATGATGATAAGTAATTGTATCGGTCATATAAATTATATTTTTTTCAGCCATGTAGCCCTGCCTTTCATATCATTTTTTTGCGGTGGAATAATATTAGATAATCCTTTAATAAATCTATCAAACTGTTTGGCAAACTTTTGTAATTCTTCTCTTTTCTCTAACTTTGTGAGGAATGTTTTATAGTTGTCAGTTTTATCCATTGCTTCTTTAATTCTACCAACAGTAGTGGTGCTAACTTTTAAAACATCGCTAATATCTCGATAGATGTATCCTCTGTTCAATAAAAAGGCAATTGCTAATCTTTTCGCTAGCATTATTTTTTCCGTTTTTGTTAAAAGACCATTCAGGAAATTTTTAATATCAAAATCATTATTCAGTCGCGCCAAAAGCCACCAAAAAGCAGCTTGGATTTCCTGATTGGTTTCTTTACCTAACGGATTGCGTGATAATTGCGTCATTTTTGTTTTGTAATCATGTATTAATACATGATTACGAGGATTATCGCAAGATTAAAATAACTACTCAAAATCTTTTGGTTTTAATTCTTCGTCTATTTCTTTTTTTGCCAAAGGTTCCTGCTCAGATTCATCTGAGAGAGGCTCTCCCAATTCTTCTTTAGCTACTTCTGTCGCTTCTGTAACAATGCCCCCCTCTTCCGATTTTTCCTCTGCCACCTCCTCTTGGGATTCCGGTTCCGCTTCGGCAATAATTTTAGGTTCTGATTTTTTATTTAGTAATTTTTGCGCCGATTTGAAAATTTTTTCCGCGGTCTTTTTCCCAACGCCCTCAACCTCGGTTAACTTTTCAACTGAAGAATTTAAAATATCTTCCGGCGTGTTAAACCCGGCATCGCGAAGCGCTTGTGCGGTTTTCCCTCCAATACCCTCCAAGTCCTCCAATTTTGACTCCTCTTTAACACCTTCAGCCGTTAAAACGGCGCCAATAACGTCTATCTTCCAGCCGGTTAACTTTGCCGCCAATCTGACATTTTGGCCGTTTTTACCGATAGCCAAAGACAACTGATTTTCGGGAACGTAAACCTTGGCAATACGTCGAGGTAAAACTTTAACCCCGGTAACTTTGGCGGGCGACATGGCGTTTGAAACAAAGGCCTCCGGATCTTCCGACCATTCAATTATGTCAATTTTTTCGCCGCCGATTTCTGAAATAACCGCCATCACTCTCGTCCCTTTCTGGCCAACACAGGAACCGACCGGATCAATGCCTTCTTCATTAGAAGAAACGGCAATTTTGGTGCGGCTTCCGGCTTCGC
>CAZBVM010000040.1:0-2527 GCA_964495505.1 uncultured Candidatus Saccharibacteria bacterium | reverse complement strand
ACCGGCGCGAATTTGGTCCATTACTTTGTCTCGCCCGTAAAAAACAATGGGCCCACAACCATAAATACTGTCGATGGTAAAATCTTGAATCCAGGGCCGGATAATAATTTGGCGGTTTCCCAATCTGGCCTTTCCATTCTTGAGAGTATCATAATAAACTTTATAAGGATTGGTAGTCGGATCTTTGATACCAAACTCGCCGCACATATAATGAGATGGATAAGCCATCGGAGAAATAACATCAAAATACCCGGCTATGTCTTCTAAGTTCTGGCCTATACCAGCTTCTTGGCCATAAACAAAAACTTCTCCAAAAATATCAATGCCAACAAGTGTTTTGAGCGAATAAGTTTTTAACGTTTCGTGCATTTTTTTGAAAAATTCTTTCATCACTCCGGTCTTGCTTTGTTTCGCCGGATTAAAAACTGGAAAACGGATATCTTTTAGATTGCCATCGGTAGGAAACCGTATATAGTCAAATTGAATTTCGTCAAAACATAAATCAATGGCTCGCTTGGCGATTTCGATATTGTACTCTTGCGCCAAAATTGAAGCCGGATCAAGCCAATATCTCTTCCAATCTTTACGGCCGCTGTACCAAAAAAATCCCCCGGATGTCTTAATAGCAATTTCCGGATGCTGGCGGGCAAAATAGCTGTCCTGAAAAGCAACTATTCTGGCAATAACATAAACATTATGCTTCTTAAATCTTTTTACTAAACTTGCAAGATAATCTGTTGGCAAAACATTACTGTCTTTAAAATCAATGACGATGCCGTTGGCTCTGGTGGTCGCTAAAATTTTTTCTAATACTATAATCCTTTCTTCATTAAAAATATTATTAGTCCCAAGGTATACCGCTCTTATTTCATCGGGTCGGAAAGCCGGTTCAGAAATGGCCTCTGTTGGCCTTAATACGAAGGCTGGAATTAAAAACAGAAAATCTCGCCGACTTAGATGTTGATGATGCATTATTATTTCCTCACCTATCTAATCGGAGAAACCTGTATCCTTGACTTTGAAAATACGGAATAAGAACCCCCAGGGCTTCAACTGTTATCGGCAGTTCGTGAAAAACTAAAACATGCTGGTAAAAATTTTGTTTTTCCCGCCGTTCAATATTTTTTTTCACTCTGTTGATTAGAATTTCGACCGGCCGGCGATTTGAAAAATCAGCGTAATCCATAGTATTAATATCGGGCTTATCTAATTTCATGGGTATCAAGTTGAGATCTCTGACAATTTTTTCAATGTCGCCGTTAATTTCCCATAAGGGAGGCCTGAAAAATTTCGGTTTTCGGCCGGTAATTTTAAAAATTGCGTCATTGGTTTTTTCCAAACTTAATTTAACTGCCGGAGCGCCATTTTCTTTTAGCAATTTAACAAAATTTTCATGATCCCAGCTGTGATTTTCAATATCATAGCCGTTTTCAAACATCTCTTTTACAAGTTTTTCTTTTTGCAAAATTTCTGTTCCGATCATAAAAAAAGTGGCGGGCACGAAATATTTTTTAAGCAATGGCAGTAAATCTTTAAGCACATATGGCCTCGGACCATCGTCAAAGGTAAGCATTATGAATTTTTCAATCGCAAAAGAATTGGAAACATGCAAAAAACTGATTAACACAAACAGTAAAATCCCGCCGAGATGTTTCACTGGTTCTGCCTTTCATTTTAAAAGATCGGTTTTTATATCTACTTTATCACCATAATGCCACTAAAAACAAATCCGCCCCGCAACTGCGGGGCGGATCAGTAGGTTAAAGTTGTTTTAAATCTTCAACAACTTCATCCATGTTTCTGGCACTTTCTCTAGGGGGACGAGGTGCGCTGCCTTCCGGTTCCTCTATCTTCAAGTTAACGCGCGCGTTGTGGCGAGCGCCAACTATGCGAAGAAGAGTCCGAAGGGCTTTGGCGGTAGAGCCCTGTCGCCCGATGAGCATGCCCATATCTTCCTGGTGAACCCTTAGGTCTAACAGAACTCCCATCTCGTCAACCTTGCGATCAACTTTGACATCGTCTGGATGGTCAACGATTGACTTTACAAGGTATTCAAGAAATTCCTGATCAACTGGTTTAGCCATTTCTTTTCTATAAAAATACTGATTAAAGATTTAGTAGGTCGACCTAATCCCTCGACAAGCTCGGGACAAGCTACTAATTGTCGTATAGTATAGCAAAAAGCAAATAATCCGTCAAGCTGCTTTTGTTTTAACAATTTTATGAACCGGAATTTTAGCGCCGGAAATTACGCCCTGTGAAATCAATAAATTATGAACGGTATCGGATGGCTGGGCGCCTTTTGAAATCCAATATAAAATTCTTTCTTTGTTTAAGCTCACCGCTTTCGTTTTTCGGTTGATATTGCCCAAGAGTTCCAAATACTTCCGTTTCGCGGCAGCGGTTTTTTGAGTTACCACAACCCTGAAAGTCGCGGTATGAATTTTCCCTACTTTTTGTAATCTGATAACCAACATAATGATTAGAATAAACTCAAAAAAAATTCCTGTCAACTTATCCTATCCGA
>CAZBVM010000039.1:0-2690 GCA_964495505.1 uncultured Candidatus Saccharibacteria bacterium | reverse complement strand
TAAAAGTTTTGCGCATTAAAACCCTACCGCTCCACAAGGTTAATTTTATCGTCCGAGGATTCTCCCAGCTTCTTTTGCCCTGGATTTTTTTTCGAAAAATCAAAGAAACGATTTCCAGCAGAATCGACACAGTAATTGTTTATAGCCCGCCCCTGCCCTTGGGTTTAGTTGGTGGTATGGTTAAAAAAAGATACGGGGCAAAATTCATTTTGAATATCCAGGATATTTTTCCGCAAAACGCGCTTGATTTAGGAGTGCTTAAGTGGTCTAAGCACTGGCCGGCAGTTCTTCTTTTTGAATGGATTGAGAAAAAGGTTTATCAGCAGGCGGATAAAATTACATTTCATTCGGAAGGTGGCCGCCGATTTTTAATTAAGAAAAAAAATGTACCTGAAGGTAAAATTGCCACGCTTTATAACTGGGTGGACGCGGCGCCTTATAGGAATTTAACGAAAAACATTTCCTTCAGAAAGCAGTGGGGCCTTGGCGAGAAATTCATCTTTCTTTTTGGCGGTATAATGGGGCCGGCTCAGGGATTGGAATTTTTGGTTGAAGTCGCAAGAAAAATTTCCGACCTTAAAGACGTCATTTTTCTCTTGGTGGGCGACGGAATGGAAAAGGAAAAAATAGAGAAATTGATAAAAGAATACGGATTAACAAATATTCTTATCAAACCCTTTGTTTCCAAAGAAGAATATCCCTATCTGGTGAAAGACAGCGATGTGGGCTTGGTCTGTTTAAGCAGTAAAAATAAAACACCGTTTTTACCCGGTAAATTTTTAGGGTATCTCGCTGCCGGAAAACCGGTTCTGGCATTTTTAAACAAAGAAAGCGACGGCTTTGAACTTGTCAAGAAGACGAATTGCGGTTACGCGGCGAAATCCGACGATTTACGGGGAGCTGTTGATATTATTCACCGTGTTTATAACGAAAAGAAAAATCTTAAGAGAATGGGCGAAAACGGGTTTAAATATGTAAAAGATAATTTAACCCCCGATATTGTTTTAAAAAAGCTTGAAAAACTGTTTTATTGATTTACTTTAGTTTATTGACGCTTTTTTAGATTTTATTTTTATAAAAACACCCTCGATTTCTCGAATGATAGTTTCTTTTAATAAGTATAATATAATAAAGTAAATCATTCCCGAGATGAAGATATTTATTATGACGTTAAGAGAAAATTCATTTATTAAAAACGCCGCAAGCCCCATTATCGCGGCTGTCGGCGCCACTTTTTTTACATTTGGAAATATTCTAAATGGGATTATTTTAGTCAAAGCTTTCCATATAAGACCATAGTACATAGTTTGCACTATGAGGGTCGCCGCCGCCGCCCCGGCTATTCCCCAAAATGGTATCAACATTGCATTGAATATTATATTGCCAATTGAAGCCAGCCCCGCGTAAGCAGCAAACTTTTTTTGTTGGTCGTAAGCCAATATTAAATTTGAAAATAAGCTGCCATAAAATGTTATTAAAATTGTCAAAATTAATATTTGGAAAGATGATACGCCATTAAGATATCCGTTTCCATAAAGAAATTCTATAATCGGTTTTCCCAAGACAATACCGCCCACAATCAGCGGCAGGGCAATCAAAGATATTAACGACGCGCTTTTCTCCGTAATGGAACGCACCACTGCGTATTCTTGGTTTTTAACAGCTCTTGATATGGGAGAAAAAACTGCACTTGCTATTATACTGGGTAAAATATAAAGAAGTTGGACAATTTTTTGGCCGGCCGAATACAGCCCTATTTCTGTTTCCGTTCTAAACCACCCCAGCATTATAATATCCACATTCAGCATAAATGCTCCCAGCAGTCCGGAAAGAGCAATGGGCCAGGCTAATTTTAGGATGGGCCTAATCAAGCTTTTATCGAAATTTTTTATAATTCCCAAGAATTCTTCTCTGAGAATGAATATGGCTGCCAGAAATCCCGCTCCGGCGCTTCCAACGTAAGAAAAAGTAATAGCCCCGGCGCTTTTTGAAAAATATAAGGCGATAAATCCCAAAACAGTTATTGTGATATTCATAAAAATCGTGGTCAACGCTTCGAATTCCATTTTTTCTTTTGCCCTAAAAAAGGCATTTGAAAATTCCCGTAGATTGTCAAAAATCACCAATAAGGCAACGAACGGCAATAAGGCTTTTGCTTGTTCAATTTTTGAAAAATAAGGAGCGATAAAAACAATAAGCAAGGTGGTGCCGAGCAGAAGAATACTTTTCAGCCATAATGAAACCGCGAAATAGGCTTTGGCTTTTTGGGGTTGTTGAGCCACCTCTTTTGTTAAAAGAACGCTAATCCCAATATCGGCGAATATGGTAAAAAATCCGGCTAGTCCTAAGGCGTATGAAAAAACGCCGTATTCGGCTGCCCCTAAGACTCTGGCGGCGTATATAATAATGGCGGACCTTATAATTCTTCCGGCAAGTTGGCTTACGCTGAGCCAAAAGACGTTTTTAGTGATTGTTTGTTTTGAGCTTTTATTATGAAAAAGAAATTCTTTGATTTTTTTCATCATGTCGTTCTGTTCTCGCTTTTTATTCTGGATTGCTGAATAGTAATCTTACGGTTTTTAAAATAATCAGGATATCCAAGAATAGCGAGCGGTTTTTAATGTAATAAATGTCGTACTTCAATTTTTCGTTGGCCTCCTCCACTGAGGCGCTCGCCCGGTAGTTCAACT
>CAZBVM010000038.1:0-2793 GCA_964495505.1 uncultured Candidatus Saccharibacteria bacterium | reverse complement strand
AAAATAGAAATTAAAAAACCGATTAGATGGGACCAGTTATGGCGTTTGGTTGTTTTTGATATTCCGGAAGAGAAAAAATCTGGAAGAATGGCGCTGGCTTATAAATTAAAAGAGCTCGGCTTTTACCCTATGCAAAAAAGCGTTTTCATTCATCCATACGAGTGTAAGGATGAGATTGATTTTATCACCGAAATGTTTGAACTGACGCCTTATGTAAGATTTTTGAGAGTGAAAAGCGTAGATACAGAATTAGATCTAAAAAACAGATTTAATTTATTGTAAATTGACTGTTATAAATCGATCGCTTGATAATAGTCAATTTGATTTGCTAAACTTAAATTTTTATTGTACAATTTGCGGGTTATGGCAAACACAGAAAACAAAAATCTGGTCCCCCGCCCGCCCGTTGTGGTAATAATGGGTCATGTTGACCACGGTAAAACTAAATTGCTAGATTACATCAGAAAAACCAATGTCGCCGAGCGTGAAGCCGGCGGCATCACCCAGCATATTGGCGCTTATGAGATTATTCACAAAAACCGTAAAATCACCTTTCTTGATACTCCTGGTCATGAGGCATTTTCCAAGTTGCGCGCTCGCGGCGCCAAAGCCGCAGACATTGCCGTTTTAGTCATCGCTGCTGATGACGGTGTAAAGCCCCAAACAATAGAGGCCTTAGAACATATCAAAAAAGCCGAACTGCCTTTTATTGTCGCAATCAACAAAATTGACAAACCCGATGCCAACCCAGAAAAAGTAAAAAAAGAATTATCGGAAAATGATGTTCTGGTTGAATCCTGGGGCGGGAAAATTCCTTCGGTTGAAATTGCGGCCAAGCCGGGAACCAATGTCGGAGAACTTTTGGATTTAATTGAACTTTTGGCCGACATAAGCGAACTAAAAGCCACTCTAAACAAACCGGCTGAAGGTATTATTATTGAAACTAATCTCGATCCTCGCCGCGGCTTTGTGGTTTCGCTTCTAATAATGGATGGTACTCTGGAAATTGGCGACTATATTTTAAGCGGTACCGCCGGCGGTAAAATTAAAATTATTGAAGATTTTTTGGGAAACTCAATCAGAAAAGCGTCATTTTCTTCGCCAGTGGCAACTGTAGGTTTTGATGAACTTCCGCAGGTTGGCGACAAATTTATATCCGACAAAGTACCTATTACGACGGCGCTTAAGACAGCAAAAAAAATCGGGGAATTCATTGAAAAATCGCTTGAGGAAACTCCGGAAGAAAAAGAAAATAAGATTTATGTAATTATAAAAGCTGACGTTTCAAGTTCTGCCGAGGCCTTAAAAGAAAGTTTCCTGAAAATGGATGCCAGGATTCTTAAATCGGAGGTGGGCAACGTAAGTGAAAACGATCTGAAAATGGCCGCCATATCAAACGCGATAATTATCGCTTTTAACGTAAAAGTTAATCCGGCTGTCAGTGTTTGGCGAAACTTAACTATAGTTTCTGGAAATGTTATTTATGAACTAATAGAGAACGCTAAAAAAATAATGGAAGAGAGGTTAAAACCAAAATCCGAACGGGAAGAAATCGGCCGGCTGGAGGTTCTCGCTATTTTCCGCCAGGAAAAAAGCCGGCAGGTTGTTGGCGGCAAAGTGATTTCCGGAGAAATTGTGAAGGGGATAAGAATTGAAATTATAAGAAATGAAGCAGTTATCGGCGGAGGAAGAATTATTAGCTTACAGACCGATAAAAAGGAAGTTGGCAAGGTTTTACCTGGCAAAGAAGCTGGAATCAGTGTTGATTTTGGTGAACCAAAAATCATTATAGGTGATATAATTACATTATTTAAAAAACTTGGATGACTGAGCTACGGGTTAAAAGATTTAACGAATTAATTAGGATTGAGCTTGGTAAAATTATTTTTGATTTTTTAGAAGTTAGGTCGGGTGTTCTGGTAACAGTTACCCGGGTTATGACCGCACCGGACTTGTTTTCCACCGTTGTTTTCATAAGTGTTTGGCCCGACAACAAATCTAAGGAATTATTCGGCAAGCTAAATCGTTCGATCTATCAAATTCAGCAATTATTGAATAAAAAATTAAAAATTAGGCCAGTGCCGAAAATAATTTTTAAATACGATAAAAATCCGGAAGAGGCATCTGAAGTAGAAAGTATATTAAAAGAAGTAAAGGAAAATAAAAATGATTAGTTTTTCGGCCTCGTAGCCAAGTGGCAAGGCAGAGCTCTGTCTCCCTTCGGGAGATGTCCCGTAGGGACACAAAACTCTTATGAAATGCTTCATTATACATTTTACGAAGTTTAATCAACAATGATATTTATATTGGTAGTACTGAAAATGTTGAAAATAGGATAAAGTTACATAACCTTGGTAAGGTTAAATCAACTAGAGGATACAGGCCTTGACAATTACTAGAACAACAAGAATTTAATTCTCGAAGCGAAGCAGTGATGCAAGAAAGATTTTTAAAAACATGACAACAAAAAGAAATTTTAAAAAAGAAATATGGCGCGGTGGCGAAGAGGTAACGCTGTGGTCTGCAAAACCACTATACGAGGGTTCGATTCCCTCCCGCGCCTCCGGAGGTCTGTCTCCCTTCGGGAGATGTCCCGTAGGGACACAAAACTCCCATACATGGGTGCAAGTCCCATAGACGCCTCAAAAAATAAATATGCCGGGGTGGTGTAACTGGTAGCCACGACAGACTTAAAATCTGTTGACCGTAATAGGTCGTGCGGGTTCGAGTCCCGCCCCCGGCACCAATATCAAACTTTCCGATTTTTGCCCGACCGATTCGGCCGCGCGAAGC
>CAZBVM010000037.1:0-2894 GCA_964495505.1 uncultured Candidatus Saccharibacteria bacterium | reverse complement strand
CCCAGGAAGAATTGAAGATAGTGGAAGAGCTTTCACACAAATATAAAAATTGTATCTATAATAGTTTTATTTTGTTATAATTAAACAACCTATTATTAATTTTAATAAATAAAATGAAAAAATCACTTATCACCTCATTAATAGTATTTTTTATTTTAATAATTGGACTATTTTTTATAAATCCAACTTTCGCTCAAACCGTTCAAAAAGATGTCCAAGCCCTAATCCAGCAGCTTCAGGAACAAATCAAAGCTCTGCAGGAACAGGTAAAAAATCTTCAAGCCGAAGTATCTTCAACCAAAACCGAGCTTGAAGCGGTTAAAACCGAATTAAAATTTACCAAAGCGCTAAGATTAGGCGCAACCGGAGACGAAGTAAAACAACTTCAAGAATTCTTAAAACAGTTTCCTGACATTTATCCCCAGGGTTTAATTTCAGGTTATTTTGGGCCCTTAACCGAAGCCGCGGTCAGGAAGTTTCAGGAAAAACAGGGCATAGAATCAGTCGGCGTAGTCGGCCCAAAAACTTTATCTAAGTTGAATGAACTTGTTACCGAAGGAGCCGGGGCTTCCGGCGTTATTCCGCCCGGGCTTTTAATTGCTCCCGGCATTCAAAAGAAGATTGAAATCCCCGCAACCCCTTCGACAAGCTCAGGGCAAGCTACCACAACAATGCCTGTCCCGGTTCAATCGGTAATCGTAGTGCCAACCGGAGTTTGTCTAATAAAAGATAAATATACAGACATTCCTCGTTTTGATATCGCTGACTTTGGCAATGGATTTGCCAAATACGCCGTAAGTGGAATAAACACAATTTCTGGACTTAAAACCGCCTGCACCAAGACAATCTATGATTATCTTCTTCAGAACTATTGTAAAACAACTAATAATCCTGCCCAACGATTGATTGCGACGTATGATTCCAAGGGTTTCGGAGAATCCAATAATCTCAGTTGCGGCGCGTTAGGATGCGACTTTGTCAGTTGTTCATCGGTTACTTCTTTAGCTCCAATTTCGACTCCAACTGCGGCCACCACTACAACAACAACAACTCCAGTAACAACTACAGCAACAACCACAACTACAACAACGACTGCCATAGCTACTACCATCACTACCACTGTTACAGATACCACTCCTCCGGTTATTTCCGGTATTCAAGTTGCTAATATTACTTCAACCTCTGCTACCATTACTTGGACAACAAATGAACCAGCGAATACTCAAATTTATTATGGTTTAACATCTTCTTACGGAGCGGTTACTAATCTTGATAATACTTTGGCCACTTCTCATTCTGTGAATTTTACCGGCGCTGAAATCGGCGGTTTGACAGCTGCAACCACCTATTATTTTCAAGCCATGTCAAAAGATAGTAGCGGGAATCTTTCGCGCAGCGACGGCCAATCTTTTACTACATCAGGAACGGTCTCAGGCGGGGCTGGCAATAGCAATTTAACTGCCACAAGGTTATTTCCCGGCCAGTACGATAATACTAAATATAATGTAACGGTGACCGATCCGGATGGCGTCGGCTCGTTTTTGATAGGTTGCGCCGGAGGTAAAATTTGCAGTGATTACAGTCAAAGTACCTTTTTTGGCGGTGGTCCGAATACCCCACCATGTCTTACATCAGTATCAAGCGGTACAGTTACGCTTAGTCCTTCAGATTTCCCGATAGAAGGATGGATAATTGATTGTGTTAATACAAACACTAAATATACTATTCAGGCCTCAATGCCCTCACTTCCGGCCGCAACTTCCACCTCTTCTTTAAACTCTCGCGTAAAAAATCTTGCGGCCATTTTGCAGCTTATCGGTTCTTTGGGCGAGACATTGAAACATCTCTCGCAACTTCTGAAATAAATTTATGAAGTTTCGATTTGTTTTTGGATTGATTTTATTGATACTGGTTCTCATTGTTATTTTTGTCGGTTTGCCCTATGCGGCGGAAATGTTAAAATCTGGGTCTTTTTCGTTATCGTTTTTTCCAAAAATTTCAATAAAACAGGCGTCAAATTATTTTTACAGCCAGCCGCCAACTTCAACATCAACGCTGGCCGTGTCTACTGATGCGAAAGTCAGTATTGGCAGCGTTTCCCGTTACGGAAAAAATGAAATCAGTTTGCGGGCGTCGTATTTTTCCGCCCAAGAAAAAATCAACATAACTGGCTGGAAAATTAAAAGCGCCCAAAAGGGCGAGACCATTATCGGAAAAGGAGTCGCTCTGCCTCAATTTGACGTTGTGTCTTCCGATATTTGGCTTTCAAGCGGCGACTCGGCGGATATTACTGTCGGTTTAAGCCATTTGGCGATGAATTTTCGCGCCAATAATTGTTTTGGCTGGCTTAACAACTTATACAGCTTGGGTTATTCGCTTGATTATTGCCCCGGTGGGTTCAAGCTTGCGGATTTAACCGGCCTTGACAGCGCTTGCCAGGATTTGATACTTCGCGCGAACTATTGCCGAACGCCAAATGAAAATGATTTAAACAAATCCTCTTATCAATGCCGCCAGTGGGCGGAAAAAAACATGAATTACAATTCATGCGTCGCGAGTCATCGCGGCGACAGCGATTTTTACAAAGAATGGAAAATTTACACCGGCAACAATAATCCGATTTTTGATTCGCTGCACGATATAATAGAACTCCGCGACCAAAAAGGAATTTTGATTGATAGTTATAGTTATTAACTTATCCACAGATTAGTATAGACAATGAAGTTTAATCGGTTATAATGAAATTAACAGCTGTGGACATTATTGATTCCCGAAATCAAAAAGTTTCCGATTCCGGAAATCGAATTCCAGCAGTTTTGATTAAAATTAATTAATTTACATAAAAATGTCACGAAAATATTTTATACTTCTCGGGCTGTTTTTAGCTACGGGAT
>CAZBVM010000036.1:0-3640 GCA_964495505.1 uncultured Candidatus Saccharibacteria bacterium | reverse complement strand
AATAAAAAAAAAATATTTTTGGTGAATGAAAAATAAAAAGCTCCCAGAAAGGAGCTTTTTCATAAAAATATTGGGATTAAAAGCCGGATTGCCGGCTATGGTGATTGTTCGGGCGGACAGGTCTTTATAGTGATAGCGGCTCCGGCAACAAAAGTCTCAGGTACTAAGAGTACGTAGAAACCGGTCCAGGCCCGGCATTTGCAGCTATATTGCATACACGATAATGCGCGCACCAACATTCGCAAGTATTTCTCAGAAAACGTCGCTTGTGCCTGAATGTGGCAGTATGGGCACCGAAACGTAATACGCCAAGTATCTTCAGGAAATAAGGGGTGTCTTCTGGGGTTCTCTTCAAGTGTAACTTCAAGCGTGTGCCAGCCGTCCACATTCATTTCCTATCATATTTTTTAAAATAACTAACTTACCGCATTAATATATATTATAACATAAACAATAATTTTAAGGTTTCATTTTTAAATTTTTTTGTTTTAAAAATTTGAAAATGTTAAAATGTTAAAATGATTTTAGATTTTAAATTGTAATTTTTGATTTTTGATTTTTATGAAATTTACTCACCTTCACGTCCATAGCCACTATAGTTTGCTTGACGGCCTGATTAAGATTGATGACTTGGTGGCAAAAACGAAAGAACTGGGCATGGACTCGCTGGCTTTAACCGATCATGGCGCGCTCTACGGCGCGGTTGAATTTTTCCAAAAAGCTAAAAAAGTCGGGATAAAACCGATAATCGGATGCGAAATGTATATAGCGAGCGGCAGTATGAGCGATAAAACCAACGCTCCCGACAATAAACGCTATCATCTGACCCTTTTAGTAAAAAATGGGGTTGGCTACAAAAATCTTGTGGAGCTTATTACCAAGGCTCATCTTGACGGTTTTTATTACAAACCGAGAGTTGATAAAAATTTGCTGCGCCAACATGCCGAAGGCCTTATCTGCCTTTCCGGTTGCCGAAATTCTGAAATTTCTCATTTTTTAACAATAAATCAAACTAAAAATGCGGAAACTGCCGCTTTGGAATATCAAAATATTTTTGGTAAAGGCAACTTTTTTATTGAGCTTCAACCGCATTTTACAGACAAAGAAAACCCGGATATCTTTTTGAAAACAACGGAACTTTCCAAAAAATTAGAAATTCCATTGGCAGCGACTAATGATGTTCACTATATATCAAAAGAAGACGAAGATTATCACGACGTGCTTTTAGCAATCGGCACCGGCAATAAAATTTCCGACGCTAACCGGCTGTCAGTAAAAGGCGTCAATCTTTCATTAAAGTCAGCGGAAGAAATGGCTGAATTTTTTAAAGATTTCCCGGAAGCCATTGAAAATACGGGAAAAATTTCCGATGCCGTTAATTTTGAATTTGAACTCGGAACATTGCAATTTCCTCATTTTGAACTGCCCGCCCGTTCCGCAGGCGGGCCGGAAAATTTCACCGCTGAAAGTTACTTGGAAAAACTTGCCCTTAAAGGCCTTAGGAACAGATACGGCTACAATGCGCCGGAAGAAGCTCCGGAAGATTTAGCAAATCGTTTTAAATTTGAATTGGGAGTTATTAAAAAAACTGGTTTTGCTTCTTACATTTTAATCGTCTGGGATATTGTTGAGTTCGCTAAAAGCCAAAACATTGCCGTAGGCCCCGGCCGAGGCAGCGCCGCCGGGTCCCTTATATCTTACCTTATCGGCATTACCAATATTGACCCGATAAAATACGTTTTGCTTTTTGAAAGGTTTTTAAATCCTGACAGAATCGCGCCGCCAGATATTGACCTTGATTTTGCCGACCACCGCCGCAACGAAATTTTGGAATATATCTCAAAAAAATACGGCCACGAACATGTGGCTCAAATTATTACTTTTGGAACAATGGCCGCTCGAGCGGCTATCCGCGACGCTGGCCGGGCTTTAGGTTTTGGATATGGTTTTTGCGATAAAGTAGCCAAAATGGTGCCGTTCGGACCGGGAGTAACTTTGGAAAAAGCCGCCGGAAACGTCGCCGAATTAAAACAAGCAATTGATACCGATCCGCAGGCGCGTCAGCTTATCCAAACAGCAAAGAAACTTGAGGGAGTGGCGCGCCATGCTTCAACTCACGCTTGCGGCATTGTGATAACAAAAAATCCCATTACCGACTATATGCCGCTTCAGTGGGCTCATTCTTCAAAAGGCGGCGAAGAGGCGCTTGTTACTCAATATGAAATGCGTTCGGTTGAAGCGCTCGGTCTTTTAAAAATGGATATTTTAGGGCTTAGAAATTTAACAATAATTGAAAAAACGCTTAATCTGGTGGAAAAAAATTACGGGGAAAAGTTAGATATTTATGACATACCGCTTGACGATAAAAAAACATTTGAACTTTTGCAGCGAGCCGATACTACCGGCGTTTTCCAGCTCGAATCAAGCGGCATGCGCCGGTATCTTAAGGAGCTGGTGCCAACCGAGCTTGAAGATATAATCGTTATGGTGTCGCTTTTCAGACCCGGTCCGATGGAATTTATCCCGAGTTATATTGCCAGAAAACACGGCAAAGAAAAAGTCGTTTATCTTCACCCGAAACTTGAACCAATTTTAAAAAATACTTACGGCATCGCCGTTTATCAGGAACAATTGATGCAAATTGCCAACCAGCTTGCCGGCTTTACTCTCGCTGAAGCCGACATCTTAAGAAAAGCCGTCGGTAAAAAAATCAAAAAACTTTTAGACGAGCAGTCCGGAAAACTTATAAGCGGCATGGTAAATAACGGTATTTCAAAAGCCACGGCCGAAAAAATATGGCAATACGTTGAACCTTTCGCCCGCTACGGGTTTAATCGCTCGCACGGCGCTTGCTATGCTTTAATCGCTTACCAGACGGCCTATCTTAAAACCAAATATCCGGCTGAATTTATGACCTCGCTTTTAAACGCTGAAAGTTTTGACCTTGACCGTGTAGCAGTGCTTATTAATGAAGTTAAAAAAATGGAGATAGAAATACTGCCACCGGATATTAATGAAAGTTTAGAAGATTTCACGCTGATTAAAAATGACAGCGGAGTAAAAATCCGATTCGGTCTTTCAGCAATTAAAAACTTAAGCACTAATGCAATAGAAAGCATTATTGGTGAAAGAGAAATAAGCGGCGCGTTTTCTGGTATTTCCGATTTCATAGAAAGAGTACCGGCAAAGGATTTGAATAAAAAATCGCTTGAGGCCTTAATAAAATGCGGAGCGTTTGACGCTTTTAGTGAAAGGCGAAAACTTTTGATAAACGTAGAAGAATTGTTGAGATACTCTAAAGACCTGGGCAAAAAAAATAACTCGTCGCAGATAGGGCTTTTTGATTCTTATTCAAGTTTAGCGCCGTTAAAATTAGTTCCGGCTGAACCAGCAATAAAAAAAGAAAAATTAGCTTGGGAAAAAGAACTGCTTGGGCTTTACACAACGGAGCATCCAACTAACGAATATAGAGAGATAATGGAAAAAAAATCTTTACTGATTCAAAAAATTAAACCATCATTAATGGGCCAAAAGGTTGCCATCGGCGGATTAATTTCCGGAATCCAGAAACATGTTACTAAAAACGGCCGGTTAATGCTCTTTACAAAACTTGAAGATTGGGCTAATAAGATAGAAGTAG
>CAZBVM010000035.1:0-3913 GCA_964495505.1 uncultured Candidatus Saccharibacteria bacterium | reverse complement strand
ATGTCGCCAGGGTCGGCACCAGAGGAGGAACCGAGGCGTTGCTGAAAGAAATGCCCAGCGATGGAAAATAAGTGACCCCCGGAAGGGGGCCATTTTTTATCCACATTGACCGTTGACTTTGTATACGCTCGATAGTATACTTGAATGGTTGTTCAAACGATAACGCCTGCTTGTCTTGCTATGGGTTGCTAAATTACCAACGGAGGGAAAGAGTCTGTTGGTTGATAGCAACTCACAGAAGAAAGGAGGTCAAAGCCATGCCACAGCGCAAAAAGTGGTTCCTGCGCGCGGTAGCCCACTGTTCGGAGGGCTGCCGTACCGAGCCCTCCCCTTATTAGAAGGAGCGAGGGTTGGAACACGGGGGGAAGAACGACCATCGTTCTTCCCCCTGAAATTTAATCCACAAATATTTATTGCGAAATGTCAGTAGTTTGATTATCATTTGAATAAATATGCAACTTTAATATGGATATGGATATAAAAACTAAAAACAGAATAAAAAAAGAGCTTACCAATAAAAAAGCCCTCATAAAATGCGCTTGTGATTTTAATATTCTCGGCGATCTAACGAGAATGAGGATTTGTTATTTACTGTGCAAACACAAAGAGCTATCCGTGTCAGATATCGCCGAGTTGGTGGGAGTTTCCGTTTCCGCTGTTTCTCACTCGCTCAAGGCGCTTAGAAAATGCTGTCTGGTGAAGTCAAGGAGAGATTTTAAAATCGTTTATTACCGCATTGATAAAGAGTCGCCTCTTTTTGATACCGTAAAAAGACAAGTAACACAATCCCGTTAGAAACATAGCGCGCATCTAGAACTAAAAAGCGGCGGCCATTGTACTTAAACGGGAAGTAATTAGAAATTAACTCGGCACGATTGCGACAGAGTCGCAATCTGTCTCTAACGGGATGGCAAACCAATACGATTATCAATTTATTATCATCGGTGGCGGAGCGGCAGGATTTGCCGCGGCCATTAAGGCAGATAGTTTAAAGATTAAGACGTTGATGATATCTGGCGGCAAAGTGCCTCTTGGCGGCACCTGCATTAATGTCGGTTGCATGCCTTCCAAAAGATTGCTTACTGTTGCCGAAAGTTATTGGAACGCGCGCCATAGCAAGTATGACGGCGTAGCCGATAGCATACCTGACTTAGACTTTAAAAAAGTAGTTGAGTCAAAAGACGCTCTTATCAGCAAACTTCAAGGCAAGGCGTATGCCGGCACTCTCAAATTTTTGGTTTATGTCACCCTTAAGGAAGGGGATGCTAAATTTCTTGACGAGCATACCGTTGAGGTGAATGGCCCCGCCTCCGCTAAAGCTACGGCGGGCAAGGAGAAAATTACAGGAGAAAAGTTTTTAATATCAACTGGATCATCCACTTTTATTCCGCCGATTCCCGGATTGGATAGCGTGGATTATTTGACCAATATTGAAGCATTGAGCTTAAAAGAATTGCCCAAGTCAATGATCATATTGGGCGGCGGGCCTTTGGGTCTTGAGTTTTCCCAAATCTACAACCGCTTTGGCACAAAAGTGACTGTTTTGCAATCAGCCGATAGGATCGCCGATCGCGAAGAGCCGGAATTGTCCAACTTTCTCCAAAAGAAATTAGAAGAAGAGGGAATTACAATCCATACTTCAGTTCAAACAAAAAACGTTAGCCCCGTTAGAAGTCGCGCTCGCGACGAAGTCGCGAGTCCAGAGGACCGCGGCGCGGCTACTTCTAACGGGGTGAGCCGACATGACGGTCTCATCGAGGTTCAAGCAGATGTGCATGGCAAAGAAACGATAATCAAGGCGGAAAAAATATTGGTGGCAACCGGCGTCAGAGCCAATACTCATTCCTTAAACCTTGAATCGGCCGGAGTAAAGATTGCCGAGAGGGGTGGCATTATCGTTAGTGAGACGATGCAAACTTCAACGCCTCATATTTACGCAGCGGGCGATGTGATGGATCAGTCGGGCGAGGAAGTCAATCCTAAACTGGAAACTGTTGCCGGTAGAGAGGGCTTTGTTGCTGCGTCTAATCTTTTGGAAAATAAGGGCATCAAAGTTGATTTTCGCGCAGTACCTCACGCCATCTTTACCGACCCGCCGCTCGTAAGCGTCGGCCTCACCGACGCCCAAATCGTCAAGCAAAGCGGGCTTACCTGCAGCTGCCGCACCTTAAGTTTGGAGCTTGTTCCAAAAGCGCACATTTTAGAATCAGCAGACGGCTTAATTAAAATGGCGATAGACGCCAAAACAGAAGAGGTTGTCGGCATTCATATGGCTGGCGCCAAAGCGGACGAAATTATTTCTATGGCGAGTTTTATCGTTAAAAATAGAATGAAACTGGACGATATTATTGAAAATACATTCATTTTCCCCACGATGGCCGAATCAATCAAGTGGGTCGCGCAGTCCTTCAGAAAAGATGTAAGCAAACTTTCCTGTTGCACTGAATAAAATCGGCCTGATGGTCGAGGGCCAATTTAAAAAATAAAATTAAAGAAATAATGTGAATTTTATGGAACATAAAATAACTATTTATTCGACATCCACTTGCCCTTCCTGCAAAATGCTCAAGGACTATCTTCATGAAAAAGGATTTGAGTATGAAAATAAAGATGTGGGAGAGGATGCCAAAGCACGCGAAGAGATGATGCAAAAAAGCGGCGGGCTCTTGAGTACGCCGACGGTGGAAATTGACGGAAAAGTTATTGTTGGATTTGATAAATCAAAGGTTGACGTTTTGCTGGGGCTAAATTAACGACTACGCCAACCTGTTGAAGTTTAACTTCAACAGGTTGGCGTTTCTAATCGGGTTTACGGATATGAAAAATAAAAAATTGAGGATAGCCATCAACGGATTTGGCCGAATCGGCAGGCAATTTTTCAAAATTGCTTTTGCCTTGCCGGAGTTAGACATTATCGCTTTCAATGATTTAGGCGATCTTAATAATCTCGCCTATCTTTTGGAATTTGACAGTGTTTACGGTCAATTTCCCGCGGAAATTCGCGGATTTACACGGACTGAACGCGGACTGACGCGGAACTATTTGGCAGTTAACGGTAAAGAAATTCTTGTTTTGAGCGAGCCGGAGCCGTCAAAACTTCCATGGAAAGACCTTGATATTGATGTAGTTATTGAATCAACAGGAAGATTTGCATCTTATGACAAAGCCAAGGCGCATCTTGATGCGGGAGCGAAAAGAGTTGTTCTTTCCGCTCCTGCTCATGATGAGGGAGAAACCATCACCGCCACCCCCAATGTGAACGAGGCGGCTCTGGCCCGCTCAAAAATCACTACCAACGCCTCCTGTACCACCAATGCGATTACGCCGGTGGCCGCGGTGATGATTGTAAGACCCGGCATAAAATACTCGCTTTTAAACACAATTCACGGCTACACTTCTTCTCAAAATTTGGTTGATGGTCCCAGCAAAAGAGATCCACGGCGTGGCAGGGCAGCAGCTTTAAATATGGTTCCTACCACAACCGGCGCGGCTATTGCAACCGCCAAAGCGATTCCCGGAATGAAAGATAAATTTGATGGATTGGCTTTGCGAGTGCCGGTAGCTTCGGGTTCAATACTGGATTTCACTTTTATTGCCGAGCGAAAAACTTCGGTTGAAGAAATTAATAATATCTTTGTCGAAGAATCAAAAAAGCCGGAATGGAAGGGTATTTTAACCGTAACCGATAAACCCTTGGTATCTTCCGACATAATAAAAAACCCTCACGGCGCAATTATTGATTTGAATTTAACCAAAGTAGTCGGCGGCGTGCTTCTCGGCGCATGCCCCGCGTGTATTCCGGTTCTGGCTGTTTTTCTGCCTCTCGGAGTTAGCGTTTACCTAAGCAGAATAAGTTGGGTCTTTTTGGTCTTGTCGATAGTGCTTATGGTTTTTTTTATTTACAGAATGAACG
>CAZBVM010000034.1:1820-4723 GCA_964495505.1 uncultured Candidatus Saccharibacteria bacterium | reverse complement strand
TGGTAAGCTTGGAGGGCGGCGTGGTCGCAAGGGATGAAAACCCCGGCCGCTACATCCTTTCTTAAAACTATGTTTATAACACTAAGTCGCATAATAAAATCGGGGATGATAAATTTCCGGCGGAATGGCTGGCTTAGTACGGCCACTGTTTTGATAATGACAGTAACGCTTTTGGCCTGGACATCAATCTTTCTTTTAAACGTGGTATTAACTTCGGTTTTGAACATTCTTGAAGAGAAGGTTGATATCAGCGTTTATTTCAACTTAGATGCAAAAGAACCGGATATTCTCGCTTTAAAATCGAAACTGGAAAATTTAGAAGAGGTGAAAAATGTTGAATATGTTTCCACGAGCGAGGCCTTAGAAATTTTTAAAAAACGCCATTCAGACGACGAGATATTGATAAAATCAATTCAGGAATTAAGCGATAATCCTCTTGAAGCCAGTTTGAATGTTTTGGCGAAAGACGCTTCAAATTACGGAACAGTCGCTTCTTTTCTCGGCCAAAATCAATTTGAGAGTATTGTCAGCAAGGTCAATTACGCGGAAAACAAATTCGTAATAGAAAGGTTAAGCAATATAATCAGCGTTTTGCGCCGAAGCGGCTTGGCCGCTGGTTTGGTTTTGGCCCTCATAGCGTTTCTTGTGGCTTTTAATACCGTGCGACTGGCAATTTATTCCTCGCGCGAGGAAATCACCATAATGAAGCTTGTCGGCGCCTCTAATTGGTTTGTCAGGGGTCCGTTTATCGTTGAAGGAGTTTTCCATGGACTGGCGTCTTCGGCGTTTGCTTTTATGGTAATTATTCCCGGCGTTGCTGTTTTAGGCCCGAAATTATTTAACTTTTTACCGGAAATTAATCTGGTAAATTATCTCGGCGATAATTTTTGGCAATTCCTATTTTTTCAAACTTTAGGCGGCATAATTTTGGGCGTATTCTCAAGCTGGTTCGCAATAAGGAAATATTTGAAGGTTTGACATGAAATTTTAGTTATAATAAAATGAAAAAATGCTTACTCAAGATGATATTATTAAAATTATTAAAGCCCAGAGAGCGGTTTTTCCCGCTAAGGAAGAACTCGAAAGTTTTAAGGAGGAAATGAGAAAGGACTTTTCAGATCTTCTGACTTCTATTGATACTTATGCCCAAAAAGCCGACACCTATTTTCAGGACCCCGTAAAAGTTACTTCGTAACTAACGGGGCAAGAATGGTTAGGTTGTCTCATAAAGCATGCCCCGTAGACATCGAATGAAGTGAGATGTTGTACGGGGTTGATCGTCATGAAAAATGGCTGCAGGAAATTTCTGAAAAAGTCAATATTAGGTTAAAATACTAAATTTGTTGAATTTTGAAATAATTAATTTTTGTGGTAAAATAAAAACGGTTCAATTGAACCGTTTTTATTTTGCGGGATCGTCTAATGGTAGGACGTTTGGCTCTGAACCAGAAAATTGGGGTTCGATTCCCTGTCCCGCAGCCAAATAAGATGGAAAACATAAACATCACAAAATTATTTTTTTGATTTTGTTTAGTATTGATAATATACTCTACTATGTATTCAACCTAATTCTAAGTACTTGAGTTTTTTCTCATGGGAGTTTCAAGAAAAAAAATTGTTATTTTAGGCGCCGGGTTTGGCGGTTTGTTTGCCTTAAAAAGTATTTATAAAAACGTTAAAAACTGGCAGAATTACGATATTTTGATAGTGGATAAAAATAATTATTTTGTTTTTACTCCGCTTCTCCACGAAGTGGCAACCGGCGGTATTGATCCGAGCGACATTGTTTTTCCGATTCGCGATATTGCCAAAGGACGAACAGAACATCTGGAAGCCGAGGTTTTAAGCGTTGATATGTTTAAAAAGTCCATTGTTACAAATCACGGCGAAGTTTCTTACGATTATCTTATTATGGCTTTGGGCGCTGGCACTAATTTTTTTGGGATTTCTGGCGCTTACGAAAATTCTTTCACGCTTAAAAATATTAAAGATGCCGCGCGCCTAAAAAATCATTTGATTCATATTTTTGACGAAGCCAATAATGAAAAAGATTCGGCGCGTCAAAAAGATATTTTAAGAATTGTGGTTATCGGAGGTGGCGCCACTGGTGTTGAATTGGGAGCGGAAATCCACGAATTTTTAAAAGAAATAAATAAAGAATATCCGCGCATTCCCGAGGATGCCGTTGAATTTCATCTTATTGAAGCGGGCGATAAATTACTTTCGGTTTTTCATCCAAGTTTTGCTAAAAAAGCGCTTAAAATTTTAGAAAAAAAAGGTTTTAAGGTCATTTTAAAAGATTCTTGCGTCGAAGTGACGGAACAAGGAGTTGTTTGTGCTTCCGGCAAAGCAATAAAAAGCCGCACCGCTATTTGGACATCGGGGGTTTTGCCGTCGCAGATAACAATGACACCGGAGTTACCTCGCCAAAAAGGCCGGATTGTTGTTGAACCGTCGCTTAATCTTAAAGATTTCCCGGAAGTTTTTGTTTTAGGCGACTTAGCAGCGTTTGCCGATAAAAAGTTCGGACTTTTGCCAACCTCGGCTCAAGTAGCCGCCGAAGAAGGCAAATTTGTCGGGGAAAACGTTGCCCGTTTAGTTTCAAGCCGGCCGCTTCAATCTTTTAATTACTTTCATAGGGGCGACTTGGTTTCTATTGGAAAATGGCGGGCATTAGCTCAAATTGGATCCAGGTTTATAAGATTTGGCGGGCCTATTGCCTGGTTGATTTGGAGATTTAATTATCTAAACAAAATGCCTGGCGCAGCCAAAAAAATACGACTTTTCTTTGACTGGCTGCTATACTTTGCAAGCAAACGCGATATTTCCGAAATTTAATATATGTTGTATAATTGGAAAAGAAAATGAAAGATCGGAAGAGCACACGTCTGAACTCCAGTCAC
>CAZBVM010000034.1:0-1810 GCA_964495505.1 uncultured Candidatus Saccharibacteria bacterium | reverse complement strand
CGACAATTTTAAAATTTCATTTTCTTTTCCAATGAATTATTAATTAAATATTTAAAAAAATATGTCACTAGATTACAATAAACTACCGAAATTAGAACAGAGAGTTGTTTTGGCAACCTTTGTTTTATTGGCTTTATTTTTGATTTTTGCCGGTTTTAATCAATTAATTAACGCTTGGAACAACTATCGCAACGCCGGAGCAACCAATATTTACCAGACGGTCAGTTTTACCGGCGAAGGCAAAATGAAAGCCGCGCCGGACACAGCTAAAGTTGATATCGGCCTTGTTACCGAAGGCAAAGACACTATCGCTGTTCAAAACGAGAATTCGTCAAAAATGAATGCCGTTATTAAGTTTCTTAAAGATAAGGGAATTGGAGAAGTGGATATTAAAACAAGCAATTATTCTCTATCTCCGAAGTACGAATATAACAAAGGTAAATCTTCTTTAGTTGGTTATGTTTTAAATCAAAATCTTACAGTTACGGTCAGGAATCTGGATAAAATCGGCGAAATTTTAGACGGCACGGTTAACAGTGGCGCCAATCGGATAGATTCGGTCTCTCTTTTTGTGGATAAGCCCGAGGAGTTAAAAAATAAAGCCCGCGAAGAAGCGGTAAGGATTGCAAAAGAAAAAGCGGCGCTTACGAGCTCAACCGCCGGTTTCCGGTTAGGAAGATTAGTCGGATTTAGTGAAGGATTTTCCGGTGAACCCCCGATATTTTTTGAAGCCATGGCTGTTAAAGGCGGAGCGGCTCCGGCGCCACAAATAGAACCCGGAACTCAAGAAATAAAAGTGAGCGTAACTCTGACTTATCTTTTGAAATAAAAAAATCTGCTGAGAGGAGATTGTCGGCGAGCTGGAATATAGTTTTTACCCAGCCCTCCGCCGAAACGACCTCCCCCTCAGCATTAATTACATTATATCAATTCCACAGAATTTGTCAAGTGTTTGTAAATTACGTATTTAAAATCGATCGCTTGTTAATATGTAATTTACCAGAAATCGGCTTATATAAGCCGATTTTTTGTTTGTTAGAACGCATTAAAATCCTATAGGAATTATTTGCGTTCGCGTAAATTTAAAAATTACAGCGTATTTTGACGATCGTCGTAGAATGCCACAATTTTTTACTTGATATTAAATCTTAAAATCCGGAGATTTCCAAGATATCGCCTTCAATAATTCTTGCGCGCTCGGGAAAACCGGCGTTAACTTCAATAGCAAAACGCGCCGGCAATTTTGAGGTGTAAATTGGGCAGGTTGAGACATCGGGCGCGCATGGCTCCATAGCCGTTATTTCACTAATGCGGCCTTTGGTATCTACGAACATGATTTCAAGCGGAATCAAAGTGTCTTTCATCCAGAATTCTCTGATTTTTTCATCGGGGAAAACAAAAAGCATTCCAGAATTTTTAGAAAGCTTTGGTCGGTTCATTAGGCCTTTTTTAAACTCTTCTGGTGTTTTGGCGTACTCAACGTTAATTTTTATTTGGCCGACACCGGTATAAACAACAACCTGATTTTTATTAATGATTTTTTGATATTGCTGATAAATAATAATTCCGGCAAAGAATACAATAAGAACTGCCGATATCCAAAAGAAAGGTCTTTTTGAGTCAACTAAAACCATATATTTTAATTATCTCATAAAAAAGTTATTATGTAATTAATATATTAAATATATATTAATGGGTGAAAATAAAAAGACAGTTTGGCTTTTTTCTTTGGGCGCATTTTTAAACGATTTTGGTTATTACGCAATTATAACGATATGGCCGATTTTCGTTACCTCGATAATCGGCGCTT
>CAZBVM010000033.1:0-5211 GCA_964495505.1 uncultured Candidatus Saccharibacteria bacterium | reverse complement strand
AATCGCACTCGACCTCCACAATTTTCGCGTTGATGCCGTGCAGGGCGGCGGAATATAATTTTGATGACATAAGATTTGTATCTAGTATATTGTATCTAGTATATTGTATCTGGTATTTGGTATACAAAATACTAAATACAAAATACTATTTAGCGTGTTCCGTGTCTGTTTTAGCGGCTGGGTTGGCTTTTAAGCGTTCTATGGAGATTTCTTTTTGGCAGGTTTCACAAACGCCATAAGTTCCGTCTTCCATTCTTTTTAATGCGTCATTTACTTCTTTAAGCCGCAACTCAAGGCGGTCGGAAAGAGCCTTATTTTTCATATCTTCGTCGGACTCATTAACGCTTATCCCGCCTTCCAGTTCTTCTTTGCTGGTAATTTCGTTCTCTTCCCATTCTTCGTGTTTAATATCCCAATCGCCGGGAAGATTCGGGTCGGGCGCGGCAATGGTTTCAAGCTCTTTGGTAAGTAAATCCCGCTCTTTTAAAAGGGCGGTTTTTAATTCGAATAAAGTTTGGTCATTTAACATTGGTTTTAGAGTAGCAAATGTCCTATTAAAAATCAAGGAAAGATAACTCAATAAAAAAATCGGGGAAAGTCCCGATTAAAATAGATCATTTATTCCAAGTACGAAGGTTAGCCACAAAAAAGAAAATATTAAGAAAAAAGAAAACCCAGGCGTTGATAATGAAAGAATATGCGACGAGAAGCAGTCCACCCGCGGCCATAACAAGGAAGCCGTAACGCTTTGGCAGTATTGTCAGGCCAAAAGCAATCCCTAAAAGGCCTAAAGAACCGACAAATGACCAAGCATCTGCAATGGCGTTTTTAAAGATGAGAAAAAAGTATGCGGCAACGGTGCATCCGATCATTATGCGCATTGCCGAATTTCGTGAAACTCGGCACAATTGAAGAATCCCGGAAATAGTAATCACGATTTGCAGCGTTGTCAGAAGCGTATTTTTTAAAAATGCTGCTGCGTAAATGGCAAGCGCCATCGCTCCAATTGTGATAAGCCAATTGCGGTATCGTTCCCAAAAAACACCAATAATAATAGCTATGAATGCCAGATAGGAAGCGGCATTCCACAAACTGCTCGTAAGTGAAGTAAAGCCAAGAAATTCCAAAAGTATCTGCATTTCGAATCTCCCGCGATTTATATCTTAAAGATCAATTGTTTAGTAGTTTAAAGGTTTAAAAAAAATTGTCAAACGATGACTCACTATTAATTTTCCAAAATAAACCACGGTAATCTGCTTCGTCCATTTATTAGGAAAATGACCCCCCCATTCACTTTTTACGATTAAATTCATTGGCGACACGCTGCGCCCAATAAGGGGTGAGCTATTCGCTCGCGCATGTCGCAAGTTCTTAGCAGTATTTTCTTAGGCCGAAACCAGTTTCTTTTTCTTGGTAAAAAGTGAACGGGGTTCTGTTTGTGGATTACAAAATTTTCAAATTACGTATTAAAAACCGATCGATTCTAAATACGTAATTTGAAAATTTTGACCACAAACGAAAAAGGGCGCCGTTAGAACCCGTGAAACATTGTTGTTTAATGGGTGTTGGTCGCCCTTGTTTGGATTCGTTATCCGCTTTTAACGATCCTAAGTGTCTAGTTTCCAATCTCGGTTACGAGAACCGTTTAGTTTTAAAATAAAGAGCTAAATAGTCGGCGGATGACCTTTAATTCCGGCGAACCGGAACTTTATTAGATCAGAAACAAAACTTGATTTAATAATATTCTATATTTAGCAAAAAGTCAATAGGCACTTATCCACACCAATTTTTCCAAGTAATATTCCCGCGAAAGAAAAAAATATTTTTGCTCATTCTCGCCCCGCCAGCGCGGGGGCGCTGGACAGAGTTTAATTTATTTACCTGACAAATTCGTTGATTGACGCTTTTAAATTTTCCAAATAATTTGCCGACACGCTCTGGCCGGTTAAATCTTGAAGCACGACGAACATTCCGGCGCTTGAGGTGGTAAAAATAAGAAAGTTGTTGTAGATGGCGTAATTTAACGAGGCAAACGATATTCTTACGTTCAAATAGCGCACCGGCTGGCCGATAAATAAATACGATTTAAACGGCGATAAGGCCTTCGGAAGTTGGCCGCTATTTAAAAATAACGGAAAAATATCGCTTGCCAAAGTTTTGGCTTCCCAATCTTTCATTTGAGTTTCTGTTTCGCTTCTTTTTTTAGATTTAAGAATTAAAATCGGCCGCGCCCCTTCTTTTTGAGCGAAAAACGCCAAGGCGAATTCGCTTTCATAATTTAGCAGAAAATTCTGCGGCGCGAAGATAAGCATTAAATCTAAGAATTCCTCGGTGGTTATCGGTTTTCCCTGATAAGTTATTTTAACCTGTTTAATCGCGCCCCTTGTTTCTTCCATTGCCGCTTCGGATTTTAAAGCGTTAAGCAGGGAGGCGGAAGTTTTGGAAGAAATTTCAATCGTAACTTCTTTATTTGGCAGTTTATTAAAAAATTTTATCGGGGTGGCGGTAGTGACCACTCCCGTTGTTGGTAATGTCGGCGACGTTGTGGTTGCCGCTGGGATTGGAATTAGCAGCTGGCTCTGGATAAAAATTTTCCAATAACCGTAAAGCCCAAAAAGCGCCAACAAAAGTACTCCCAAACCGATGCTGCCGATTTTAAGCCAAACCGGCGTTGCTTTAAATAACGGTTTGGCTGGGATTTCGGCTACTTCTTTGGGTGGGATAGTTTTTGGTGGAATGATTAAAATTGGCGGCCTACCTGACTGCGGCGCTGGCGTTGGTGGCGTTATTTGAGCCCGCGGTGCTTGAACAATCGGTGCTTGAGCTTCTTGGGAAATTGGCCCCGACGGCATCACAGGAATTGGCTTTTCCTCTTTTTTTGGATGAGGATTTTTCAGATATTCCAGATCGCCTTTCATTGTCCGGATAACGATATTTTCGTCTTTTTGCGGTATTGAATTGGCCATTAGTATTATTCTAACATAAAAACCACCCCGCAACTGCGGGGCGGTTTTCTTAACTTATCCACAATGCTAAATTTGATTATAAAATAACCATTGAAAATCATTGACTTATTTATATTATGGTGCTAATATATTATTAATGTCAGAGTTCTTTCTTTTTGCAGAAGGAGATTGGCGTTGGAAAGAAATGATTTTTTTCATTGGATTAAATTATCAATCGTAGCGGGTATATTGTATTTCTTTACTTCCGGCGGTTCCTTAATGGTCGCACTTTTGGCAGTTGGTCTTTTCAATACCACTGGAATGATTATGTTTTCAATTATACCCCATTCTTTTCTCAAGCAACGGCTTCGTAGAGAGTAAGGGGCGTAGAGAGTATTAATGCTTTCTAATGTTATGTAAACCCGGCGGCTAATCTGTTCGGGTTTTTTCTTTTTCCTTACGCCCCATGACACTTCTTATATTTCTTTCCTGCCCCATAAGCTATTTTCTTTCTCCAGCGTCTCTCAACGACAAGCTGATTTTCCCGTTTTCTATTCTTTTGATTTTAACTTTCACTTATATATTTCGTGAGTTCCAATATCAATGAAATCAACCGTGTTAGATTCCGCAAAAGTAAACATTATCCGATATTGATCGGCAATAGTGAATGCCCAATATTCTTTATATTTGCCATGAAGTTTATGAGTATCTAGGCGAGCATCAAAAGGATTGGTTCTGAAAATTCTTTCTTTTTCTGTAGCTTTATCTTTGATATTTTTCGGCAATTTTTTATAGGATTTTCTGAATCTCGAAGAAGTGCGGATCAGCATAAATATCTTATCTTAAATCTACCAAAGATTTAAGTGGCTTGAGCTTATTTTGAGCTTTTTCTTTTTTATATATCGCAATTGCCTCGTCGGTATCTCTCTCTTCGGCCAATCTATTTTTAAGTAATTTTTCCAAATTAACAAATTCCTCGTATTTTTTACGGGGTATTACAATTAATTTTTTCTCTTTTATTAATTTTTCAGGAATAGTAATAGTAGTCATATTGACATTAGTTTAACATAAACAAAGCTTCACGCGCAAGAATTTTATTGTCGCTGCCTTACTTGTTGTTCGGCTCGATTAACCAATTCCTCCACCGCTTCTTCAGTTGTCATAAGCTCTTTTAATATTTCTTGACGTGACACGCTGTTAAGAAGCTCCATTAATCTTTTGAGTGTTTGGGCGGAACGCAGTTTTTCTTCTCCAGCCGATTCTCTAGCTTTATTAAACAAAGCTCTTGCAAAAGCGCTTTTGCGCCTTTCTAAATCTTCCGACCATACCTGATAACTTGGATCAACACTTAACGGAAGATCGTCAACATCCATGGCTTTTCCCCACATGGAATTAATTACATATTCAGCGTCTGATATGAGACGCTCATTTTCACTTTTTTCATCCTGTGATGGAAAATTTTCCTTCATGTTTTTTCTTACTTATTGCTTATCCGCAACGTCCTTCAGCGACAAGCTGATTTTGCCGTTTTCTATTCTTTTGATTTTAACTTTCACTTCATCGCCGACATTTACAACGTCGGTAACTTTATTGACGCGATACGGCGCCAGTTCGGAAATATGAATCATTCCGTCTTTTTTGCCGAATTCCACGATAGCGCCAAAATCAAGAATTTGAGACACAACTCCTGAAACAATATCGCCGACTTGATATTCTTTCACAATTTCCTCTATTATTTTCTTTGCTTCCAAACCGCCCTTTTCGTTTAGAGCGGTTATGAAAACCAAACCACTGTCTTCAATGTCAATTGCGGCGCCGGTTTTGGCGATAATGTCGTTAATAACTTTGCCGCCGGGTCCGATAACTTCCCGAATTTTGTCGGGATGAATTTGTATGGTAATGATTCTTGGCGCCAAAGGCGACAGTTCTTTTTTCGGTTCGGCGATGGTTTTTGCCATGTGGTCCAGAATTTCTAAGCGCGCTTTTTTTGCCTGCGTTAGAGCTTTTTTTAAAGTTTCTGTATCAACGCCATTGATTTTCACGTCCATTTGAAGGGCGGTAACGCCGTCGCGCGTTCCAGCCACCTTAAAATCCATGTCGCCGTAATGATCTTCCGGCCCCTGGATGTCTGTTAGTATTTTGTATTTTGTATTTTGTATTTTGGATGCTTGAGATTTTTCCATCATCAGTCCCATGGCGATGCCGGCCACCGGTTTTTTAATCGGCACGCCGCCATCCATAAGCGCTAATGTTGAAGCGCAAGTTG
>CAZBVM010000032.1:0-5274 GCA_964495505.1 uncultured Candidatus Saccharibacteria bacterium | reverse complement strand
TGTCCCGATTTTTTCCAAATCTTCGATTTGGTGAAAAAATCGAGGATCCTCGATGTCGTATCCGCGCGAAACGCAGACGACATCGGGAGAAAATGAATCCAAAAATATGAATAATAAAATTATAATTGCGAACTGGAAGATGAACCCCTCTTCTCAAGAAGAAGCTTTACGGTTAGTAAAGGGCATTATGGCATCCTCACTGCCAAAAAATATTGAATTAATAATCGCGCCGCCATTTGTTTACCTTGATTTGATAAAGAAAAATTTTAAAAAAGAAATCAAACTAGCAGCTCAAAACGTCAGTTGGAGCGAGCGAGGCGCTTTTACCGGCGAGATTTCCGGCCTGATGCTTAAAAATATCGGCTGCGATTACGCGATAATCGGACATTCGGAACGCCGTTATAAAATTGGCGAGACCGATGAAATTATTAATTTAAAGCTTAAAGCGGCGTTTAAAGCCGGTTTAAATCCGATTTTAGCTGTTGGCGAAAAAGAACGCAGTGATGACATAGTTAAAGTTTTTAATTCCCAAATAAAAAGCGCTTTAAACGGCGTTGAAATTTCAGAAATCGACCGGCTTATCGTTGCTTATGAACCGGTTTGGGCAATAGGCACCGGACTCAGTGACACGCCCGATCACGCTCTTTCGTCGGCGCTTCTTATAAGAAAAATTATTGGAAATTTATATACGCCGGATTTTGCGACAGACTTGTCTGTACTTTATGGGGGTTCGGTAACAGCTGAAAATGCTAAGGATTTTATTGGCCAATCCGGTATCAACGGCGCTTTGGTTGGCGGCGCATCTTTAAATATTGAAGAATTTTTAAAAATAATTAAATCAGCAGAATGATGAGGAAAATAGTTTACATTTTTTCGGTGGCTGTCATCGCTGTTTTCATTTTAATGATTTATTTTTGGTGGCAAATTCGGATGCCACATGGTAATGCGCCCGAGAAAGTAATTTTTAGAGTTGAAAAGGGTCAATCCGCCAAAGCAATTGCTGCCAATTTGAAAAAAGCAAACCTTATTGAAAATCCGTTCTTTTTCCGTCTTTACGTTTTTTTGGCTTTAGGCCAGTATGCTTTAAAACCTGGAGAGTACGAGTTGTCATCAATAATGTCGGTACGCGATATTGCCGACACAATCGTCATCGGCGGCGTTAATGAAGTATTGGTAACAATACCTGAGGGCTTTACACTTGCTCAAATTGAAGATCGTTTTGTTGCCGCAAAACTTGTCCAAAAGGGAGGAATGGTTAATTTTCGATTTGAAATTGCGCCATCGATTTTAAATGACAAGCCGAAAGCCGCTTCACTTGAGGGTTATCTTTTTCCCGACACCTATCGTTTTTTTAAAGATGCTGAACTGTCTGACGTTATAAGCAAAATGATTGTCAATTTAGATAATAAACTTACTCCGGACTTAAAAATTGCCATGGTGAGTTCCGGCCATAGTGTTTATGAAATTATTACAATGGCTTCGCTTATTGAAAAAGAAATTAAAAGCGACACTGACAGAGAAATCGTTTCCGGTATTTTGTGGAAGCGGTTGCAAAATAAAATTCCGCTTCAGGTTGATGCAACATTGGTTTACATCACCGGCCGCAAAGAAGTTTATGAAGCCGACAAAAAAATAAATTCGCTATACAACACTTATTATTACCGCGGCCTTCCCAAAGGTCCGATCGCCAACCCGGGCCTTTCCGCGATTAAAGCGGCAATTTATCCGGAGCAAAGCCCCTATTGGTATTATCTTTCTGCCAAGGATGATGGCCGGACGATTTTTTCCCGCACCCTTGAAGAACACAACCGCAATAGGGCGATATATCTAAAATGAAAAAATTGCTGACAAAAGAAGGCGTAAAAGAAAGAATTGAAAAACTGAGAAAAGCGATAAATAGATATCGCTATTCGCGGTTGGTTTTAAATAAGGAATTGATTTCGCCGGAAGCCGAGGATACGCTCAAAAAAGAACTTTTTGATTTGGAAGAGAAATTTCCCGAATTTATCACACCAGATTCGCCGACCCAAAGGGTCGGCGGGAAAGCGCTTAAAAAATTTCCGAAAATCCATCATGCAACTCGAATGCTTTCATTTAACGATGCGTTTTCAGAGGAAGACATGAAAGATTGGCTTAATCGAAATAAAAAACTTTTGCCTATTGGCGCCGAAATGGACTTTTATTGCGAACTTAAACTTGACGGTCTGGCAATAAGCATGATTTATGAAAACGGCATTTTAAAAACTGGCGCGACTCGAGGCGACGGGATTACCGGTGAAGATGTAACTGCGAATTTAAAAACCATAGAGGCGATTCCTTTAAAACTTCTTGATAAAGAAGAAATTTTTAAAAATCTGGAAAAACAGAAACTTCATCACGTAATTTCTCAACTAAAAAAATCGTGGCCAAAAGTTATTGAGGCACGCGGCGAAGTATTTTTGAACAAATCTGATTTTGAAGCGTTAAATAGAGAACAAAAGAAAAAAAGATTGCCGCTTTACGCCAATCCCAGAAATGTTGCCGCCGGTTCAATTCGCCAGCTTGACCCCAAAATTACTGCTAGCCGCCGCCTGGATTCATTCGCTTATTCTTTGAAGACAGATTTAGGCCAGAAAACCCATGAGGAAGAACATCTAATTCTGCATTCTCTGGGTTTTAAAACTAATCCAAATAATAAATACGCTAAAAATCTTGATGACGTTTTTAAATTTAAAGAATATTGGGAAAAACATCGGGAAAAACTATCTCTTGAAATTGATGGCATTGTTGTAATAATTAACTCGCAAGATTTTTTTAAACGGCTTGGCGTTGTCGGTAAAACGCCGCGCGGGGCCATTGCTTACAAATTTTCTCCCAAGGAGGCCGAGACAGTGGTCCAAAACATTATTGTTCAGATAGGGCGAACGGGGATTTTAACGCCAGTGGCGATTTTAAAACCCGTTCAAATTGGCGGCACTACGGTTAGTCGGGCAACGCTTCACAATGAAGACGAAATAAAGCGATTGGGACTTAAAGTCGGCGATACGGTGATTGTGGGCCGGGCTGGAGACGTTATTCCCGATGTCCGTAAAGTTTTAAAAGAAATGAGAACCGGGCACGAAAAAGAATTCCATTTTCCTAAAAATTTTTGCGGTCAAAAAGTTGTGAGAATCCCAGGCGAAGCGGCTCATAAAATCTTAAGTCCCGAAAAATGCGAGCTGGTAAATCGCCGGCGGCTTTATTATTTCACTTCTAAGGCGGCATTTAATATCGAAGGCGTGGGGCCAAAAATCATTGATGCTATGTTAGATAATAATTTAATTTCCGATGCTTCCGATTTATTTGATTTAGAAATTGGCGATTTGGTTCCGCTTGAAAGATTTGCCGAAAAATCGGCACAAAATGTTATCAGTTCAATACAAAAAAGCAAAACCATTGATTTGTATAAATTTATTTATGCTTTAAGCATCCAGCATGTAGGGGAGGAGACAGCAGTTGATATTGGTAAAAAAATTCTGGAACATAAATCCGCCGCCCGGCCGCAAGATATAATTGATGTCGCGGAAAAAATTAAGCTTGAAGATTGGCAGAAAATTCCTAACATCGGGCCGGCCATCGGAACAAGCGTTTTCAATTATTTCAGCGATAGAAACCGAATAGCGTTTTTAAAAAAACTGAATGAAGCCGGCGTTAAAATTATTTCACCCAAAATTACGGCTGTATCGCAAAAATTGAAAGGTAAGATATTTGTTTTAACCGGGGGACTTCAAACCTTGACGCGGGACGAAGCTAAGGACAGAATAAGAGCAATGGGCGGCGATATTTCTTCGTCAGTCAGTAAATTGGTTGATTACGTAATTGCCGGCTCCGAACCCGGAGAAAAATACGAAAAAGCGAAAAAACTCGGAGTAAAAATTATTGATGAAAGAACATTTTTGAGTATGTTAAAATGAATATAGAGAAGAAAAATGAAATTTTAAAATTGTAGGCGGGGTTGTGCCGTCCCGCAGCTGCGGGATGGGGCTACGACAATTTTTAAATTTTATTTTTCTTCTATAACATACATTATGTTAACTAGAAAAGAAGTTGAAAAAATTGCGGAACTGGCTCGCTTAGGGATAAGCGAAAAAGAAAAAGAAAAATTCGCCGAAGATTTGTCTCTGGTTTTGGGTTACATTCAAAAATTATCAGAAGTAAATGTTGAAAAAGTTGAGCCGATAACCGGTGGGACCAATTTAGAAAGCGTCGTCAGAAAAGACGACGGAACTAAAGATATTGCCGATGACGAAATGAAAGCCGATATTTTAAACGCCGCGCCGTCTAAGGAAAACGGCTATTTTAAAGTTCCTTCAATACTTAAATGAATCTAAAAGAACTAACAATAAAACAAGCGCACGAACTTCTTGAAAAGAAAAAAGTTAGTTCTGTTGAGCTGACACGGGAATTTGTAAAAAATATCAAAGAAAAAGATAAAGATATTCACGCTTTTTTATCCGTTACGGAAGACGATGCAATAAAAACGGCTAAAAAAGTTGACGAAAGAATTTCAAAAGGAGAGCCGATTGAAATGCTTGCCGGAATCCCCGCGGCAATAAAAGACAATATTCTTATTCGCGGAAGTAAAACTACCGCCGCTTCAAAAATTCTTGAAAATTATATCGCGCCATATGATGCGACAGTGATTGAAAAACTAAAAGAAGAAGAAGCGGTTTTTATCGGTAAAACCAATTTGGACGAATTTGCCATGGGCTCTTCAACGGAGAATTCCGGTTTTGGGCCGACCAGAAATCCCGTTGATTTAAAAAGAGTGCCCGGCGGTTCTTCTGGCGGTTCGGCGGCGGCGGTTAAGGCCGGATTTTGCATTTACGCTTTGGGTTCTGACACTGGCGGTTCAATTCGCCAGCCAGCCAGTTTTTGCGGCGTTGTCGGATTTAAGCCGACTTATGGCGCGGTTTCCCGCCACGGCCTTATTGCTATGGCATCTTCTTTGGATCAAATTGGCCCAATAACTAAAAATGTTGAAGACGCTGCGTTAGTTTTTGAAGCAATCCGCGGCGGCGATGAATTGGATTCCACCAGCTCTCCCCATGACTGGCCGGATTTTGGTAGTTCAACTCCGGATATTGAGGAACTGAAAATTGGCGTGCCGCGGGAATATTTTACCCATGGTTTGGACTCGGAGATTGAAAAAAATATTAGGGCGATCATTGCCAAGCTAGAAAAAGAAGGGGCAAAGATTGAAGAAATTTCTTTGCCTTACAGCGAATGGGCTTTGGCCGCTTACTACATAATAAT
>CAZBVM010000031.1:0-5298 GCA_964495505.1 uncultured Candidatus Saccharibacteria bacterium | reverse complement strand
CAAGGTATTTTAAGAATAAATTTAGTGGTCGAAAGAAACTAATCATAATTTTGCCAATTTACGGAAGCTCAACTTACCCGCCAAGCGTTATGGCACTTCGATTTACAGAATGGAATAAGCACAATGACGACACCAATGTCCTTGTAATTTTCGGAAAAAACGACCTTTATGACCTCGGCGCTCTTGCGAGCGCCGATACGGAACAAAAACTTTTGAAAGAAATTTCAGAAAGCGCAGAGCGCATTAAAAACAGTGTTATTGACATTCTACGCTTTATTGACTGGGCAGCAACTAGACAGGAAATTGACTGAGGACCAACAAGACAGAATGTGTTTAGTTTAAGCGCGAGCATTACGAGTATTGTTATGGGAGCCGATTATCGAATTGCCCGCGGCGCATTTCTTATGGGCGGCGCGAACTTAAATGAAATTTTCGCGTTCTCGGAGGCCGATTTTTTACTGAAAACACAAGAGAAAACTACTAGAAAATTTGGGTGGACGAGAGATATTCTTTCACAGAAATTTAAAAAACCACTTGAAAAAATGAACCCGGCTAACCTTGCTGCTCAATCGGCATCCGACGCTAGTCGTGTTCTTATTGTTGAAGCCGTTCAGGATCAATTTATTCCAAAAAGTGCGCGAGATGATTTATGGATCGCTTGGCAAAAACCAAAACGAATTTCTATTTTTGCCTCGCATAAAATGGCGTTCCTCACGATGACGATTATTAACTTCAATCGTTTGGATCGTGAGATTTTTGAATTTTTTGAAAAGAATCTTTAACCCCGCAGTCCCGACGTTGCAGTCGGGACTCCGACCCCGCAGGCGTCGGAGCTGCGGGGTTATTTTTTGACAAAAGAATTTTTATTTGTTATCATGTATTTAATACTAAATTTAACTATGTTTCTAACTAACAATCACCAATATGGAACTAATTTACTTGAGTTTAACCGGCGCCCTGGCTTTGGCGGCAGGGGCTGTTTCGGGTTATATAATCCGCCAACTGGTAGCAAAGAAAAATGCCAACTCAATAGAGGCCAGGATTAAACAGCAGCTTGAAGAGGCCAAAAATCAATCAAAAGAGACCTTACTTGAGGCCAAGGGTAATGCGGTAAAAATACTTGAAGACGCCAAAAATCAGGAAAAAGAAAGGTTGGCGATTTTATCGCGCCAGGAGGAACGCCTTAATCTTCAAATTAAAAAGGTTGACCAAAAAGAATCTGAATTAGAAAATGTCCGCGGAAATTTAGAACGCCAGGCAAATGAAATAAAAACTATCCGGCAAGAAGTTGATACCATAAAAATAAAAAGCGAGGAAGCGCTTGAACAGGTCTCCGGTTTAAGCCGCGAGGAGGCCAAGAACAAATTATTGTCTCAAGTGGAAGAAGACCATAAAACCGAACTGATACAGGCGGTTGCCAAACTTGAAAAAAATCGGATTGACGAACTGGAAAAGAAAGCCAGAGAAATTATGACAGTGGCGGTTCAGCGCTATGCCCGGTCGCACATCAGCGAAATCACCACCTCAACCGTGGCCCTTCCTTCAGACGATTTAAAAGGCCGGATTATCGGCAAAGAAGGAAGAAATATCAGAACTTTAGAAAGATTGACCGGAGTTGAGATTATAGTAGATGAAACGCCGGAATCAATTACTATTTCTTCGTTTGATCCTCTGCGCCGGGAGATTGCCAAGACCGCTCTTATAAAACTTATGGCCGACGGCCGGATTCAACCGGCAAAAATTGAGGAAAAAGTTGAGGAAGCTAAAAAAGAAGTTACCAAAAAAATTATGGAAGCCGGCGAAGCCGCACTGTACGAAATGGGAATTGTTGATTTGCCCAAAGAGGTTACCATGCTTTTGGGGCGCCTGGCTTTCAGAACCAGCTACGGCCAGAATGTTTTGGTTCATTCTATTGAAATGGCGCACATCTCCGGTATGATGGCTAAAGAACTGGGCGCCAACGTTGAGGTGGCAAAAAAAGGCGCGTTGCTTCACGATATCGGCAAAGCGGTTGACCATGAAATTGAAGGAACCCATGTAGAACTTGGAAGGAAAATTCTTAAAAAATATGGAATTGACGAGCTGATTATAAGAGCGATGGAATCGCATCATGAAGATTACCCATTCGCGACGCCGGAATCGTTTATCGTAACGGCGGCCGACGCGATTTCCGCTGGCCGTCCCGGCGCCCGCCGCGATACGGTTGAAAATTATGTGAAGCGCCTGACCAACTTGGAAAATATTGCCAATTCTTTTGCCGGCGTTGAAAGGTCATACGCCATTTCCGCCGGCCGGGAAATCAGAATTTTCGTCCATCCGGAAAAAATAGACGACCTAAAGGCCTTCCAGCTTGCTAAAGAAATGGCGAAAAGAATTGAAAGCGAATTAAAATACCCGGGCGAAATTAAAGTTAACGTAATAAGAGAAACCCGGGCGGTGGAATACGCGAAATAGCTTTTAGATTTTAGCTTGTGGTATAATATTATTAAATTTAATTATTAAATGATTTTTTCCTCCTTCGCATAAAGCTACGGAGGACAAGAAAATTATGAATAAAGACAAATTAGTTGATGTGGTTTCGGCAAAACTTGGTTCAACCAAAGCCGAGGCCGAAAGAGCTGTCAACGCCATGCTTGACGAAATTACTTCTGCCTTGTCGCGGGGCGAAGAGGTATCTTTAACCGGATTCGGCGCTTTCGCCGTCTCGTCAAGAAAGGCGCGGCCCGGAGTCAATCCGCGAACCGGAGAAAAAATCCAAATCGCGGCCGTAAAAGTGCCGAAGTTCCGCGCCGGAAAAAATTTAAAAGAGGCAGTAAGATAAACTAAAAAATCCCCTTAAGGGGATTTTTTAGTTTATTAATAATATTTAATATGGATTTTAAATGTATAATAAATTAGCTATAGCATAATTATTATACAAGTTGCCAAATAAAAATTAAAATAAAAAACACCCCCAAAGAGTGTTTTTGGAATTTTATTAAATAAAATCTAGCCGCGAAGCCGTCCGGCTTCCACCAGCCGCTTGCCGGCGTGGATATAGGCGGCGGTGCCCATACTTACTTTATTGGCTTGACTTTCCGCCAGCACTTTGTGGAAAGCGCGCTTCATTTTGGCTTCAAGCCGCGCGTTGACTTCCTCTTCGGTCCATTCAAACCCTTGCCTATTTTGCGCCCACTCAAAGTAAGAAACGGTTACGCCGCCGGCGTTGGCAAGAATGTCGGGGATTCTGAAAATTCCTCGGTCAAAAAGAATGTCGTCAGCTTCAATCGTCGTCGGACCGTTAGCTAATTCGGCAATAATTGCTGTATGAATTTTATCAGCGTTATCTTTCGTAATAACATTCTCAAGCGCCGACGGAAGAAGAATGGTGCAGGCAATAGTTAAGAGTTCTTCATTGGTTACAAAATCGGCATTCGGATAGCCAACAACTGAACCGGTTTCTTTTTTAAATTTTAAAACCTCATCCGGATAAAGACCGCGTGGATTGTAAATACCGCCCTTAGAATCGGAAACGGCTGTTATCAAAAAATCGCCATTTTCATGAAAAAGTTTAGCAGCAATGCCGCCGGCATTGCCAAATCCCTGAATTATAACCGTTCCCGATTTATATCCCAAATGTTTATACGCTTCAAGAACGGTAAAGTACGTTCCGCGCGCCGTCGCTTCATTGCGGCCCAAAGAGCCGCCCAAAACAATCGGCTTGCCGGTAACAACACCGGGAGAGGTGTAGCCCCGAATTTTGCTGTATTCATCCATTATCCACGCCATAATCTGGGCGTTAGTGTAAACATCCGGCGCCGGGATATCTTTCTTTTCGCCGATAATCGGGGCGATTTTTTCCGTGTATTCGCGCGTCAATCGTTCAAGAACGACTGGCGACATTTTCTTGGGGAAATAATCGCGCAGGTACGCGACTCGTTCCGGCGAAAGACCGGCATATGACGGAGCGATACCGCCTTTGCCGCCGCCGTAGGGCAGTTCCATTACGGCGGTTTTCCAGGACATCCCCATTGAAAGAAAAACAACTTCGGCTTCGTTCACATCGGGATGATAACGAATACCGCCCTTGGCCGGCCCACACCAGGTATTGTGCTGGCAGCGGTAGTAAAGAAAAGTCGCTTCACTGCTGTCGTCAATCGGAATAACGATTCGGCCTTTCAAAAGCCGCTCCGGTTCCAAAAGTTTCAAATAAGTTCTTTCGGACATGTCTATATAAGGCCTGGCGCGCTCCAGATTAGCCAAAATCAGCTGTCTTGGGTCCATATTTTTCCTTTCCGTCGCTTGGCTAATTAAATTTTCAAAAAACGGTTTTGTCTTTAAGATAATTTAAAGTTGTTAAATTTGTCAAGTTTAGATAAAAATTTAAATAAAAAATGGCCTCACCATGAGGCCTGCAAATTAGAAAATTAGGGGCTTATCTTTTTTTGCTTAATTAAACTATGTAATGTTACAGGATCATTCTTTTCAAAAAAATCTCGAGTTGCTGACATGATGGTAAAAGGGAATTCTTGCCCTTGCCAATTCAAGAGAATGTCGGCGAGCTTTTGGAGCGCTAAGCGTTTATCTTGCTCGTTTGGTTTGTCTTCATCTCTCATGCTGCGATTGTCGGAATCTTCAGCCCAATAGATATAAAAATCGTAAAAATTTGCCCTGGTGTAAGTGCTGGCTGAGGAAAACAGATTTTCGAATTGAGACGCATATCTGTTGCCCAGTGTTGCAATTGGGGAAGTGTTAAATGCAAGTTCGTTTTTTTTCATTTCATCAGGGAGTTGCTGCACAAGACTAAAATATGTCTGCATTAAACCGTCGGCCTCGGCGAGCTCTTCCGGTGTTAGTTCATTTACCCTCCCGGTACGTTCTCTCCATACTTTGATAAATTGATTATACGTTCTTATAGCTTTACCATAGATGTCTCCGTCGGACTCATCGCCTATTGCTGTTTTGGAGGCAAGGCCTCCACCGCCATACCCATAATACCCCTCATCGCCGTTTTGGAAGCGGACGATAACGAGATTTTTTTGAAGAACGAAAGCGTCAGCGTTTTCAATAGTTATGGCGCAGGTTTTTTTTGACGCATTTTGAATAATGCCGCATTCAAAATCGGTAATTTCGCTTATCGGTTGCCACTGCCTACTTTGGTCAAGCGTATCGCCGTAGGCGGGAAGAGAGTCGGCGGTTGAAAAGAAAAGTATTGCAAGAACTAGGAAAGTTCTTTTCATTGTCTCTTTCCTCGATTAATTTTTAAAATTACCGCGAGTACATTAACATTAAATAATAGTATTGTCAATAAAATCACAG
>CAZBVM010000030.1:0-5543 GCA_964495505.1 uncultured Candidatus Saccharibacteria bacterium | reverse complement strand
TTATCAATTCGCTTTTGGCTTTTGAAATAATATTAAGAAGCGTTGAGGCCTTAAGCTTATCTTGGGGAAAGTTAAGTTCGGTTCTGATACTTTTGGCCAAGGAAAAAGCATCGTCTTCATCGTAAATAACGAAATTTTTGCTATAGCCCAATTTGTCTATTTCTTCTCTCAAAAATTTTACTCCAAAACTATGAAATGTCCCGATAAATAATTGAAAATTGTTCCGACTTTGTCGAGAATCCTCGATAGAATCGGGAAAAATTGGAAATTGTCCCACTGCGGGGGATCCCCCGAAGGGGGAAAAATTCCCGAGTAAGTTTTTTACTCGGGCGCGCATTTCCTCAGCGGCTTTGTTGGTGAAAGTGACGGCCAAAATATTTTCCGGTTTAATGCCTTGAGACAAGAGATGCGCGATTCTGTAAGTTAAAGTTTTTGTTTTGCCGCTGCCGGCGCCGGCCAAAATCAAAACCGGGCCTTCAATTGTCTTAACGGCCTCGGTTTGCCTGTCATTTAGAGAATCAAAAATGGGCATTTACGTGGAAATATAGTAATCTTGAAAGTATATATGGCAATTAATAAAGAAACAATAAAAGAACCGTTTTGGTCCATGGACACCCCAGAGATTTTCGGCGCTCTTAAAACCGATTTTTCGGGTCTAAACGATGAAGAAGTTGCGGAGCGCCTTAAAATATTCGGTTCAAACGCCATAAAAGAATATCCGAAATCTTCCAAAATAAAAATTGCCTTTCGCCAATTCCAAAGCTTGCTTATTGTTATTCTGATAACTGCCGGCGCCGTTACCGTTTTTCTTGGTGAATGGGTGGAGACGGGCGTGATTTTTGCCGCGGTTATAGTGAACGCGATTTTTGGATTTTGGCAGGAAAATAAATCCGAGACTGTTCTTGAACTTCTAAAGACATACGTTCGCGTGCGCGCTCGCGTTCGCCGCAATAATCAGGAGCATGGAATTGACGCTTCTGAACTCGTGCCGGGAGATATTATCCGCATCACGCAGGGAGACCGCGTTCCCGCCGACGCGCGACTTTTATTTGTAAATAATTTTGAAATAGACGAATCAATTCTTACCGGCGAGTCCCTGCCGGTAGAAAAAGACGTTTTTCCGTTGCCTCCCGCGACAGCGCTTGGCGAAAGAAAATCAATGGTATTTAGCGGCACTTTAGCAATGGCTGGCTTTGCCGACGCCGTAGTTACCGCGACGGGAAATGAAACCGAATTCGGCAAAATTGCCGGATTAGTTGCAGAAAAAGATCATAAGTCAACTCCTCTTCAGCGTTCCGTCGGGCGTTTCTCGGCATATGCCGGAGCAACGCTTTTGATTTTCACATTATTGCTTTTCGGGCTTGGCCTTTATTTCGGCAAGGAGATCCATGAGATGTTTATAATTTCCGTTGCCGTGGCAGTTTCGGCCGTACCCGAAGGATTGCCGATAGCGCTTACCGTAATTATGGCCATCGGGGTGCAGCGTCTCGCGACCCGCAACGGAATTGTCAGACGACTTTTAGCCGTTGAGACACTGGGGTCAACGAGTGTTATCCTTACCGATAAAACCGGAACGCTCACGCAGGCCAAAATGGAGCTTACTTCAATAACGCCTTATCAAGGCGGCGCGGAAAATAAAAGCAAACTTCTTAATTATGCATTGGTTAATACCGATGTGGTTATAGAGAATCCCAAGGACACTCCCGAAAAATGGTTAATGTCGTGTCGCGCGCTTGAGGTTTCTTTGGTTAAGGGCGCCGCTTTAAACGGCGTATTGCTTACGAAAGTTTTAGAACAAACAAAAATTTTAGATCGCTTGCCATTTGATTCACAACATAAATTTTCCGCATCAATCTTTAAAACTGATTTCCCCTCGCCTCGCTTCGCTCGCCTCGATTCCGAGTCGGAGCGGGCGGGCGAAGCGGGCATTCATCTTGTTCTTTTCGGAGCCCCTGAAATCATTCTGCGCTTTACCGTTCTTACGCAAAAAGAACGAGAAAAAGTGATCGCGGAAATTGAAAAAAAAGCTTTTGCCGGAGAACGCGTGTTGGGAGTGGCCTCTCGGCTCATCAGCGAAGGCCATGAAAACATTTTGCGCCGACAAAATTTTAATAATCTTAACTTTGACGGCTTGATTACTTTTCGCGATCCGCTGCGTCCCAATGTGTCCCAAGCTATCAGTGAAATTGCCGCGGCGGGCGTTAAAACCATTATTGTTACCGGAGACCATCAGGGAACGGCCGAAGCGGTCGCGCGAGAGCTGGGTTTAGTTGACGGCAAAGGTGCGGTGCTTACGGGAGACGATCTTATGTATCTCACCAAGGAAGAACTTGAAGCGCGTTCCCGCGAGGCGACTTTATACGCCCGCGTGACGCCGGAACAAAAAGTAATGATTGCCAAACTCTACCAAGAAAAAGGAGAAGTGGTCGCGGTAACCGGCGATGGCATAAACGACGCGCCGGCGCTTCATGCGGCCGACATCGGCGTTGCCGTCGGTTCGGGCACCGATGTTGCTAAAAGCGCAGCCGACTTAGTTGTTTTAGACGATAATTTTGAGACAATCGTGGCCGCTATTAAAGAAGGGAGAAGAATTTTGCGCAATATCCGCAAAGTTATTATTTATCTTCTTTCCGATTCGTTGGATGAAATATTTTTAATCGGAGGCGCGCTAATTTTAGGGATTGCCATGCCAATCAACGCGCTTCAAATTCTTTTTATTAATCTTTTTTCCGACAGTTTTCCCGCCGTTGCGTTTGCTTTTGAAGACGGAATTGATGATCCCGGAAACCATCCTCAAAAATTGCACAAAAATTTATTTGATAGAGAAATGAAATTTTTTATTTTGATTATCGGCGTTTTAAGCAGTGCCTTCCTTTTTATTTTATATCTTGTTTTGCTGAAAATCGGATTTGCCGAAGAGTTAACGCGGACTTTTATTTTTGCCTCTTTCGCGAGCTATACTCTTTTTCTGACCTTTTCGCTTCGCAGTTTAGGGAAAAGTATTTTGCATTACAATCCTTTTTCCAATAGGCCTTTAACAATCGGTGTTAGTATTGGCCTTCTCTTAATTATCGCGGCGATATATTTTCCACAGCTCCAGCAGATTCTCAATACGATTTCACTTCCACCCATTTGGTTATTGGGAGTTATTGGCGTCGGTATTCTTAATATTTCAGCAGTTGAATTCGGCAAGTGGCTTTTCCGCAAAAAAATTGTTAAGTTTATTTAAATGAACGGCATCTTGCATATCATTCTAATTTTCGCGGCCTTCGGAGGATTTCTCCTCGCTTTTTATATTCGTCACAAAAAACAATCGCACGAAAAAATGATTTGTCCGCTAGACTCCGATTGCGACGCGGTGATTTATAGTGAATACTCCAAATTCTTTGGAATTCCCGTAGAAATTCTTGGCCTTTTCTACTACGGACTTGTGGCGACGAGCTATGTGTTGTTTTTGGTATTCCCAACGCTTGCCTTGCCGCTTCTGGTATTTAGCATTCTCGCGCTCACAACTACGGCTTTTTTGTTTTCGCTCTATCTCACCTTTATTCAGGCGTTTGCGCTTAAACAGTGGTGCACTTGGTGTCTGATGTCCGCCGGACTCTGCGCTGTTATTTTTGCGACCGCGCTTTCAATTTCTGAAATTTCGTTTATTGCATTTCTTGGCCGCTATCATGAGTTTATTGTCACCTTGCATTTCTTGGGGGTCGCTCTTGGGCTTGGCGGAGCCACGATTACCGATATTTTCTTCTTTAAATTCTTAAAGGATTTTCGAATATCCGAGTGGGAAGCCGATGTGATGCGCACACTCTCACAGGTAATATGGTTTGCGCTAGCGCTTCTAATTCTTACCGGCCTTGGGCTTTATTTGCCGGAAGCCCAAGAATTAAATCAATCGGCCAAGTTTTTAGTGAAGATGATTGCGATCGCCGTTATTATTGTGAATGGGGCGTTCTTAAATCTTCTGATTGCTCCAAAATTGGTTAAAATTTCCTTTGGAGAAAAACACGAACACCAGCCCGGCGAACTTCACCATGAACGGAAAATTGCTTTTGCGCTTGGTGCGATTTCTATAGTTTCTTGGTATTCCGCTTTTATCTTGGGAGCGCTTCGCAGATTGCCGATTGAATTTTCGTCTCTGCTTTTGATATATTTTATCATTCTTGGCGGAGCGATTATCGGAAGCCAGCTCTTGGAACGATTTTTTGTAAAACGGGCAAATTTAAATTGAAATAAAGATAATCATTTAACATGGATTTTACCATTTTTCTCTTTTTTATTGGATTTTATATCCTCATCAAGGGGGCGAATATTTTAGTGGACGGTGCTTCGTCTATCGCGAGATTTTTCAACATTCCAAGTTTTGTGATTGGGCTTGTTATTGTCGGGATTGGTACTTCAATTCCCGAATTTGCGATTACCCTGGTTGGTCATATTACCGGCGCGGGCGATATCGGCCTTGGGACCGTTTTCGGGAGCAATACGTTCAATATCTTTTTTATTCTCGGTATCACCGCAATTGCCATTACCCTTCCTTTCAAACAAGAATGGGTCAAGCGCGACCTTAAATGGAACATAGCCGCGATTGCGGCAACGGCTTTTTTTGCGTTTTTCCTCGGCAGAGGCGAAATTTCACGGCTTGAAGGAGTCATTATGTTAGCCCTTTTTCTTTATTGGCTTTTTACGGTGATTAAAAAAACGAACCATACCGCCGAAGATGAAAAACCGGTTAGAATTGTCGCGTTTCCATTAGCGTTTGGCCTTATACTCGTTGGCATTGCGGGAACAATTCTGGGCGGGAAGTGGGTTGTTGACGGTGCGGCGGCAATGGCACAGGCATTTGGTGTCGGCGAGCCGCTTATCGGACTCACTATCATAGGAATCGGCACTTCGCTGCCGGAACTCGCGGTTACTTTTACCGCGGCATATCGCGGCCGTCCGGGTATCGCCATAGGCAATATTATAGGTTCAAATATTTTTGACTTTCTTATGATTTTAGGAGCAGCATCGATAATACGTCCTATTTTTATATCTTCAGGATTCACAATAGATGTTGCTGTGACACTTTTGGCTTCTATATTGCTTTATGGTTTTATGTTTATCGGCAAGCGGAATGTGTTAAAAAGATGGCAGGGATTTGTTTTTGTTTTTCTTTACATAATTTATATCCTCTATCTCTACGCCGCCGCAGCTTGACCAAGATTGTATTGTTGTTTACTCTTTTATAGTGGCAATGGTCGTAAGCCGCTACGCGAATTTTAAAAATATAATCAGCAAAAAAACCATGGCTTATAAATGTCCAAAATGTGGTCATACTTCAGACCAGCCCGGAAATTGTCCCGATTGTAGCGTTGAAATGGCTGAAGAAAAAGAGGAAACCGCCGCCTAATTCTATGACCACAGATAATTAAAAATCTCTTGCCTAAAAACAAGAGATTTTTAATTGGGGATAACCATCTTGACCGCCTGGTTTGCCATTGGTAGGATTAAAGTAATGTTGGTTGATTTTACGCAGGATTTACCCTTAATTTTGGCTTATTTAT
>CAZBVM010000029.1:0-6311 GCA_964495505.1 uncultured Candidatus Saccharibacteria bacterium | reverse complement strand
ACAACCAAAAGCGGCGAATTGGTGAACGCGGTTTATGGGTTTACTTCAATTTTGATAAAAACCATCTCCGATTTTCATCCCGATTATATCGTGGCCGCTTTTGATGTACCAGGAGTCACTTTCCGCCATGAAGAATACAAAGAGTACAAGGCAACACGGGCTAAAGCGCCGGATGATTTATACGCCCAGATACCGCGGGTTAAAGAAATTTTAAACGCTTTTAAAATTCCTATTTTTGAAAAATCAGGGTTTGAGGCTGACGATATTATTGGCACTATTTCTAAAAATTTAAAAAACAAAAATGTTGAAGTTTTAATCCTTACCGGCGATATGGATAACCTTCAGCTCATTTCAAAAAACGTGTCTGTTCTTTACGCGCCTCCGAGCGCGGCGAAGGAACAAATTATTTACGACGCTAAAAAGGTAATGGAACGCTTTGAAGGTCTGGTGCCGGAGCAGATGATTGATTTTAAAGGGCTTAAAGGCGACCCTTCCGATAACATTCCCGGCGTTAAAGGCATCGGCGAAAAAACGGCTATCACTTTGCTCAATAGATTTAAAACGATTGAAAAATTGTACGAGGCGGTAGAAAAAAATAAGGCCGAAAACATCAGCGATTCAATTTTAGAAAAATTAAAAGCCGGAAAAGACGCGGCGTTTTTTTCCAAGAAACTCGCAACCATAAAACAGAATGTCCCGATAAAATTCGATTTGAAAGAAAGCGAATTCGGAAAATTTGATAAAGAAAAACTTTTTAAACTCTTGGGAGAACTGGGATTTGTAAGTTTGATTAACCGTCTAGGCGGGCAGAAGCAAGCCCGCCTGCCAGAGCCTGCGGCTCAGGCCGCTGGCGGGCAGGGGACTTTAGCAATGACTTCAGGTACTGGCATTGTTGGAAGCTCGGTTTCCAACATTTCCGACAAAGGACGAATCGGCTATGATTTTAAATCTTTTATTAAAACCCCAAAAGGGAAAAAAGTAGTTATCGGCAGCGGCGATTTTGACGTTATGATTGCCGCCTACATTCTTAATCCGGGCGAGCGCGACTATAGTTTGGAAAAATTAAGTTTACGGGAATTTGGCAAGGGCTTAACCGAAACCGAAGCCGTTTCAAAACTGGCGCCAATTTTTAAAAACCGGCTGATTGAAACCGAAACCAAAAAAATTTTTGAAGAAATTGAAATGCCGCTTATTCCGGTTTTGGCGAAGATGGAATTATTGGGTATTAAAGTCGACGGTAAAAAACTAAAAAACCTTAAAAAAACTATCGAGAAAGAATTAAAAAAACTTGAAAAAGAAATTTATAAATTAGCGGGCCAAAGTTTTAACATTAATTCACCGCAACAGCTTTCTGAGATTCTTTTTTTAAAACTAAAAATTCCCGGGGCTTTGGCCGAGGGCCGGGCCAGAAAAACTCCCAAGGGCAACGTTTCAACCAGAGCGGCGGAACTGGAAAAATTAAGGCCGCGGCACAAAATCATTGATTTCATTTTAAAATACCGGGAACTGGCTAAATTAAAATCAACTTATACCGATTCTTTGATCGACTCAATAGATAATACCGGACGCGTCCATACGACTTTCAACCAAGCGGGAACGGCAAGCGGGCGACTGTCGAGCCAAGACCCGAATCTGCAAAATATTCCGGCGCGTGGCGCTTGGGGCGATAAAGTGCGGCAAGCATTTGTCGCCGAAAAAGGATACAAATTTCTTTCTGTCGATTATTCCCAGATTCATTTAAGGATTATCGCGGCGCTAGCCGGCGACAAAAAAATGATAGCGGCGTTTAAAAAAGGATTGGATATCCATAAGTTTACGGCGAGCGAAATAAATAATGTGTCTCTAGACGAAGTAACGCCGCAAATGCGTTTTGCCGCCAAGGCGCTTAATTTCGGGCTTATTTACGGTATGGGCAGTCAAAGTTTTGCCGAATCGGCCGGCATCAGCCGCGAAAAAGCCAAAGAATTTATCACCGAATATCTAAGAGATTTTTCTGGCATCGCCCGTTATATGGAAACGTTAAAAAATAAAGCCAAAGAATCGGGATTTACCGAAACGCTTTTTGGCCGTCGGCGCTATCTTCCGGGACTTAATTCTCTAAACCCAATGCTCCGCGCCCAAGCCGAGCGGATAGCCGTTAATATGCCGATTCAGGGGCTTGAAGCTGATATTATCAAAAAAGCGATGATTGAAATTGATAACTGGATCCAAAAAGAGAATTTAAATAGTGAAGTCAGAATGATTTTACAGGTTCACGATGAGCTTCTTTTTGAAGTTAAAGAAGATTTTGTCAAAGAAGCGGCCGAAAAAATTGTTGAAATTATGGAAGGCGTTATAAAATTACAGATATCTATCATCGCCGAAGCCAAAATCGGCGACAACTGGGGAGAACTTAAAAAATATGCCGGAACTGCCGGAAGTACAAACAATCGTTGATGATTTAAATAAGAAAATTAAGGGTTTAACTATAACCGACGTTTGGACCGATTGGCCCAAGCAATTTAAGCGCTCGCCCGGCGGCTTCGATGGTTTTAAGAAAGCCGTTAAGGGCAAAAAAATAGTAAAAGTTTGGCGGCTTGGGAAAAACATCATTTTTGATTTATCGGGCGGGAAAATTATGCTGATTCATCAAAAAATGACCGGACATCTTTTGGTTGGGACATGGGACATGAGGCATGGGACATGGCGCGCAAAAGAGAATGGGCTTTTGACGGAGAGAGTAAATGGATATATTCATGTAATGTTTTGGCTATCGAGTGACCGCATGCTCGCACTCTCCGATTTAAGAAAATTCGCTAAAATTTTAGTTGTTGATGAAAAAGATTTTAAAAATTTGGAAGATGTGAAAAATATCGGTCCCGACCCGCTAAAACCTAATTTTAATTTTAAGGAGTTTAAAAATTTAATTTCTAAAAAAAGAGGGGTTATAAAAAAGGTTTTAATGGATCAGAATGTTATTTCCGGAATCGGCAATATTTATGCCGACGATATTCTTTTTACGGCGAAAATTCATCCGCTTAGAAAAGTTGAGAAATTAAACGAAAAAGAATTAAAAGCCATTTTTGAAGCAACTAAAAAAATCCTGAAAAAAGCAGTAAAACTTCGCGGCACATCAACCTCTGATTATCGCGACACTTCGGGCAAAAAGGGCGGCTACGGCGATGTGCGTTTAGTGTATCAAAAAGAGGGCGAAAAGTGCCCTCGTGGCTGTGATGGCGTTATCAAGCGGATTAAAATCGGCGGCCGCAGCGCCCACTTCTGCCCAAACTGCCAAAAGCTATGATAATTTTTCTTTACGGGCAAGATTCGTATAGAATCAGCCAAAAATTAAAAGAAATTGTCTTCGGATACAAAACCAAAAATCCAAGCGGGTTTAATTTGGTCAATTTTGATTTATCGGAAGATAAAACGGATATTTTTTTTGAAGCGATAAAATCAAACTCATTTATTGCTGAAAAAAAACTGATCATCGCCAAAAATATTTTTGAAAACATGATTGATTTGGAATCTATTTTGGAATTTTTAAAAGATCAAAATATAAGTTTACGGGAAGACATGATTTTGATTCTTGTTCATTATGGTGACTCTTTAAAAAATAAACTTTTTGAATATTTAACCAAAAAGCCGAATCAATCCCAGAATTTTAAACTTTTAAAGGCGTACGAAATTAAAAATTGGGCCAGAAAGTTATTAAATTCATTTGAAGTTGATCTTACTGGAGAGGCCTTGGATTTTTTGGTTTCAAATTGCGGCTCTGATTCTTGGCGACTTGACTCTGAAATAAGGAAAATAGCAAATTATAAGATTAAGGGAGTGGTCAGCAAATCGCAAATTGAAGAACTAATCGTAGGAAGCCGGGAGCATAATATTTTTGAATTAACTGATGCTCTGTTAAGGAAAAATAAAAATAAAGCACTGTTGGCTCTTTACAAGACTATGGATGGCGGTGGAAAACCGACTGAACTACTGGGGCTTTTGGCTTGGCAAGTCAGAAACCTTTTAAGATTTAAAATGGGGGCTAAGCTGGCCGAATTAAAACTTCACCCGTTTATTTTGGGAAAACTAAAAGAATCGGAAAAAATTTTTTCTACAGAAGAACTTAACGCGTTTTTGTCTAAAATTATTGATTTGGATTTGGCTTTCAAAACCACCGACCTAGACAAAAAAACCGCGCTTTCTTTGTTAATTTCGGAACTATAACTTATTTACCACTTTTGTTAGTCGCGATTTTAGGCGAGACGCTTTGTTTTTAGCAATTAAATTATTTTTGACTGCTTTATCAAGTGCTTTGTAAACTTGCGGAAGCGCTTGCGAGGCGTATGTCTTGCTTTTAGCCGCGACAAATTTACTAAATTTTTTTATTTCTTTTGCCGTCGCGCCCTTTTGCTTTAAGTTTCTTGTCCGGCGTTTTTTATTTTGCCTCAAGGCCTTTTTTGCTGATTTTGTTATTGGCATATAATTAATAATTTTCAATTTCTAATTTTCAATTTTTTTCAATCAATGATTTAATTTTTAATTTTCAAATGTTTGGAAATTGGGTTATTGTCCGGCCTTCGCAGCCGAAGCAGCTTCGGCGGAGTAGGCAAAATTCAATGAAAATTGTAAATTGAGAATTGTAAATTGGTTATAATATATACATATACACTCTATTTCTAATTTTAGCAAATATTTAGTATAATTAAACTAATGATAAGCTATTTAGAAGGGAAAATTATTGAGAAAAACGAGAAGTTTTTGGTAGTTGATACTGGCGGTGTCGGCTACAGGATTTTTTCTCATCGGGGAGTTTTAGAAAAAATGCCCCATATTGGCCAAAATATAGGCATTTGGACGCATCTTTACGTTCGTGAAGATACCCTGGATTTGTATGGCTTCGTTGATAAAGATGATTTGGAGTTTTTTGAGGTCTTAATTTCTATTTCTGGCATAGGACCGAAATCGGCGCTTGGCATTTTGGAAGTGGCTCCGGTTATAAGCCTAAAACAGGCGATTGTTAGCGAAGATGAAACTTTTTTTACCAAAGTATCCGGAGTAGGAAAAAAGACGGCCCAGCGGCTGATTTTGGAGCTTAAAAATAAATTAGCCAAAAAAATTGCGCCAATTAAAGGAAGCGATTCGGCTGAAATGGCGGAAGCACTGGACGCATTAGTAAGTTTGGGATACAAAGAGCGCGACGCCAGAAAAATTTTGCAGGATATTCCAAAAGACATAAAAGGCGTTGAAGCGAAAGTTAAAGCAGCGTTAAAGCGTCTATGAGTTGGTGGATTTCAATAATTGAATATTTGAGAGATACGGAAAACAGCCCAAGTAGCGGTCAATTTAGCCTTAAAAAAGCCATTACTAAAGCGCTGGCCGAAAGCGCGGTTGATTTTTTGTATTATATCGTCGGATTCTTTACCTTTATTTATTTTTGGGCGGCGGTTTATTTGTTTTTTAGCAGCAGCGGCGCCTATCATGATATCGCGGTTCGCATTTTTGACTCGCTTTCGGAACCCTATCTCGGCTCTGTCGGTATTTATGTTATTTTGAAAGAAATAAGAAAACGGAGTTCAAAAACTGAAAGCAAACATTTTGGAGAATATTTTGTTTACTCCTGGCTGATTTTACTCTTCATTGCCATTATTATGGTTTGGGTTTCGCCGAACTATCATTTTGATGATTTAATGGGCGCCATCACAACCGTATCCTTAGCTTCGCTGGTAATTTATACTGGAGGAATCATTCATAAACCATAGGGTAGTATTTGGTATTTAGTATTTTGTATTTAGAAAATAAAATATTATTATTAAAAAAATTAAACTATAAACTATGAAAAATCATAATCACGACTTGGTGCACCACCTGTCAGAAACCATAGACAGTTTGTGGCGGTACGATGAATACGTAAAAAACGCAGAGGGTTGCCAGTATTGCACGGCTTTGTGGAGCAAACTGAAAGAAACCGATCAAGAAGTTGAAAAAATGCTTTTAGAGGAAATCAAACGACATATTTCGGAAAATAGATTTGATTAAATTTTAAAACCCCAATATAATTCGAGGTTTGTCTTGGTGGGCGAGGGGAGAGTCGCCGCCCAAATAATTTTGGGCGAGCCTCGCCCATCACAAAGTGATGGGCGGGAACTCACTATGGGCATGGTGGGACTCGAACCCACACGGGATTGCTCCCATAGGTTTTTGAGACCTACGCGTAAACCAGTTCCGCCACATGCCCGTATTTTAATTGATTCTGCCACAAAATTAGCATATAGTAAATACATAATGGCGCGGATTGCTTGGAATAAAGGTATCACAAAATACTCCCCGAAACCTTG
>CAZBVM010000028.1:984-6869 GCA_964495505.1 uncultured Candidatus Saccharibacteria bacterium | reverse complement strand
ATTTGAACTCGCGTGGGTCTTGCGACCCCCAAGGTTTTCGAGACCTGGCCGATAAACCTCTCCGGCACCCCTCCATTAGTATTAAATGTTAACGTTTTAATAAGGAATTTACAAACGGTTTCAAAGTTGTTATCTTTTAAGTAAATAGTTCTTTTTACTTTAATCTGGGGGAAGCGATGGAAAGAGGCAAAGACAAAGGAATAAGGCTGCGAGAATTAATTGCTCGACCTGAAGGTGTTTTCGCTTTTGGAGTAATGAGCGCCTCCGGCGCCATTGCCGCCACTGTGGCGGGCAGCGAGTGTATTTATGTCGGCGGTTACGCCGCTTCGGCCGTGCGAGGTTTCCCTGATATGGGAATAACGACGATGACTGAAATGTTGCAGCATGCCCGATATATCGTGGATGCGATTAATGTTCCGGTGGTTTGCGATATTGACGACGGCTATGGCGCGGTTCATAACGCCATGCGTACGGCAAGAGAATTTTTAGAAACGACAAAAGTTGCCGGCATTCATATTGAAGACCAAAAATATCCAAAGCGCTGCGGCCATATCGCCGGCAAGGAACTCCTGCCGCTTAAGGAATTTTTAGGCAAACTTCGAGCCGTGATTGATGTCAGAAACGAGCTTGATCCAACGCGCTTTATTATTGCCAGAACCGACGCTTTTTCTGCTGCCGGATCAAACAAGGATTTACGCTTGGGCGGCGACATTGAGGAGGCGATCAAGCGGGCCGTAGTTTACGCCGACGCGGGCGCCGATTCAGTTTGGTGCGAGTTTCCCAACCCCGACTGCGCCAGCGCCGAGGCGTTTTCTGAAGGCGTAAAAAAACATCATCCGAATCTGCCACTTTCATTCAATGTTTCGACTTCATTTCTTGATCTTGATTGGCAAAGGCCCAATCGCGTTACCGACGAGAAGCTTATTGAAATGGGCTATAAACTCCGCTTTTCCACCTATCCGGAACTTTTAATAAGCACTTTCGCGACTTATTTTCTGGCCGGAAAATTTGAAAGATTGGGCCTTGAGGCCTTGGTGGAATTTCGTGAAATAATTTCTGGAAGCCCAGTTGAAAATATTATGAAAGTGATGGGCGTTGACCGCTATCAGGAAATTGAAAAGCGATACAATCCCGATGCCGCTTCGCGGCTTCTAAAATCTGATGGATTTAAAAAAGACGGTTAAACCGTCTTTTAATTTCATAAAACATCGCCGTTTTTGATAATTTGCTCGTCTTCATATGGAACCATTTCAGTTTTATAAAAATAATTATGCAAATATTCTAATACTCCGGCAACGAGAGATGAAAATTCACTATTGTCATAATTTTCTTTATCTTTGATTTTTAAACCTAAAATAAACATAGAGTAGTTAAAAAGTCCTTGCCAAGCAAGATGGGGTTCATTGCTTTGAGAAGCAATAAAGATTATTTTTTCCGATAAAGTTTTTATTTTCTCATCTAATATCGGGAATTCAGCGATACAGGCACTAACAAATTTTTTTGGTTTAACCTTCAGACGACGTTGCCATTCAAAACTGGCATCACTATATACAGCGCGAACCGCCGAAAGCGTTGCATAACGTCTTTGCGGCAGAATTTTAACTCCCAGATTAAAGCAGGCATATTGGTAAGCAAAAAGACGAAATCTTGTCATTTGGTATTTGTCGCAAATTTTATTTGCCAAACCAGTCAAATCTTCCTCCAACAACACTATCTGTTCTTGCATAACGTAGGGCATGGCTTTCTCCTTTCCTAGGCGAGCCGGGCGTTATAAATTTTAATACATTCTACCGAGCAACAGGGATGATAATCGCGGCGAAGTTCGTCGCTATTCACTTGCTTTTCGCAAACCTTGCAATGATAGTGGGGAAGCTTGTAATCGCAGTTTTCTTTGTCGCATTTCATCGGAACCAGGCCTCTATCAAAATCTTGTTCCAGCATTGCCGACTCCTTTAGTTTGTAAAAAAACTAAATTAAAAACTATTTAGTTATTATCATAATAACAACAGGTAAGTCAAATTTATGGGTCGCACAGGAGTCGAACCTGTAACCTTATCCTTAAGAGGGATCTGCTCTGCCAATTGAGCTAGCGACCCGCGTCCTCGGGAGGATTCGCCGCCCAAAATAAATTTTGGGTGAGCCTCGCCTCGTGAAGCGGGGCGGGAACCCTTACGCGCCCTGTAGGATTTGAACCCACGACCTCCTCGTCCGAAGCGAGGCGCTCTAATCCACTGAGCTAAGGGCGCACTGATTTGATGCTTAAAATACCACAAAAATCACCTTTCGGCAAATAGTTTCAATAAACTTTTTCCGGTCATTTCAGGCGGTTGTGGTAACCCCATCAGTTCTAAAATTGTTGGCGCTACGTCGGCTAAAATACCGCCCACTTCCAGTTTTCCCACCTCAATTTCTTCCTGTGATTTTTCACGCTTAAAGTCATTTCCTATTAAGTAGAAAGGCACTGGATTAACGGAGTGTTCTGTAAGAGGCGCACCAGTTAAAAGATCTAATTTTTCGTCAGCATTGCCGTGATCGGCAGTGATAATTAAAATCCCGTTAACTTTAAGCACTGTCTTCATAATTTGGCCGATTTTATCGTCTATAATTTCAATTGCCTTAACAGTGGCCTTAAAATCGCCGGTATGACCGATCATGTCGGCGTTAGCGTAATTAATAATAATAAAATCATACTTTTTAGACTCTATGCTTTCAACAACTTTTTCGGTTATTTCGGAAGCGGACATTGCCGGATTTTCGGCAAAATTATAATCGTGTTGGGTCGGCACAAGCAGTCGCTCTTCATCCCGGTATGAGGCCTCGATGCCACCGTTAAAAAAATAAGTTACGTGAGCGTATTTTTCTGTTTCAGCGATATGCATTTGAAATTTTCCGGCCTCCGAAATTACTTTGGCTAAAGAATTATCAACGCTTAGCGGTTCAAACAAAACGTGAAGCGGCAAATTGTTATCGTAGCGAGTCGTGGTTAAAAAATAGAGATTATCAATTTTTTTTCTTTTAAATTTGTCAAAATTTTCTAAAACAAAGGACTCGGTAATTTGACGCGCGCTGTCCTCTCTGAAGTTTATGAACATCATTGCATCATTGTCTTTAACTGGCTTGCTCTCTATAACTTTCGGTTCAATAAACTCATCGGTTAAATTTTTGTAGTAATCGGATTTAATGGCGTTTTCAATACTGTCGGCAATTTCACCTTGGCTTTCGGTAATCAGGCGATAGGCCTTTTCGGTTCTATCCCAATTATTGTCTCGGTCCATGGCGAAATGTCGGCCGATTATGTCAACTATTTTAGCAAAGGGGTAATCTTTATCCAGTTTGTTTTTAATTTTTTTGTAAAACTCTAGCGAGTCCTGGGGCGGTGAATCCCGGCCGTCGGTGAAAGCGTGAATAAAGACATTTCCCATTTTTTCATTTTTAGCAAAATCAAGCACAGCGTAAAGATGATCAATATAGCTGTGGACATTACCTTGGCTGATAAGGCCAATAATATGAAAAGCAGAATTATTTTTTTTGATATGTTCTGCAGCTTTTAAAAGTTCTGGATTTTTAAAAAAAGAACCGTCGCGGATGGCAAAAGTTATCCGGGGAAGGTATTGATAAACAATTCGGCCGCTTCCCAAATTCAAGTGGCCAACTTCGGAATTGCCTTCTTCGCCCCAGGGAAGACCGACGGCGATGCCCGACGCCTGAAGATTAGTCGCCTTAAAATTTTTTTCAATAAAATCTATATTGGGTTTTTGCGCTTTAAAAATAGCGTTGGCCGCGTTTTCCGGCCCCCGCCCGTATCCGTCCAAAATTACCAAAACAATCGGTTTGTACATATGAGTAATTATATTAATTTCTTATCGAAATAACAAATAATATAATCAATAATCAATATAGTAATATAAAAATATAACAGCAATACAATAGATAACATTAATACAACAATATAACAGATAACATTTAACCTCACAAGATCTCTCGAGAGATCTTGTGAGGTTAAATTATTTAGTTTATCATATAAGCAATAAATGAAAATATGCATTTTAGAGGAAAATCGTTAACAAGAGAGGTTTTGTTTATGACCCTTGCCGGTCCGGTTATTTTATCTTCGTTATTCTTGCCCAACGCGCCACTATTGTTAAAACCTCTGATTCGCTGGCGGAAAAACTGGGGTAAAATAGATCGACGCCGCATTTATGATGCCGTGAAACGTTTAAATAATAAAAGATTGGTGGAATTAGTGGAAAGGGGCGACAAGTTATATATAAAAATTACCGATAGCGGCAGGAAATTGGTTAGAAATTTTGATTATGATAATTTAGAACTGCCAAAATTAAAAAATTGGGATAAAAAATGGCGAATGATAATTTTTGACATCCCAAATGAAAAGCGAAGAGAACGCCAAGCCTTTTCAATAAAATTAAAAGAAATCGGTTTTTATCCCCTCCAAGAAAGTGTTTTTATCTATCCTTACGATTGCCGAGATGAAATTGATTTTATCTGCGAATTTTTATCAATTGGCCGTTATGTGAATTATTGCATCGTTGAATCTCTGGACAAAAGAGAAGGGGATTTGCGCCGAATTTTTGATTTAAAGCTTTCTTAAAACAATAGTCACATAGAGTTATATAGAAAAATTGTTTTGAAAAATTTTTTATCCGCATATTTATCCTCGAGGTCGGATATGCGGATAGATAAATATGGATAATAGATAAATAGTTGACCGCATAAGCCATCTCGAGAGATGTTATGCGGTTATTAATAAGTTTATGTCCACGCATCACGTATGATTTGCCGCTCTTGACTTAAAGATTAGCTTTTGTTAAGCTTGTTAAGCTGAAAGAGGATTCCCCAAAGAAAAAAGGAGGGCAAAATGATAAGGAAAGCTGTTTTGGTGGCATTAACTATTTTTGTAGTTCTTTCATCCACAACAATATCAAGATCAGAGGAAGCGGCTCTGGATGTTGAGGGCTGGTCACTAATCTTGGGTTCATGCGAAAAAGTTATATTCAACGATGATTTCCAATCGGGGTTGGAGCGTTGCTATTACCTTGATCCAACGCATAGATACGGTGTAGGCGCGGCCATGTGGGCATTCTACAAGGATGGCACCAAGTATCTTCATTGGAAAGGTTGGATGCTTCATACCGATAAAGCCCAAACAGCGCATCTTCTTGATAATGGGAATGGGAAGTGGTATGTGACTCAACCAGGCAAGATGCCGTACTCAATGGGTTATCTATCGGCGATGCGAACGTTTTTTGAAAAAGCAAAAAATGTGACAGACGGACAACTGACTTTAGAAAAGACAACTAGTTATGTCGTAAACGAAATCGGCGAAAGAATAATGGACAAAACAGTAACGGTCTATTTCAACAAAAATTCCGCCAACGATCCAAACCCGACCAAATAATCAATATCGAAAGCGCTCCCACTCTCAAGGGGAGCTTTTTGTTAGAATCTCTCTCTGGATGTATACACTGGATTGACAAAATGGCGAGATGCGGTTAAATTAAGGGACATGCCCAGTAATACAACTTCCAGTTATTCGCAGAATATTCCAAACGCAATAGCGTATTTGAACAGGAAGTTGGTACATCGGGCATCATTAGAATTAATAATCCAGCGTCAGCGCTGCGAATAAGCGTTTGGTTCTGGAAGTTGATATACTGGGTATGCCGACGATTCATCAATTAATAAAAAATCCAAGAAAACCGAAGAAGAGTAAGACCAAATCTCCGGCGCTGCAATATTATTTTAATGTCATTAAAAACCGGCCGGTTTTTTCGCCGTCTCCGTTTAAACGCGGTGTTTGCGTTAAAGTTTTTACCACCACTCCAAAAAAACCGAATTCGGCTCTGCGAAAAGTGGCCAGAGTCCGG
>CAZBVM010000028.1:0-974 GCA_964495505.1 uncultured Candidatus Saccharibacteria bacterium | reverse complement strand
TTTACTGACGCCTATTACACGCAGACTGTATTCTGATGTCGTAAAAACCACCCACATACGGCTTACCAACGGCATGGAAGTTACGGCCTATATTCCCGGCATCGGCCATAATTTGCAGGAGCACTCGGTGGTTGTGATTCGCGGCGGAAGAGTGAAAGATCTTCCTGGCGTTCGCTATCATATTGTCCGCGGCATTTTGGATTTCGCCGGCGTTGAAGGCAGAAAACAGCAAAGAAGTAAATACGGAGCCAAGAAACCCAAGTAAAAACATTGAAAGAAAATAAAATTTAAAAATTCCTTAGCCCCATTCCGCCTTCGGCGGAACGGCTCGCCCCCACCTAGAATTTTTAAATTTCATTTTCTTTCAATATTCATTATTCGTTAAATTAAAATGAGACGAAAAACAAAAATAAAAAAACACGCTGTTCCAGATTATCAATATCAAAACCCGCTGGTGGGCAAATTTATAAATTACATAATGCGCCAAGGGAAAAAATCGGTGGCCCAAAAAGTGGTTTATGAGTCCTTTGATATCATAAAAGAAAAAACCAAAAGTGCTCCGCTACCGCTTTTTGAAAAAGCGGTAAGAAACGTTTCGCCGTCGCTTGAAGTTCGCTCGCGCCGAATCGGCGGCGCCAATTATCAGGTGCCGCAACCGGTGAGAACCGATAGAAAAATACAATTGGCTTTTCGCTGGATTATTAAAGCGGCTAAAACAAAAAAAGGAAAACCTATGGCCGCCAAACTGGCAGAAGAGTTTATCTTGGCAAGCAACAATGAGGGCGCGGCCATAAAAAAGAAGTTAGACACTCATCGCATGGCTGAAGCCAACAGAGCTTTCGCGCACTTCAGCTGGTAATATTTGAAAAGAAAATAAAATTTTAAAATTTTTATTTTCTTTTCAAAGGAAACTCATGGCAAAAAAACATTATCCAATTGAAAAAGTTAGAAACATAGGAATAATAGCTCACATA
>CAZBVM010000027.1:0-7825 GCA_964495505.1 uncultured Candidatus Saccharibacteria bacterium | reverse complement strand
CCAGCAGATTTACAGTCTGCCCTCGTTGACCGCTTGAGTACCGACGCAAAATAAAGAACCAGAGCCGTTGATCGGATTTGAACCGATGACCTACTCCTTCACTTTCACCTCAATTTTATCAAAACACTTATTTATGAGGGTTAGGCTGTATCTTGAGCATATCCCGCAATGCGAAACTTAGCTCCCCTTGTCAGTCGTTCGGGCGTATCATTGGAGTGACGCCACGGTCTTAACCTTGTGTTAGGTCTTTGACCGTTATTCAGGATTCATCCATCTGTTTCCCGATGGATGGGCAGAAGACTTTATGTCCTACCATGGAGTTGCTCTACCAACTGAGCTACAACGGCAACATATTATCTAATATCTTTTTAAGTTTAACGTTATTAAAATGAACAGTCAAAACTCCGAATTGTGATTTCTCTCGATAATTCCCGACGCCTCTTGCCGGCGTTACTATAACTTTAGAAAATTGTTCACGCTCAATGTTAAATTTTTTTAATTCCGCAAGCCAGAACTTCAAAACCTTTCGTTCTGATAGATCGCTAAATATCTGTAATCCGAATTTTAACTTGGACGTACTAATATTAAACATCATCATTAAAAATTCTATAAACTTTTTAATTAATGCAGGATTTGTATTACCTAATCTTATAGAAGTTTTATTCCTTTTGTTGCCCTCTCCCCAATATAATCCGAGACCCAATCCTAATAATTTAGCATCTTCTAACGATTTAATATTTTTAATACTAAATGGATCACCATCAGGATTGTGTTTTATATAAATTGCCTCAGAGATTGAACGTTTAGGAATTTTATATTTTTTTATCCAATAATTAACGTGGATTTATTATAAAAGGTCTTGGCGTTATTTTTTAGATTTTTTAGTTTTTAAAGTTTTTTTAGCTGGTTGAATGTCAAAAAAATTCTTTGCCGCCTCGCTTTTTACAGCTAAATCAATTTTTACTTCCGACTCCATCACTGGCGGAACAACTTGTTTTTGTTGCTGCTCTTTGGCAAAATTATCCCAGAAATTAGAAGTGTCTCCACTATTATTATCATTATTTTTTCCATTCGTCATTTTATCTTTCTGTGACATTTTATCTATTAACTTCATCAAATGATTGTCGGTTTTCAAAAGAGCTAATCGAAATCTGTGGAGAAATTTTTTAGCAAGTGAAAGTGATTGAATTTTGACATTATCTAGGGGCAGCTCATTAGTCCACTGAATAAAGCGTGTCTTTAGATTAAATTGAAAACTGTCACCATTTTCTTGATTTTCTCCATTTTTATCGGAAAATTCCGACAAATGATTAGAAATAATATACACAATGCCACCGATAGCGGTTATTAATAGTGAGATTGGAATTAAACTAAACATAATATTACTTATTATTAATTTCTAATCGGCAAAATTCTCCTACGCGAATATTTTCTCCGTGCTTGGCGATATAATTTTTTATCAAGGCATCAATAGTAATTTCCTGATCGCGGATGTATGGTTGGGTTAATAGTTCTTCGGTATTTTTAGGATTCATCGCAGCAATATGCATTGTGAGTTCATGGCCTAGTTCTTTAAATTGTTCATTGCGGGCAACAAAGTCGGTTTCGCAAAGAAGTTCCAGCAGAACTCCTATTTTCCCATTAGAATGAATGTAGGAAAAAATCAGACCTTCGCTGGTTTCTCTTTCGGATTTTTTTGCTGCCACCGTAATCCCCCGTTTCTTTAACAAGTCCAGCGCCTTTTCAATCTTGCCGCCAGCGTTTTCCAAGGCCTCGCGCACCGCTTCAACTGAAATTCCCGTTATTTCGCGGATTTTTTTAATATCACTGATGTTAAAGTTTTTCATTGTTTTTCTGGGAGTAACATTTTTTCAATCTTAACATTGACGAGAGCATCTTTAACCGAGTTCAGAATGAAGTTAACAGAACTTAAGGCGATATCGCTAGCCGGAATTGGGTAACTAAATAAATCGGGGTTGGAATTAGTATTAACTATGCCTGTAACCGGGATGGACTTTTTCTTCGCTTCCACCGCAGCAATTTTATCATAGTTTCCAGAACTTACCCAAACAGTATCGGGTAATTTATTCAAATTTAAAAGACCACTTAAATATTTTTTTAATTTACTAATTTTTTCTTCAAGTTTTAAGACCTCATACTTGGTATATTTTTCAAATTCTCCGGATTTTTTTTGACTTTCAAGATTTTTAAGATAATCAATTCGTCGGCTTATTGTCGGGAAGTTAGTCAGGGTTCCGCCAAGCCAGCGCTCTACAACGTAAGGCATATTAAACTCTTCGGCAACTGATTTAACAATATCTTTAGCGGCTAAACCAGTGCCAACAAACAAAATTACCCCCCCTTTCTTTTTAACCGATATCAGAAAACTAATAGCTTCTGAGAGCATGTCTCTTGATTTTTGGAGATCAATAATTTGAAAGACGTTTTTACCCGACCAAATATAGGGTTTCATTTTAGGATTGCTATGAGATCTTAAACTGCCTAAATGAATACCGCTTGAAGCCATAATTTCCAAATTTGGATCCAAGATATTATTTTTTATTAAATCTTTATTAGTTGACATATTTTCACTGCTTGGCATAGACCCACGGATAATAACAAAATGTGCATCAATTGGCAAATTGACAAATATATACCAACTTTGTAAAATTATTCACATGAAAAAAAACATACATCCAAAATATCACCCAAAAGTTAAAGTCAAATGTATTTGCGGCAATACTTTTATAGTTGGTTCAACTAAGCCGGAAATTAATATTGAAATTTGCTCAAACTGCCACCCGTTTTACACTGGTAAAGACAAGATTATTGATACCGCCGGCCGTGTTGAACGTTTTAAAAAACGACTTCAAAAAAAGACAATTAAAAGAAAGAAATAATAAAAATAAAATTCCTTAGCCCCACCCCGCCTTTGGCGGGGCGGCTCGCCCCCACCTAGAATTTTATTTTTATTATTTCTTTCTTAAATTTAAAATATGAGCGACATTCAAAAAATAATCTTAGAAATCAGAGCCGGCCGCTCAATTAACATTGAGCGAGCCTCGCCAATTAAAATTTATGGATAAGATAATCCTTGAAATAAGGGCGGGGGCGGGCGGCGATGAAGCCGGTCTTTTTGCATTTGAATTGTGGAGAATGTATCGCCGTTTTTGCCAAACGCGAGGTTTTAAAATTGAAATAATCGACTCTTCGGAAAGCCAGGCCGAAGGCATTAAAAACTTGACAGCCCAAATAACAGGACTGGGAGTTTACGACTTGTTAAAATACGAGGCCGGCGTCCATCGCGTTCAAAGAATTCCCCAAACGGAAAAAAGCGACCGCATTCACACTTCTACTGTATCGGTCGCCGTGTTAAAAACGGTTTCGGAAGTAGAAATAAAAATTGAACCAAAAGATCTGCGCATAGATACTTTCCGTTCTTCCGGCGCCGGCGGCCAGAATGTAAATAAAGTGGAAACCGCTATAAGAATCACCCATTTGCCAACCGGTTTTGTCGTCGCCTGCCAATCACAGCGGTCTCAATCTCAAAACCGCGAAGTAGCAATGAATATTTTGCGCGCCAAATTAGCCGAAATGCAAAAAGAAAAAATCACCGGAGAAACAATGGCGGAAAGACGCGCTCAAATTGGTACTGCCGATCGCGCGGAAAAAATCAGAACTTATAATTTTCCTCAAGACAGAATTACCGACCACAGAATAGGAAAATCCTGGCATAATATGGAAAAAATTTTGGATGGTAACATAGGACCGCTTGTTGAAGCGCTGACGCGTCAATTAAAATAATTTATTTCTTTGTTTTATTTACTTTGATTCAAAATATCAATATCTTTCTGAATCCGCGCTGCTTCAGACATTACGTTATTGGCGTAAATCCGGGCAGTTAGAGAGCGATTCCAGCGACTGCCGGCAATATAAATTTTTGCCGCCTTGCTTTCCGCGGCATATGTTTGTTTATCGGCGCCGGCTTCGGCTAACTTAAGCCCCGAGGCAGTAAAAGCGTCTTCAATATTCCAAGGAGAAGGCGGCCGGTGGCCAGTTAGATTGGTAGTTGCCGCTTCATATAAAAGCCATGTTGTTGGTATAAATTGCGCCGGGCCCATCGCCCCGCCCCAACCGTAAGCCGGTTTTTTGGATACTGGAGTTGAATCGGGATTAAGGCCCAAAGCGCTCGTAATCTGTTTAAAAGCGTCAAAATCTCGAGGATGCATATCAGTTTGCCATGTTCCCTTGCCAACGTTACCGCCCCAGTCCGATTCAACTTTTAAAATTGCCATAATAAAAGCCGGGCGGACACCGGTGCGCTGCGAAGCGGGAAGAGCCCATCTTAACGCTTCTTCAAAAGTCATTTTGAAACCCATCGCCAGGTTATACGGCTGATTTTTAATCGCCTCAATATCGGCCCGTGTTTTGGTTATTAATTGCTGATAAAGCTTTTCCTGTCCCTTTGTCTGATTGAGCAATTTTTGTTTATCTTTTTTTGCCGTTTCAAGCGTGGTCTTTTGTTTATTTTGTATCCGCTTCAATTGTTCCTGCTCAGACTTATCATCTTCCAAATCGTTCTTTTCTTTTACGAGTTTTTCTTTAAGGTCCTTAATATTTGATAAGGTATCGTGGATTTGATTCTGAATGTTGCTGATTGAATTAAGGTCATTAAAAAAATCCGAGAACTTATCGTTTTTGAGCAAAAATTCCAAAAGCGACCCTTGGTCGCTTCTCTGGACCTGCCTCAAGTATCTGGCTAATAAAATGTTTTGATCTCTAATTTCTTTTTCTTTCTGGGAAATGTTTTTTTCTTTTTGACTTATGGCTGCGATTAACTGCCTTATCGTAAGACTCGTGGCATCAATTTCCGCTTGTGCTTGCTTTGCTTGCAGCTCAAATATGGAAATTTGATTTTCCAAATTCTGGGCTTCAGTTTGTTTTGTGGCGATTTCTTGGTTGTATTGTTCTATCAAGCTTTCAAGTTGTTTGATTTTAGTATCTCTATCGCTAGATTGAGCAAAAATAACGTTGGGAACGGTCGCCCAAATTAAAAAAAATAAAATCCATATAAACCATGATTTTTTCATACTTCGGATTGTTCTTCTTTTTGCCGTTCTTTAACTTTTTCGTCGGTTTCAACCGCCACTTCTTCAACTTTTTCTTTTACTTCTCCAGATAATTCTTCAATTTCGGCTTCGGACCGCGGCGGCGCCACTGATGCCACTGAAGCAAAAGTGTTTTCCAAACTTTCTACATTTTTGGGCAGTTTAATGTCTTTTACTGCAATGTTGTCATCAAATGTTTTAAGAGCCGAGATATCCACTTCAATTTCATGAGGCAAATCTGCGGGCAGAGCTCTAACTTCAAGCTCTTGCATGGCTTTAACTAAAATGCCACCTAGATCGAGTATCGCCGGAGCGCTCCCCATAAAAATTAACGGCACTTTAGTAATAATTTTTTCATCCATTTTGACTTCATAAAAATCAATATGTTTTATTTCACCAGTTACGGGATCCCGTGCACTGTCATGAATCAAAACGTTTTTAAACTTTGCCTTGCCCTCCGAAGCTTTAGCGAAGGCGGGATCATCAACAAATAATTTAATGAGAGTGGTTTCGCCAGCATGTTTAAAAACTCTTTTAAACTCTTTTAAATCTAAAATAATTGGTAAAGCAGAATTTTTGTTGCCATAAACTACGGCCGGAACTAAACCCTGGTTTCTTAAGGTTCTTACTTTTTTCCCAAAAATTTCCCTTTTTTTACTTTTTAGTTCTAAAGTTTTCATTTTTATCGCTGCCGTTATCAAAATACAAAACATCGTCAATCGTAATAACTGACAGATCCCTAAATTTTAGAAAATCATCTTTGTATAAATCGGTTAAAACACCGATGTTGGTGATAACACCGGTATTGCTTTTAACTAAAGTAACGAGCAAAGAACTTTCGCACTCGTGGCAATCAACATGAATAAGTAATGTCGCGCCTTTATTTTTCAACGTCTTAATATTTTGGGGAACAAATCCGGATTTGCAAACCGGACAAGGACCAATAAATTTTAAATCTTTTTTATCAAATTCCAACATTTCAATAAATTAACATAATATCGGATTGCGGTCAATAAATATTGATGTCCGACATCGGGAGAATATTGATGTCGGACATCAATATTTTTTAATTTTGTAACAGATTTGGAGGCGTTCTTCCTTCTAAAGCATCAACTATATTCTCTGCCGCCAGTTCTGACATTTTAGAGCGGGTTTCTTCGGTCGCCGAAGCAATATGAGGAGTTAAAATAACGTTATCAAGAAACAAAAGTTCTGGTGTTATTTTGGGTTCAAATTCAAAAACATCCAAGGCGGCGCCTTTTATTTTTTTATCCGCCAGCGCAAAAGCTAACGCCGCTTCATCAATAATCGGACCACGAGAGGTATTAACAAGATAGGCAGTCGGTTTCATAAGTTTTAATTTTTCGGCATTAATCAAGTGACGTGTAGTTTCAAGTAACGGCACGTGAATAGAAACAAAATCGGACTGTTTTAATAAATCGTCAAGCGACATATAAACCGCGTTAAATTCTTTCTCAAATTCCTCGCTGCGCTTGATATCGTTATACAAAACCTTCATTTCAAAACCTTTTACGGCGTGATGAGCGACGCGAGAACCAATGCGACCGAGACCAACAACGCCCAGAGTTTTACCGGAAAGATCGTTTCCTAGCAAAAGCATGGGCGCCCAGCCTTTGTATTTTAAATCTTTCGTAAATTTATCGGCTTCGGGAATCCGATGAGCAATTGAGAGCATTAAAGCAAAAGTATGTTCGGCGACGGTGTCGGTTAAAACACCTGGCGTGTTGGTTATCATAATCCCCCGTTTTTTTGCCGCTTCAACGTCAATATTATCAAAACCGACGGCCATATTGACAACAACTTTAAGTTGCGACCCAAATGAGTCCATTACTTCACCATCAATTTTATCAGTCAAAAGACAAAACAGCGCGTCATAATTTTTGTCTTTTAGCGCCGTGATTAATTCTTCTTTGGTCAAAATTCTGTCTTCAGGATTAACAACTACTTCGTAGTTCTTTTCTTTCAGCATTTTAATCCCGCTTTGCGGGACCATTCTTGTTATATATATTTTCGGCATAGTTTTATTATAACATCTATTTTTCTCAACAACATCCTTACATTCTTAAGTTTGGAATGAGCGAATGATTACGGCGGCGATTACATTTTTATATTAAGGCGAGCGGCGAAAGCAAAATGGAAAAAATATCTGTCTAAATCTTTAAGCGATGTTTTGTATTCTTTGCCGCCCAAAATAGCGTCGCATAATAACTCTCGAGCTCGGACAATTTCTTTCAATCGATTTTTCCAGCGCGGATCGCTAATTGTTAAATCTAAAAGTTCTAATGCCCTATAGACAGCGTTTTCGTATGATTCCCGGTCTTTATCTCGCCAATTAAGAGCGTGACTTGTTTCACTGCCGATATTGGCTAATTGTTCGAGTAAAGAAAGTTCCTTCCACTTTCCTGCGGCTAAATCTTTGTGTTGAAAATTCATTTTATAAAACTAATTTATTAACTACATTTCTAATTTTTCTTTGGATTTCCAAACTATCAACTCCTCTTGATTTATTTTCTTGGGATGGCCTTATGTTGATCATAGAATCAAACTCAATCAGATCGTCTTCGTATTTATCGGGATACAAATTTATGCCCCAGAGATTTTTTTGCTTTGAACCTTGCTCTAAAAGTAATGCTTCTTCGTCGGCGTGGAGTTCGCCGCCAATAGCCATAATTTCTTTTTCAATCTCAACCACGGCT
>CAZBVM010000026.1:0-7926 GCA_964495505.1 uncultured Candidatus Saccharibacteria bacterium | reverse complement strand
AACTTCATTAAAATTAACCCGGGCGTTATAAAGATTTTTTGCCGAGTGATAAAGATTTTGAACATCAAGTAAAATCGCTACTCTCTGGTCTTTATGTTTTATTATAGGCATACAAATTACTTTTTAAGTTCTAATTTTTTAACCAAACTGTTGTATCTTTTCTCGTTTGTCTCTTCTAAATAGTTTAAAAGTTGTTTTCTTTTTGAAACCATGCCTAAAAGGCCGCGGCGCGAGTGATTGTCTTTTACATGTTTTTTTAAATGTTTGGCTAGTTTTTCAATTTCTTCGGTTAAAATGCCGACCTGAACCTCGGCCGAACCGGTATCGGTATCGTGAATTTTGATTTTTTCTATTATTTTCTTTTTTTCCTTGGTTTTTAGCATCGCTTATAGATGATATCACAAGGAGGACTTTTCGTAAAGCTACGTTTTTAGTAAGAACTTAAGAATGGCCATGCGAATAAGGAGGCCGTAATAAGTCTGTCGAAAATAAGCGGCATTTGGCAGAGCATCCACTTCTGTAGATATTTCATTTACCCGCGGCAATGGATGCATGATAATAGCTTTAGGCCGCATTTTTTCCGTGATTTTCTTGTTGATTGTATAAACATTTTTAAATTTTTCATACTCTTTTATATCTGAAAATCTCTCTTTTTGAATGCGGGTTTGGTAAACAATATCAACCTTATCTATCACCGATTCCAATCGCTTTTGTTCACTATAGCGCACCTTGTTTTCACGTAAGTAATTTTTAATATCATCTCCAATTCGCAGAGGATTTGGCGACACAAAAAATATTTCGATATTTTTATATTTACTAAGTAAATATGATAGCGACCGAACTGTTCTGCCATATTTTAAATCGCCTACCATCGCTATTTTAATGCTGTCAATTCTACCCAACTCGCGCTGAATTGTATAAAGATCGAGCAGAGCTTGAGTTGGATGTTGGCCGGCGCCGTCCCCGGCGTTAATAACTGGAATTTTTGAAACGGCCGCCGCGCGTTTTGAAGATCCAATCTCATAATGTCGTAACACGATAACATCGGCATAATTATTTACGACCCGAATTGTATCTTCAATAGTTTCCCCCTTTGCGGCGGAAGAAAAATCTCGCGCGTTTTCGGTGGATATGACATTCCCGCCGAGTTTTATCATTGCTGATTCAAAAGAAAATCGAGTTCTGGTGCTCGGTTCGTAGAAAAGGCAGACCATTATTTTTCCCTTGAGGCATTGATCGGGCCCCTTCTCAAGTTTATCAGCCAAACGAAATAACTTATATATGATTTGATGATTTAGTTGTTGCGATTCAATAAAATGTTTCACGCGTATATTAACCATATCTAATCCTATCTTTAATATATATAAAACTCAAATGAAATTGCGTCGGAAAATGTTTTCTGCCATAATTTAAGTCGTGGATATTAAAAAACTCTTAAACGATTATCTGGACCATTTGGAAATAGAGAAAAATCGATCTATTAAGACGCGGGTGAATTATGAGCGGTATCTGAAGAAATTTTTAGAGTATTCAAAAATATCAAAACCAAGCCAGATTTCGCAGGACTTGGTTCGTCAATATCGTTTATGGCTTAATCGGCAATCGCTCAAAAAGAATACTCAAAATTATTATTTGATTGCCTTAAGGAATTTTTTAAAATATTTAGCAAAGCGCGACATTGAGACCCTGTCAGCGGACAAAATTGAATTGGGCAAGCAATCCGAGCGGCAGGTGATATTTCTTGAAGAAAATGAACTGGAGCGGCTTTTAGGCGCGCCGAAAGAGGACTCATTTAAAGCTCTGCGCAATCGCTCGATTTTGGAACTTTTATTTTCTACCGGTCTTCGGGTTTCAGAGCTTTGTGGTTTAAATCGAGATTCGCTAAATCTGAAATCCGGAGAACTTCCAGTCCGCGGTAAGGGCGATAAAGTCCGCTTGGTTTTTCTTTCTGACACCGCCAAAGAAGCGCTTAAAAATTATTTAGAAAAAAGAGAAGACGCAGATGAAGCGCTGTTTATTAGACAAACAAAAAATCCAGCAAAAGCCGAAAATTTACGTCTGACAAGCCGAAGTATTGAGCGACTGGTAAAACATTATGCCGCCAAAGCCGGCATTAGTAAAAAGGTTACCGTCCACACATTGCGCCATAGCTTCGCCACCGATTTGCTTAGAAACGGCGCCGATATCCGTTCGGTGCAGGCGCTTTTGGGCCACTCCAATATCACCACTACCCAAATTTATACTCACATAACCGACAAACAACTAAGGGAGATTCACCAAACTTTCCATGATATTAGACGACGGTCAAAAAAATAATCAAAAGGCGCTTGCCCCGCACTTCTATTAGAAGTTTTGCGGGGTTTCACGGGAAGAAAAGAAAATAAATAGGGAGCTTATTTGCTCCCCACTATCTCACTCATATCTACTTCGCTGTATACTACCATTGCTTCATCGCGGTTACAGCAAATTTTATTTTCTATACCTAGTTTTTTGCGGCATTTACTTAAAGCATCCAACGCCTTGTCAAGGTTAGCTTGAGTAGTTTCCAACTCCGTTTCAAGCCTTTCATTTTCTTTAAGTAAATCGGCAACCGCTTGAATTTCTTTAGCTAAAAGACGCTCTAATGTCTCTATTTTTTCTTTATCTAGCGTCATCCGGTTTTCCCCTATTTATATTTAAAAAGAGCCCATGGACCTAATTTTTCTATTATAACCCCTTATCTTTATTGTGTCAATAGACGGTGGTAATGGGCGACATAGGATTCGAACCTATTACCTTCTCGGCTTGCCCGCCCATCTTTTTAAAATGCGCGCTGAGGGTATCGAACCCCCGACCTACTGTGTGTAAAACAGTCGCTCTGCCACTGAGCTAAGCGCGCGTATAAAGATGGGCGGGTGAATAAACTAAGCGCCCCATTATTTTAAATTTACAAAATAAAGCCCCTAAAATCAATGGGGCGTTTTTTTATTTTTTTATTGCGTAAAAACTTTTTGGATTTTTTCAAGCGCGAAATCAAGCTCTTTTCTGCTAATAGTAAGAGGCGGACTCATGCGGATGATATATTCCCTGGTTTCTTTGCAAAGTATTCCTTCTTTATAAAGAGCGTGGCAGAATTCGCTGGCCGCTGGGCTGTCACGCCTTACTTCAATTCCAATCCAAAGACCGACAATTCTTATTTCTTTAATGTATGGGCTTTGCGCTGCTATCTTGTTAAGTTTGTTTTTAAAATAAAATCCCAATTCGGCCGCTCGCCTATCCGGCCGATGACGTCTCATAAAACTTAGCGAAGCTCGGGCCGCTTCGCAAGCCAGAGGATTACCCCCGAAAGTGGAACCGTGGTCGTTTGGTTCCAAAACATCCATTATTTCAGGCCTGCCGACAACTGCGGAAATCGGAAGTCCGCCGCCAAGGGCCTTCCCCAGGATTATCATATCCGGAATAACATTATCGTAATTGCAGGCAAACATACTACCAGTTCGGCCAAAGCCGCTTTGGATTTCATCAAGAATAAACAAAATATTTGACTTGTTGCAGATTTTTTTAGCTTCGGCAAGATAGCCGTCTGGCGGAATAATAACTCCGCCTTCGCCCTGCACCGGTTCAACCAAGAAAGCGGCAGTATTGGGACTTATTGCGGCATTTAAAGCGCCGATATCGGCAAAAGGAATTATTTTAATACCGGGGATTAACGGACCGAAATATTTTTTATATTGAGCCACCGTTGACATACTTACAGCGCCGAGAGTTCTTCCGTGAAAGTTATTTTCACAACAAATAATTTCCGCCGCGTCAGCGGCGATTTCTTTTTTCAAATAGCCCCACTTGCGCGCTATTTTCAGTGCCGTCTCAACCGCTTCGGCGCCGCTATTCATTGGTAAAACAACATCAAGTCCATATAAACCGAAGTCGCTGCAAAATTTAGCCAAATCGCGAGCAAAAAGAATTTTTTTCTCTTCCCAAAAACAATTGGCGTTACACAAGAGGCCTTTAGTAACTTGCCGTAATATTGCCGTATTTACCGCTCTATTGCCGTAACCCGCATTTGCGGCCGAATAGCAGGCAAGCATATCAAGATAAGCATTTCCCTCAACATCTTCAAGATAACAGCCATGTCCTTTTCTTAAAACAAAATCATCCGGCGGAGCGTAATTTCTGGGCAAATGCTTATGGGCTAATTCAACTAAATATTGCGTCTTCTTTCCCATTTCAGAGACCTTTCCTTCTTAAAATTTTAAAGTTCTATTTATGCCCATAGCATACAACTTTAAATTTTATTGTCAACTCTCACTATTGATGTCGGACATCAATAGTTTTGTGGATAAGGTGTGGATAAGTTAATTTAAAGCGATGTTTTGGATGTGCTCTATTTCAGCGTTTTTTGTTTCAAAATCTAACTTTATTGCCAAAACATCAATTCTCCAGTCTTGATTTTCGGGGATTTTATGTTCCTTTAAGTAAGTCATGATAATTCTTGATAGTTGATGTTTTTTATGGCGAGTTATGTTCTCCTCTGGTCGCCATTCAAATCTCTGGTTTTGAGTTTTAACTTCAAAAAAAACCAGTTCTTGGCTCTTTAGAGCCAAGAACTGGTTTTTTGGAATGTTTTCCGATGCAATTATATCAATTTCACCCCACGGCTTGCGATAATTTCTTTCTAAAACGCTGTAACCATGATTTTCTAGGTATTTTACTGCAATATCTTCTCCTAATTTTCCTATATTTTGTTTTTCGATAGTCATTGTTTCACGTGTAACATTTAATCATGTTACACGTGAAACATATCATTTGTGGTGAAAAAAAATCAATTTACCAGCTGGCGGATTGATTTTTTTTCGCATTTCGTTTACTCTTTTATCAAAAACCAGACCTTTAAAAACTTGGAGGAATGATAGTGGCCGAAGAGGAAAAAGAGGGATATTGGACACCGCTTGAGAAAAAGTGGCGTGACCGATTTTTTAAGCAAATAAAGACAACCGATATTTTTGCAGCTATGGGAATAAGAGCGAACCACTTAACCACAATAGGATTTTTCATTCTTATTTGGGCAATTTTTGATTTATTTTACCTAAAAAATAATATTGGACGTCAAATTTGGTTTTTAATCTCGGCGTGGATTACTGACCTTTTAGATGGTCCCGTCGCGAGAAACAATAACAATGTTACGGCCTTAGGGACCCTATTAGACCATACTAGGGATTTTTTACTTATCTTATGGATGATATCTTTAGGTGTTTATATGACGAAATCATTTGAATGGCCGACGTTATTTATTATGAACGTAATTCTATCGGTAACCGCAATATGTATGTTTTTGATATTGCTTGGGCTATGGCTTTATCAACGAGAGAAGCGCCGTGAAAGGCAGAATCAGCCGTATTTTGAGTTTATGAAAGAATTTCTACTAAGCGATTTGGTAACAACAATCGGAGCGCGGCTTCACACCGGTCTTACTGCTTTTGGCATGATCTTCTATTTAGCCGGTACAATATGGAAAAACAATTTTTACTTTTACGTCGGTATTATTCTTTTGATAATTCAGCTTGTTTCTTTGGGATTTTATCTTCATGAAGTTTTTCAAGCGGAATATGAGGATAAAGTATATCGCATGCGTTTGTTTTTAAAGAATAAAAAATTAAAAATCCCCGAATAGCATTTGCTATTGGGGTTATTTTTTTAAATTTATGAAAAATACGGTTTTAGGCGGCTAACGGTCTCTTGCCACAGCCTTTTGTCAAGTTCTGGGTCCATATTGCGCCAATTTCCGCGTTCCGGATGACCGGTAAGTTCGGCTGCAATGAGCCGCAGATATTGCGGCGGCGCCAGCGGGTCAATAACGGCCTTAAGTAGGCCTTCCGGGGTGCTCCAGAGGAGATATGGCTTTCCTCCATTAATATCATAGTTACACCGAAGTATTTTGAGCGTATCTAAAAAACAAATCTGCGCGTTGGGAAAATCTCTGTATATTCTGCCACACATGTGAATTTTGGCAGGTAAAAGATGAAGATGGGCGTGCTGGATCGTCCGGCCCACGATGCCATGTTCAAATAAGATGGGTTTTACACCGTACTCTATCTCTATGTAATCACTTACGGCACGCAATTTGTTATCAATCTCAACAATCTCTCGTTCCTTCATCGCGCCGACGCAAGACACGTGCCGCTTGGGGATAATGAGTGTATAACCACCATCTGTTATTTGGCCAAGAGTAGCAATTAAATACCAATCTTTAGTTTCAGTGATAATTCGCTCTTCAAACTTGGTTCTATCGCAGAAAACACAATTATTGTCCATGTTTTCTTCCTTGTTTCCCTCTTCAATTTTAAGGTTCTGCTATTTATAAACAGAAGATTAACAATTAAAATGTTTCACGTCAAACAAAAAGCGCGGCAAGAGGTGAATGTTTCACGTTTTACACTAAACGTTATAACCCAGCAGGCGTTTAATGTAAGTGATTGCCGGCCAATGGTTAATACGGAAAAAGGCGGCTAAAAGAGCAAATGGCTCAATTAAGATATTAATAACTTGAATTCCTGAGTAAGATTTAACAAATGTTTCATGTTTTACATTAACTCCAGCTCTCCACAAAAGCAGTTTTATTCTTGCAACATGGTACCAAGAGCTAACCCAAACTCTTTCCAGGTTATTGATCCGGTATCTGTCAATTATTTCCAAAACATTGCGCGCATTTTCTTCGGTGGTTGTTGATTTATATTCCCAAATAATCTTATTGTTTTTCAAAGTACTAATTACTGATTGAGCGTCGTTTCCTGTTATAATAACGACCGGCTCAATTTCGTTTTTTAACGCCCAACTCATAGCTTTATATGTGCGGGCAAATAATTCTTTTTGATGACGACAGCTAAAAATGATAACCGTCATCTTTTTGGGCATTTTTCCTCTTTCCTCCGCGTATTCAGGTTAAAGAACAGTGTAATATAATTATATCACAACATTGACATATAGTCAAAAAATCATCATTCCTAATGTTTTCTAAAATGTCCCGTATTCTTGAAATAGTGCGAACCCTCCTTCGTCCCACTGGAAGCGGGACTACGAACGGGCAAGCCGTTTTCGCCCCTCGACAAACTCGGGGCGAGGAAGTGCCCCTGCAAAGCGCGGCTCCGCCGCGCCGACTTGTCACGCCGAAGTTTTAACGAAGGCGGATGACAATTTTCCGCCTACGCTCTTCGGGTTACGGACGGGCAGACAAGTTTTTCTTTGGCGGTTTTTATCGGTTACCGACCGTAGCAAATTTCCTAATTGAAATTTCATCCTTTTTCACAAGATCTTTCGCTTTGGCTAAAAATTTGCTGGCTTCTAAAATCTCAATCAAAACCGGCATATTATTTTTAGTAAAGTGAACAATAACATTGCCAATTTCTTTGGCAAAATTGATTGGCTTATTAGTTATTTCCCACATCAAAACATCGGCTTCCGGTTCGTATGAAATTTTTACTTCATTCTTATTTTTCATTATTGTTTTCTTTTGCCGGGATAGAATGTAATAATTTTTATAACTTCAAACTCTTTTTTATATACTACCCGTAAAACGCGGTCTCTGTCAATTTGCCGCTGGGCAATTAAAAGAGGTGAGCGCGATTTATCAATCAATTCCGGATTTTCCAAAGTTTCCAAGACCTGTTTTTTAGTAATTAAAAAATTATGTCTTTTTAGGATTTCAAATTTATTTTCCGCGTGTTTAGTAAAAATTATCATAAATCTTTGATTTTAATGCCCCCTCGAAGGGAATCAAACCCCTATCAACGCCTTACCTGCCCGCAATGCCTGCGCCCCTGCGAGGAATCGAACCTCGATCTAGGGCTTAGAAGTCCCCTATTCTATCCATTGAACTACAGGGGCATAGCGTAGGCAGGCGGGGAAGAGCGCTGCTTTGTCCATTAAGCTACGAGGGGAATATAAAAACAA
>CAZBVM010000025.1:0-8274 GCA_964495505.1 uncultured Candidatus Saccharibacteria bacterium | reverse complement strand
GGGGAAAAGAAACCGGAGGCGGTCTCATTTGGCTTTGAAGAAAACATTTTTATCAACCTGCGATAAGTGCGACCGGGAAGTTTTGCCGCACCACATTTGCGCTTATTGCGGCTTTTACAACGGGCGGGAGGTGATAGATGTTTTGGCTAAACTTGATAAAAAAGAGAAGAAAAAGCGGCTAAAAGAAGAGGAGGCGGCTCACGCCGCTCACGGCGAGCATCAGGGCGGCGAAAGTACGCCGGAATTAAGCCCCGAAGAACTATCCAAAAAATAACAGGTTGTGTATAAATTCGGGCTTGTCTTAAGAGATATATTGTGGTAAATATTATAGTATAGGTTTTATGTTGAAAATTTATTATTAAGAGAATTTAAATATGGATAAAAAATTTATAAAAGGATTTTTAGCAATAACCTTATGTCTTGCGTTCGCTTTTTCAGCTATGGCCCAAACCAGCGTTCCTTCAATCCGCGACGAATTTAAAGAACGCGCCAAAACATTGCGTCCAAATGTCACAACTCAAGTCAAAACAGAGCGAGAGGATATAAAAGCGAAAAGAACCGAATTAAATGCTCAACTAAAAAATGAGCGCGAAGATGCAAAAAAGCGCATTGAAACTGCACGGGAAGAAGCCAAAATGGCGACTGAAACGCGCCGGGCGGAATTAAAAGACAGAATAAGTAAATTACGAGACGAAAAAAAGAAGCAAGCAGCCACGCGGCTTAACGAACAATTGGCGCGCTTAAATGCCCGATGGACCGACCACTTTACTAATGTGCTAGGCCGCCTTTCAGAGATTCTCGGCAAAGTAGAATTAAGAGCCGATAAAGCCCAAGCCGTGGGCAAGGATGTTTCCGCGGTAAGAACCGCGATTGCTAATGCCAAGACCGCAATTGAATCTGCCCGAGCCGCTGTTGAAACTCAAGCTAAAAAAACTTATATCGCCATTTTTACTTCCGAGGATAAACTCGGCGCGGCGTTTAAAGCTGTGAGAGAACAGCTTAAAAATGATCTGTTCGGGCTTCGCGATGGCGCGATGAAAAACGCTCGCGAAGCGGTTCAGAACGCTCATCAAGCATTAAAGGGTGTTCCTCGTGTCGACGAAGAGCCGAAAGAAACCGCAACTCCATCGCAAACCCAACAATAAAAATTAAACTTTTAAAATTTTATGAACACATCAAAAAATTGGCTTTGGACTTTAATTGCAGTCACTGCGTTAGCGCTTCTTTTGGCTGCCTGGCAGTATGGTATTTTTAATAGTTTTCTTAATAATGGGGTTCCTCTTTCAGCTGGCGATACTACCACCGACATCAATAATGACTTGAATGCAGTTGATGTTGGTAATCCTGAAGAGGATTTGAAGCAATTAGACGCCGACTTAAATCAACTCTAATGAATCAAAAGTATTTTTATAATGTTACTTTGGCGGTTTTTTCGCTAATTGCCTTGCTTCATGCCATGCGTTTAGTTTATGGCTGGAGCGCAGTTATCGGCGGGCTTGAGGTTCCTATGTGGCTAAGCGGTTTAGCCGTAATTTTGGCCGGCTATCTGGCTTATAGCGCATTTAAGTTGAGATGATGTCAAAAACAAAAGTGGCTTTGATTTTATTGCGGCTCGGACTGGCTTTTGTGTTTTTTTATGCCGCAATTTTCTCGTTTTTAAATCCCAACGATTGGATTGGATTTTTCCCGATATTTTTACGAGATTTTTTTGGCGCCAATTTTGTTCTAACCTCATTTAGTTTTTACGAACTTGTATTGAGCTTTTGGCTGCTTTCTGGGAAATGGCAATTTTATGCCGGTTTGATTTCAGCGGCAATTTTTTTGGGTATTATTGTATTTAATATTGGCGCTATGGATATTATTTTTCGCGATGTCGGATTATTTTCTGCCGCTCTGGCTCTGGCATTCCTGTCTGCCGACAGGCAGGTTTAAGCCGAAAAGATTAATTTATTCATTTATCAACATCTATCAACATCTTTAAAATTTTTTTAAATTACGTATTTAAAATCGATCGCTTCTTAATAAGTAATCTTGTACTTTATCTTGTACTTTACGATTTAAATATTTAAACAAAAAAATTAACGCATAATTTGCCGATCGGAATGGAACGCGTTAATTTATCAGGCTTTTTAAATACGTATTTTGCTTTATTTTATTTTTTCTTGAGTTAATAAAGTTATTATAGTAGAATCGTAATTAATGAATGAGAATGAAATCAAAGAGGTTTTGAAGAAACAAGAAGAAACTCTTATTTTGGTTGAAAAACTTTGGCGGGCGGAAAAATGGCGCCGTTTTTTGACGGTTACAAGGTATGTGATTTATGTAGGCGTTATTTTAGGCGCTTTTTATTTTCTCACGCCGTATGTTGAAAAATTAATCGGGATAGTACAGGGGATTCAGAGCGCGAAAAATCCCCAAGATTTGCAAAAACTACTGGAACAATTACAAAAATGACAAACAACAAAAAAATTTACTTAATAATCGCGGTATTTTTGATTTTAGCGGGCGTCGGCGTGCTCGTTTTTTATTTTTATAGAAAAAGCGATGTGACGCAGATATCCAATAATTTGGAAAACGACAAATCTTTCATCCAAACAATTGCGCAGTCGCCGGCGGTTGAAGGAAATATAATTAATTCCGGGATTGCGGGCAAAACGGTTATGATTTCTGGCAAGGCGTTTGAGGCATCGCTTGAAATTTTCCAAAATGATAATTTATCAACACCTTTTATGTCGGTGCGCGCCCATAGCGACGGGACATTCCAAGTTCCTTTAAGGCCGGGAAGTTATATTTTAAAACCAGCGGATCCCGACGGTCTCACTGCGCCAGTAAAAACTAGCTACGATTTTACCATAGGCAACGGCCAATGGCTGCAAGTTAAGATTGAATATAAATAATATGCCCGATCAGGCGCAACAAATAAAAGAGCGGTTGAACGTTGTTGACGTTATTAACGGCTATGTAAGGCTAAATAAAGCCGGCGTCAACTATAAAGCGCTTTGCCCGTTTCATAACGAGAAGACAGCGTCTTTTATGGTTTCTCCTTCACGCCAGAGCTGGCATTGTTTTGGTTGCGGCGAAGGCGGAGATATTTTCACTTTTATAGAGAAGATAGAAAATATTGAATTTTTAGACGCTTTAAAGTTATTGGCAGAAAAGGCCGGCATTGAATTGGAACACAGCGATCCGAAAGCGCGTTCAGAAAAAGATCGGATTTATGAAATTTGTGAAAAAGCGGCACAATTTTTTACCGCCTCGCTTAGCAATCCAGTTATTGATTATCTTCATAAGAGGGGACTGAAAGATGAAACGATTAGCGAGTGGCGGATTGGTTACGCGCCCGATTCCTGGGACTCTTTTTTAACTTTTTTAAAATTAAAGGGTTATCGTGAAACCGAAATGGAAAAAGCCGGTTTAATTATCCAAGCCCCAAGCTCCAAGTTCCAAGTTCCAAGATACCACGATCGCTTTCGCAACCGTTTGATGTTTCCTATTTTTGATACAAGTGGGCGCGTTGTGGCTTTTTCTGGCAGAATTATGTCTGATATCATTTCCTCAAAAACAGAAAGTGCCGACACCGGAAAATACATAAATTCGCCAGAAACCATTTTGTTTAACAAGAGCCGTATTTTATATGGATTTGACCGCGCCAAAACCGGCATCAGAAAAAATAATGCGGCGATTCTAGTGGAGGGCCAGATGGATGTGATTTTGCCATGGCAGGATGGAGTAAAAAATGTTGTTGCCACTTCTGGTACGGCTTTAACTGAAGAACAATTAACTATAATCAAGCGGCTTACAAATAATCTTATTATGGCTTTTGATATGGATGACGCCGGTTTTCGGGCTACCAAGCGCGGTGTTGATTTGGCGCAAATGTCCGGTTTTAGTATTTCTGTTTTAAGATTTGAATCAGGCAAAGACGCAGCCGATTTTGTTTTAGACAATCCCGGGGAATTAGCGGGGATTATAGAAAAAGCCGAACCAATTATGTCTTATTATTTTAAAGAAATTTTTAGGCAATTTTCCGCGGATAAACTTGAAGGCAAAAAAATTATCGCTTTAAATCTTCTTTCTGAAATAAAGCGAATACCCTCTGCCATTGAACGTTCAAACTGGATAAGAGAGCTTGGCTTGCGACTTGGAACTTCGGAAGCTGATCTTAAAGAAGAAATGGAACAATTAGAACTGCCAAGTGATTTAAATATGAAACAACGCGAAGATCAGCCTGGGTCGGCAGTTTTAAGAAACAGGAAAGAAATTTTGAGCGAACGGCTTTTGGCGTTATTATTAAAAAATACCGAATCCATCGCTGAAACAGTTAAGGTTGCTGCATATTTATCAGTTAGCGATTTTGAATTTTTGTCTGCCCTCGCTAAAATTTTCGGGGCCTCAGCAAACAAGTCCGCAAACGCAGCGAATTTTTCAGAGATACGATCGGCTTGCCGCAGCGAATTGAGACCGCGGCTGGATTTTTTGTATATGCTTGGCGACTTTGAGTTCAGCAAAGTTGGTTCCGACTTTGACATCGGCAAAGAAATTATTTTTATAACCAAAGAAATTGAACGCGAACATTATAAAGAATTACTTTTAAAGATGGGTGCTGAGATTAAAAAATATGAAACCGATGGTTTAAATCCAGACAATCTAACAAAGGAATTCCAGAATATTTCAAAAAAATTAATGGATTTATCTAAAAAGTGATTTATCATCCCTTCGGGAGATGTCCCGTAGGGACAGAAATTTATGGCAAAAAAGAAAAAGACGAAAAAATTTAAAAAAGCAGCCAAGCATAAAAAGCGGAAAGCTCAGAGAATAGGCGAAAGGTGGATAACCAAAGCGAAAGAAAAAGTTAAATTCACCAAAAAAGAGCAGGCCTTTGAAGACCGGGTAAAAGCCGTTATTTCTCGCGGTCGCGAAAGAGGGTTCATAATGGAAACAGAAATTCTTAAGTTTTTTCCCGACGTTGAAAAAAATATTACTGAACTGGAACATCTTTACGATCGGTTGGAAGAAGCCAACATTAAAGTTGAAGAAAGTCAGGAATTCATAAAAGACGCGGTGCCGGAGCCAACGGATGATGAAATTAACCGGGCTTTAAATATTGAATCCGATGACACCATTGCCTCCGATTCGGTTCAGATGTATTTAAGGGAAATTGGCAAAACGCCGCTTTTAACTGGAAACGAGGAAAAAGAACTGGCTAAAAAAATTGAAAAGGAGGATATCGAGGCCCGCAATAAATTAATTCAGGCAAATTTGCGGCTGGTGGTTTCCATCGCCAAGCGCTATGTGGGCAGAAGTCCGAATTTAACTTTGCTTGACCTGATTCAAGAAGGCAATCTGGGTTTGGCCAGAGCGGTTGACAAGTTTGATTATCGGCGAGGTTTTAAATTTTCAACTTACGCCACCTGGTGGATCAGGCAGGCTATTACGAGGGCCTTGGCTGACCAGTCGCGAACCATCAGAATTCCGGTTCATATGGTGGAAACAATTTCCAAGTTTACTCAGGTAAAACGCCGCCTACTTCAGGATTTGGGGCGTGAACCGCTTCCCGAAGAAATTGCCACTGAAATGGGAATTGATGTTGAAAAAGTTCGCCATATAATTAAAATTTCCCAGGAAACCATTTCTTTTGAGGCGCCCATTGGCGATGAAGATGAGGATTCTTCTCTTGGCGATTTTATTGAAGATGAAAAAGGAATCACGCCGGCTCAAGCGGCAGCCCTTCGGCTTTTAGGCGATCAAATCAAGGAAATAATCACTGACCTCCAGCCGCGGGAACAAAAAATTTTAAAGATGCGTTTCGGGCTTGATGATGGCGTTACTCATACTCTGGAAGAAGTGGGTAATGAATTTGGCATTACCCGCGAACGAATCCGTCAAATCGAATTCAAGGCGCTTGAAAAAATCCGCCAGCACCATCACTTGAAAAAATTAGAAGGGTACTAAACGCTGCATGCAATTTCTAATTTCTAATTTCAAATTTATAATTTCTAAACAAATGTATCATAATTAACTATATAATTTAATTAAATAATAAATATGAAAAAATATATATTGGTTTTTGGTGCGATTTTACTTTTAACGCCTTTTTTGGCGTTTTCGGCTGATAATTACAATTCCTCAAAATCAAATACCTCAACGGCGGTAGAATCAAACGGGATTACATTAGAAGATTTGGAGGTAATCGATCCCGGAGTTCTTCCGACGAGTAATTTTTATTTTTTTAAAGAAATTGTTCGCGGACTGCAACGAGCGGTTACTTTTAACGCCGTCAGCCGGGCGGAATTGGAACTTAAAATTGTAAACGAAAAAGCTGCCGAACTTAAAAAAGTTTCCGAAAACAACGCCGACGCCGAAGGTCTCGAAAGAGCCATTACAAATTATAAAAATAATGCTGAAAGGTTAAAATCGCGATTTGAAGCGCTTAAAGAAACCAGCTTAAATCCTAATATTGACAAGCTTTTGGATAAATTAGCCGACCGAACTTTAAAACACGAACAGCTTTTTGAAGAGTTAAAAGCAAAACACGAAGCCGTCCGAGAGAAGATAGAGGCGGCGCAAGAAAAGCTAGATGAAACTGTCGCTGACGCCGTGGAGCGTCTTGATACTGCGGAAAAATTGAAGAAGCGCTTGGAGAAAGCTATAGAAAAACAAAGAGATGGCAATACCAAAGAAGTTAAAACTGCCGAAATTTTGGAAAGAATCGAGGAAAAAATAAAAGACGATGATACCAAGCGAGTGATAAAATCAGCGGCGCCGACTGTTCGTCCGGCTCCAACTACTGTCAGTCCCGAGAGGCCTCAAGTTTGCACCAGAGAATACAATCCGGTTTGCGGCGCTAACGGCAAGACCTACGGCAATGAATGCGAGGCCAAAGTTGCTGGCGTGGCAATAAGAGCGAAAGGGGAATGCCCGACTAACTTATTGCCGAAAACAATTGTTCCGGAATTGAAAGTTGAGATACCGTCGGTTACCGCTGTGCCAGCGGCGAGAAAGTGGAATGTTGAAATGAAAGGCGGCGCGTTTTCACCGAACGAACTAAAAATTAAAAAAGGCGATACGGTTGTTTGGACAGATTTTGATTCTTCTCCGGCCTGGCCGGCTTCGGCGTTTCATCCCACTCATCAGGTTTATTCCGGCTTTGACGCTTTGAAGGGGATTAATACCGGCGAAAGTTATTCTTTCACGTTCGATAAAGTCGGTTCGTGGAAATACCACGATCATTTAAATCCCAGCTCTACGGGGTTAATAGAAGTATCGGAGTAGCTAAAAAAGAAAAATTTAATTTAATAACCCCGCCCCGCGGCCGCGGGGTGGGTTTGTTATTTCTAAAAAATTATGTAGAATTATTTACAAATATCTAGAGTTCTTTAATAAGTCAAGGGAGAACCCAGAATGAGAAAAGTAATGGTCATAATATATTTACTTGTAATAAACTTATTTCTGCCGTCAATATCTGTATCTAAAAGCGGAGTATCGTCTTCACCCATTGTATGCGGTGTGGATTCAAAAAACTTTATATCTCATGATTTGGCCAAACATTCGCCAGCCAATAAAATTTTCGATGTTTTGGTAATTGCCTTTAACGATGCGCAGTGCGTAGCGCCGGAATATATGGCAAATTTTGCGATTATCGTAGTGGAGTTGCCCGGAAATTATTATTACAACATATCCCATGTTCATTTCTCTAAAGAAGGAAGTTTTATCTCGGGGGCCTTTTTATTAGATTGGAAACTGCTGCGCAATCTTGATGACCCATATATTATTGAGCAATGGTGCGGATTCGTAAAAAGCGTGTATCCTGAAGAGTTAAAGAAGTTTGAATGCATTTAAATTTGATTGCCGCGCTCGCGCGCGGCTTTTTGATTGATTTTTTATTAAAATTATGTAAAAATATCGCATATTCCCGCCCGCCATGCAAGCAAGGCGTTGCGGCCCGCCCGACACGCTTCGCTGCCGAAGCGGGCGGGGCGGGCCGGCTAATTTTTTAGCTTCAATAATTATGTATTTCTACACTTACGTGTTAAAAAGTCTTAAAGATGCTAAATTATATGTTGGCTGGACAAATGATCTGAAACATAGGGTGGAAGAACATAATAAGGGTTTGGTGAATGCTACCAAAAATCGCAGACCATTAATTTTAGAATATTTTGAAGCCTGTACCAGCAAAGAAAAAGCGATTAAAAGAGAAAAGTATTTCAAAACCGGTTTTGGTCGCAGATTTTTGAAAAATAGAATTTGAAAAAGACTCACTAAGCTCCGGCATAG
>CAZBVM010000024.1:0-8795 GCA_964495505.1 uncultured Candidatus Saccharibacteria bacterium | reverse complement strand
TTTAACGTAACGATGTTCTCCCGTTAAGATTTTCATTAGTCCGGAATTGGTTTGGCCCTGACTACCGGTGGTAAATATTATAACTTTACTGTCTTTATATCTGTTAATTTCCTCAACAGGAATAATAAGGTCTTTGGCCGGCTTAATATAACCCAAATTTTGCGCCAACTCAATATTCTCTTTCATTGAACGGCCGGTAATAGCGACTTTGCGCCCAATTCTGTCAGCGATTTTTAATACTTCATCAATTCTTGTTAAAAGAGTTGAAAATAAAGTAATAATAATTCTTCCCTCCGTCCTCTTAAAAAGATCTTCCAGATTTTTTTCAACAATTTTTTCGGAAAGCGAGCGGCCCGGTTCATCGGCATTGGTTGAGTCAATCATGAGAGTGTGAACGCCCATTTTGCCGATGCGCTGGTAATCGCTTAAATCTCTGGGATTTCCGTCGGCGTCGTAATCAATACGGAAATCGGCAAAATGAACAACATTGCCAATCGGTGTTTTTAAAATAACGCCGGCGGTGTCGGGGATGGTGTGGTCAACGCCGAAAAACTCTGCGGCGAAGTAATTACCGATCTTTACAATATCGCCGTTTCCTACTTTGCTAATGTTGAGTTTGGGGGCGTGAGGAAAATCATTTTGATGTTTCATAACAATGGCTTTGGTCATTCCGGTAGCGTAAATAATCGGGTTGCCGATTTTTCCTATTAAATAAGGAATGGCGCCAACGTGGTCAAAGTGGCCGTGAGTCAAAATCAGTCCCTTAATATTTTTCTTTTTCTTTTCAAGATAAGTCGTATTGGGAATGATAAAATCAATCCCCGGCGTTTCTTCTTCCGGAAATTGAATGCCCATGTCAATAATCACAATTTCGTCTTTATATTCTAAAAACGACATATTCCGGCCAATTTCTTCAAGGCCCCCCAAAGGAACTAATTTTAATTTTTCTTTCCCGCCTGCATCGCCTGGCGAAGCGTGGCGGGTGGGCGCCCCGAAAGTCGGCTTTAACCTAACTTCCGGCGGCGTTATTTTTGTTTTTATCATATCTAAAAAATTATTAAAATTTTTTTTATTTTAATTTAGTACGTGCTTGAGGCGCGGCGTTTAATATCAAAGACGTAAATAAGCTTTCTATTTTCGTTAATTTCGTAGAGAATTCTATATGAGCCAATACGCCGTCGCCAAACGTCTTTATTGCCTTCAATTTTTTCAATATCCCCGGCGTAGGGATTGTGAGTTAGTTCTCTTAACACTTTTCTGACGCGGTTAGCGTCTTTTTTAGGTATACGTTTAAGATATTTTTCAGCATATCCGTCAATGATTACGGTCCAGTTCATTTTCCAGTTTTTCAAGAGTTATATAATTGCCATTGGCAAAATTTTTGCGTCCTCTCACCAGCGCTTTTAATTCCGTCTTTGTGGGTTTAAAAGTCTTAGCCGACTTAACTTGTTTTAGCCAAACCAAAAATTCCTCGTAAGTGTTGCGGGGCACCGTGACCAGATCTTTATTTTTGGCCAGTTCCTTGGTAATAGTTGCAGTAGTCATATTAGGTTTAGTTTACCATTATTAAAAAATAAAAACAAGTTTATGGGCGAGGGGAGAGTCGCCGCCCAAATCTATTTGGGCGAGCCTCGCCCATCACAAAATGATGGGCGGGAACTCATTATGGGCAGGGAGGGAGTTGAACCCTCAAGCCTTGCGGCATACGGCCCTGAACCGTACGTGTTTGCCAGTTTCACCACCTGCCCGGATTTAAATTTCTAATTTGAATTCTTCAGGATAATTCAGAAATCTCAATTTATCAAGATTATTGACTAAACTATACAGTGGTCGGTTTTTTGTTAAGCCAAACTCCGGATATTCTTTAACGCGGATTTTTTTAATTTTCGGCACCGATTCATAATTCGGATTTTTAACAATATCAACCAAATCATTATTTTTTATAAAATAATACATGGCGCCGCGATTATTTTCATACGGTTTGTAGTCGTATTTGGCTTTTTCACTAACAAAGTTAGCCATTAAAAGGGGTTCATTAAAAATATTTATCGTATTGTGGCCGAAAAAAGGCGGGATTATAAATTTTTCTCCAGGGCCGGCCTCAGCCAAATAAACTGCCTGTCTGCCGGTAGGCATGGCCGACTCCGATTGAATTAAAAAATAAGCGCGTCCCACAAGCACTTCGTAAACTTCCGGATATGGTTTATGGTAGTGACCGGCAGTTTTGACAAATTCTTCGTCAATCGTTCCGGCCGGCATAAGCGTTAGGTCGTATCGCAAATTAGCGGTTTTTAGTTTTTCATCATCTTTTTTTAAGTGGGTGTATCGCCAAACTTTGTAAATCGGATCGGGTCCCTGCCTGCCGGCAGGCAGGCGTTTTTTAATGTCGGGGTTTTTTAGGTAAGGTCTTAATTCATCTAAAGTTCTTTCCGATTTTTCTATATTTTGGAAATCACCGCAAAATTCTAATTCAAGGCCTTTTTCATGTAATAGTATCGGAAGTCCGGATATCTTTTGTAAATTTATCATAGATTACGATGAGCCAAGAAAATAAAATTTTAAAATTGTAGGCGGGGGCGAGCCATTCGCCGAAGGCGAATGGGGCTAAGCAATTTTTAAATTTTATTTTCTTGGCGAATAATCACTTTAATACTCTTTCCGTTTCAACATACCATTCGCTAATTTTTGAGTAGCGAGCCGAAGAAACACTAAGTTTTGAAAGATTTATATTTTTAATGTTATTTTTAACTACGTAAATATAATTAGGGGAATACAGGAAAACTGCCGGCGCATTATCTAATACTAACTTTTGGAATTCTTCTAGTTTTGAGGCTCTTTTAGTCGGATCCAAAATCAATCGCGCGTCTTCCAAAATTTTGTTCACCTTTGTATTGTTGTATAAACTAAGATTAAGTCCCGGATCTTTGATAGCAGTGCCGTGCCAGAAAACATAAGGATCAACTGCGCTGGTATAGGATTCGCCGATTAAAATAGAGTCATAATTTTTAGTTTTCAAATAATTCTGCTGCAATTCTCCTAAAGATACAATTTTTAATTCATTTTCAATACCGACGTTTTTAAGGGAATCACCAATCATAGTGGCGGCTAACTGAATTGATTTCGTAGTAATTATAGAAAATTTTAAAAGAGTTATTTCTTTGTCTTTTCCTAATTTTTTTTCATAAATTCCCGCATTGTTTTTTATCCACTTATTTTTTTCTAAAATTTCAATTGTTTTTTGAGGGTTAAAAGAGTATCCGGCGAGGTTTGGACTTGAACCGGGCAACGTGGGAGGAATTGGGCCAACGGCGACTTTACCATCACCCGAAAATATTTTATTTAATATTTCTTCGCGATTTATGGCGTAATTTACAGCTTTTCTTATGTAATCTGCCCCCAGTAATTTATTATCGGTATTTAGAAATAATCCATAAATTCGCAGTGAAGGCAGTGAAAAAAGTTGTGAATTATCAATACCTCGAAGCTGGTTTTTATTTTGAGCTGTTTGAAGCAATACACCATCAACCTCTTTCCGGTTAAAAGCCGACACCGCCTCTTCTTCGGAAAGATAAAATTTTAAAATTATATTTTTTATGTTTGGGATTCCGGCAAAATAATTTTCATTGGCTGATAAATTTACCGAAATAATGCGGCCCAATGAGTCCTTTTGAAGTTTGCTGAATTTATATGGACCGGTACCGATCGGTTTTAAGTTAAATTCCGCCAACGGGAAATTTTGCGGTATTACCGTTTTCCAGATATGTTTCGGCAATACTCCAAGAAGCGCCAGATTTGGGGTGAAAGCGGCGTATGGTGTTTTAAGGGTAATAATAACGGTGTTTCTATCTATGGCCTCCGTTTTTACTCCTTGCCAGCTGTTTCTTAAAGGACTGGCGTATTCGGAATTCTGAATCGCTCCGATAGTAAAAATAACATCTTCACTACTAAAGAGCTCGCCATCGTGCCAGCTAACTCCTTCTTTCAACTTTACGGTATAGGTTTTTCCATCTTTTGAAACGCTGTAACTTGAAGCCAAATCAGGTATTAACTCGCCGCGCTCATTATATTTAAGAAGCGATGAAAATATTAAGCGTGTTACGTCGCGATCAGCGTCATTTGTTGATAAAACTGGATTAAAATTATGAGGCGACTCAGCAAATGCTTCAACAAAAGCGCCGCCATAAGCCGGCGCTATTTTTGTTTGGCTTTGGTAAAAACTGCCAACCAAAAAAGAGATAGAAAAAAGTATAATAATAGAAAAAATGCCAAACCAAACTTTTTCCTTAAAACCAAGGTGTTTCCAAACTCTTATAAAGCGATTAAGTTTAAAGTAAGAATGAGGCAATGCTGGTAATTACAAATAAAATTGCCAAAATAACTGTAGCCCAAAAAATTATTTTTTCCATTCCACGCCGGGTATGATAAAAAGTTGACTCACCGCCAAAAACCGATGAAAGGCCCGAGCCGCGCGTTTGAAGAAGAATGGCTCCTATTAAAAGCACGGAAATGATTACTTGAATTATTGATAAAAATTCTGCCATAAATTTCGCGGGAAAGGAAATGAAATTTTAAAATTGTCGTAGCCCCACCCCGCAGCTGCGGGGTGGCACGACCCCGCCTACAATTTTAAAATTTCATTTCCTTTCCCTTACTATTTTTTAATCGCTGAAACTGTAAAGTTGAAAAAACTGACTATGAGCATTGTTAAAAAATAAGCGCTAAACCCGACAATCCTAAGCTCTGGCGCAAAATGGGCAACCAGCCAAATAAGGAAAATATTTATAACTAAAGTGAAAAATCCAAGCGTAATAAGAATAAGTGGGCTAAAAATCATTTTTAATGCCGGTTTAAGCAGAATATTTGCCGTGGCAAGCATTGCGGCAATCTTTACTAAACTAAGGAATTCGTACTGATAAAAAACATTAGGTAAGAGCCACGCAGAAGCCAAAATAGCCATGGCGTTAGCGACAATATGAAGTAAGAAGCTCGTAATCATAAGTATATCAAATAATTAAAACTTTGACAAGGCGGTGAAACTTTGACAAATCCCCGATAATTTAATTATATTTCAAATAGACATTATTTGAAAGTCCTTTAGAAAATTCATAAAAATCGGGAGCTGGCCATGAAAAGAATCAAGAAACCTTCTAGCGACGAAGACAGTAAAGAAACGGGCAAGTTGAGTTTCCATAAAAATTTGCGCTTTATTTCCATTGCCGGCGAAATCACTTGGCAATTGGCCGAAGAATTTTTTAATATCTTGACGGGTTTTGAGTCGCTTAAGTCAAGAAAGCCACTGGCTATTTATATTAATAGCGAAGGCGGCGGCACTTACGATATGTTTAAAATTTACGACCATATCAGAAATTCTCCACTTTTTATCGCAACGGTTGTCGCCGGATACGCTTCATCGGCCGGATTCATAATATTTTTAGCGGGCGACCGAAGGATGGTGTTTCCTAATGCATTTTTAGGTTTTCACGCTCCGACATTTTATTTTAGAGGCGAAAGCAACGAAGGGCCTGCTGAAACCGAGGAGTCCTCTTTTCATCAAAATCGTATGCTTGATGCCATGGTAAAGATTGTTAAAGACAATTCAAATATGCCGGAAAAAATGGTTAGAAAATATTTCCGTATTTTGACAAGAATCGACGCCCAAACCGCTTTGAAATTTGGCTTGGCGCACCAAATCATTAATCCGCCGAAAAAGATTCCGCCCAAATCCTGGTCCGCTTCGCCAAAGCTTCAGCGAGGCGAGCGCAAAATTTTAAAAGAGCCCAAATAAGCTCTTTTATTTTGCCTGGCTCAATTCCGCACTTAAATATGAATTTACCAGATTCTTATTTGACAAGTTAGATAATTTAGTATATACTAAAGTCAATCTTAAATTAACATAAAATTAGGAGGCGCGGATGCAGCTTGTAACATCGGTTGATGATTATTTTCTTTCGCTCTTTAAAAAATTCAGTGATTGGTTCATGCGGCTTACCGGGCGCACCAATTTCTTTCTCGCAAAGATTTCGCTGTGCGTTATGACAGCAAGCGTTATGGTGGATGTGATAAATTTTTGGTTTCTTGTGCTGGCCAAACCGACATCAATTTTGAGAGCAGTTCTTGGGGGACTAGTCTTGATGGCATGCTATTTTGGGTTGGTTCAATGTGATAAGGCGGAAGAAAATTCGTTTAGTAATGAACGTGCCAAATTTTTTAGCGGAATTATCTGCACACCGATTGCAAGATTTATCTTTATAATTACAGCTTTAATGAGCGCTGATATAATTATGATGATGGTTTTTAGCGCTAAGGGAATTATGGTATTCAACATTATTCGTAATTTATATTCTATAGCCTTAGTAGCATTTTTGTACTTTGTGGCAATTGACCCGCCGACACTCTGTAAGGGCAAGATAAAAGAATGGGCGGAGTCGTTTGCTGCCGGATTTAAGAAACTGGCGCCAATGAAAGTACGGAACAATTAAAAACACGGGATAAAAATTTTAGCGTCTCCTCGGAGATTATCTCCGGGGGGATTTTTTAATTACGAAATTTGACTATTTAATTTTACTTAACCGCATAACTCATCTCGAGAGATCTTATGCGGTCTGTAAAAAATTAACACATTCCGCGACGATCATCTAAAAGCATGCTTAAAAATTTCATGTGGGGTTGACAGAAAATTTATATTGAATATAATATTAGTTATTAATTATAAAAACTATGGCAAAACAATTATCCATTAAACCCTTGGGCGATCGGGCGGTTGTGGCACCCATAAAAGAAGCCGAAAAGACCAAGTCGGGCATTATTTTGCCGGAAACGGTAGATAAGGAAAAACCGGCTCAAGGCCGAGTAGTGGCGGTTGGGATGGGTGAAAAAATAAGAAAGTCCGGCATTAAAAAGGGCGATGAAGTGGTTTATGAAAAATATAGTGGCACTGAATTTAAAATCGGCGGCGTTGAGTATAAAATTTTGAAAGAGGACGAAATCCTCGCGATTTTAGAGTAAATAAAGGTATGACTTCCGCCTTCGCCAAGGCTTCGGCGGATGCTCATATTTTTATCTAAAAATATTAATTTTTAGAAAAATATGGCAAAACAAATAATAAGCGGCGTTGTTGCTAGAGAATCTATAAAAAAAGGCGTTGACCTTTTGGCTAATGCCGTAAAAATCACGCTTGGTCCCCGCGGCCGCAACGTGGTTTTAGACAAGGGGTTTGGGGCGCCAACGGTTACCAATGACGGCGTAACCATCGCCAAAGAGATTGAACTTAAAGACAAATTTGAAAATATCGGCGCAGAATTGGTAAAAGAAGCGGCTTCCAAAACGAATGACGTGGCCGGCGACGGCACCACCACGGCCGTTGTTTTGGCGCAGGCGATGATTGCCGAAGGGATAAATTTAATAAATTCCGGCGCCAATCCGATGGTTTTAAAACGCGGAATGGACAAGGCGGTCGCTAAGGTCTCGGAAATTTTAAAAAAGAACGCCAAACCAGTTACCAAGGAAAAAATAAAAGATGTGGCGGCAATTTCCGCCAATGATGAAGAAATCGGCTCGCTTATTGCCGAAGTTATAAATAAAGTTGGCAAAGAGGGGGTGGTAACGGTTGAAGAAGGGCAAACCATGGGTATCGCTTACGAATTGGTTGAGGGCCTTCAGTTTGATAAGGGATACGTCAGCGCCTATATGGTAACCGATGCCGAACGGATGGAATCTGTTATGGAAAAGCCAAACATTTTAATTACCGATAAAAAAGTGTCGGCGCTTAATGAAATAATGCCACTGCTAGAAAAGGTTGTTAAATCCGGAAGCAAGAATTTAGTTATTATTGCCGACGAAATTGAGGGCGAAGCACTGGCGACTTTGGTTGTTAACAAATTACGCGGGGTATTCAATGTTTTGGCGGTTAAGGCTCCGGGTTTTGGAGATAGAAGAAAAGAAATGCTAGAAGATATTGCAGCGGTGGTTGGTGGAGATGTTATTTCAGAAGATAAAGGAATGAAGCTTGAAAATGTTGAGCTAAATTCTTTGGGAGAAGCCAAAAGAGTGGTTGCCAGCAAAGATAATACTATTATTGTCGGGGGCGGCGGCTCCAAATCGGAAATTGAAAAAAGAATAAAACAAATTAAAACTCAACTTGAAAAAACCGAATCAGAATTTGATCGGGAAAAACTACAGGAGCGACTGGCAAAACTTTCGGGGGGCGTGGCGGTTATTAAAGTTGGGGCGGCTACCGAAACGGAAATGAAAGAAAAGAAATTTAGAATTGAAGACGCGGTCTCGGCGACCAAAGCCGCGATTGAGGAAGGAATTGTGGCCGGCGGCGGCGTGGCGCTTTTTGAGGCGGCGAGAGAAATAAAATCTGCCGGTTGGCGAACAGAATTCGGTGATGAATCAAAAGGCGTTAATCTAGTAATGAGCGCTCTTGAGTCGCCAATGAGAGTTATCGCGAAAAATTCCAATAAAGACGATAACGAAGTAATTCAAATGGTAAGCGGAAAGGAAAAAGGAATCGGTTTTAACGCTGTTACCGGCGAATATGGAGATTTAATAAAAGACGGTGTCATTGATCCTCTAAAGGTAACCAGAAGCGCTTTGCAAAACGCCGCTTCAATCGCTTCCATGCTTTTAACAAGCGAAACACTGATTGCTGACCTCCCGGAAAAAAATAACCCCGCAACTGCGGGGATGCCTCCCATGGGCGATATGGGGATGTGATAACCATCAATGAATAACGAATCTATTACTAATTTACGAATATCAAAAATCTGTCCCGCAATTGCGGGACAGATTTT
>CAZBVM010000023.1:5736-9205 GCA_964495505.1 uncultured Candidatus Saccharibacteria bacterium | reverse complement strand
ATGCTTACGAAAAGACAAAGACAAGTTTTAGATTTTTATAATAGATACATCCAAAAGCATGGTTATGCCCCCTCTCTCAAAGAGACGGCGCGTCATTTTAAATTAAATTCTGTTTCCAATATCCATCAACACGTTGCCGCTTTAGAAAATAAGGGTTATTTAAATAAACAAAAAAATCAGCCGCGCAGTATTGAAATAGAAAAATCGGAAAAATTGGTAAGCATTCCCCTACTCGGCACTATCGCCGCCGGCCAGCCGATTGAGGCAGTTTTAAAACCCGAGAGCATTGCAGTTCCTAAAAGTAAACTGCCGAAATCAGAAAATATTTACGCCTTACGTGTGGCCGGAAATAGCATGGTTGATGAAAATATTAATGACGGCGATACAATTTTGGTAAAACAACAAAATACTGCCGAAAACGGCCAGAAAGTAGTCGCGCTTATTAATAATAACGAAGCAACGTTAAAAAAATTTTATAAAGAACGCGGCCACATAAGATTACAACCGGCTAATAAAAATATGAAGCCGATATTAATAAGTACCGGCACCGATCTGGCAATACAGGGTATCGTTGTTGATATTTTAAAAAATAATCCCTTTACACCGGGCCTGATACTACCAGCCAAAAAAGAAGAAGTGAAAAAATATAACAAATTGCCACTGAATCAAATTATTTGCGGAGATGCGATAGAAGAAATGAAAAAAATTCCTGATAATTCGATTGATATGACATTTGCCGATCCGCCATTTAATTTAAATAAAAAATATGGCAATTATAAAGATAAAAAAACTTCTGAAGATTATATAAAATGGTGTGAACAGTGGTTAGATGAAATGGTCAGAATAACAAAACCGACAGGGTCAATTTTGGTGCATAATATTCCTAAATGGTTGATTCATTTTGCGAATCATCTCAATAAGATTGCTATTTTCAAACACTGGATTACCTGGGATTCGATGAGCACGCCGCTTGGCAAAACTTTGTTGCCAGCTCACTATGGCATACTTTTTTACACTAAAATTCCAAAGGGGTTTACGTTCAATGAACTAAGATCGCCTCACAGAAAATGCAGAAACTGTGGTGAGATGATTAAAGATTATGGTGGTAAAAAAAATCAGATTAATCCCTACGGAACATTATTGAGCGATGTTTGGTCTGATATGCACCGAATCAGACATAAAAATCGCCGAGATGAACACCCCTGTCAGTTACCAGAACCATTATTAGAAAGGCTAATATTAATGACTACAAATGAAGGGGGTGTTGCGTTAGATCCTTTTATTGGCGCGGGGACAACAGCGCTAGCCGCAAAACGTCTTGGTCGCCATTTTATTGGAATAGACCTTGACCCTAAATATAAATCAATTATTGAAACAAAATTAAAGCAGGTAAAATATCGATTAACAAATGGCTATTCATACAATGGAAATGGCAATGGAAAAACATCTGATTATTTGAGAAATCTTACAATATCAGAAAAAGAAGATTTTTTTCCTCTTGATAATCCCATATTTTGTAAATGAAATATCTAAATCTCCTGAATAGATTTAAGTATCTTTTTATGTTTTTTGATTATTCTCTTAGACCTGAATTTGATTGTTTTGTTAAATAAACTTCTAAACTGATCAAAATCTTTAATCAGTAGGCGTTGGAAAAAATCTTTCGGCCGGAGATTACCATCTTTTTCACGATATTTTAATAATCTCTTATTATTTAAACCGATAAACTTATAGAAAGGATTGATTTGAACATCGATAATTTCTTTAGATTGATTATTAAAATTATAGATTATAAAAACATAAAAAATATTGTCTCCTCCGAATTTTTGTATTTTCCCAGGCCACGAATTAAATGTTCCCATGTCATTATTACTGTTATTAGCGGTGACCCATCGGCCCTTTGATAATTTACTCCTATTGCCAGATTTGTATTCTATTGCTAGAGGGATTATTTTTAATTCAAGATCTGGAAAATAATTTTTATCAGGCGCTAAAGAATAATCATTATTATTTTTAACAAGGCCAGCTTTTTTAAAATTTTTCACTAATACATCAGATATATGAGCTTCGATATCTGTGCCAAATGTACGATAATTAAAAGAGCCAGATGCAACAACCTTGCGCAAATGATTTAATATCGCACCCTTTGAAGAAAGAAGAACTTTTATTGCCTTTGCTCTAATTTTATTTATTGCCATATAAAATTATTGCTTTAGAGGTCTCGGCTTGTAGAATTCAGGGTCTATGGTGCGTTCAAAGCAAACGTAGCCGGCGGCGTGTTCCCAGTTGGAATCGCCAGAAGGGCGATATTGAGGCGGATAAGTTGGGAGTTCAATAGATGGTTTACCGCTTTCTAAACTCGGCAGATTAAAATTAGCGCAAAGCGAAAATTCCAGCGCACCTTTAACATTATAGCCGTAACCCTCGCCGGTTTGCGGGTCTTTAGCCGGAGTAAATCCGCTTATCGGGTCTTTCAAATCATTCAAAATCTGCGGAAGCTTTTCCTTATTTTGCCAGTAATAAATTATTTGGCCTTGGATAATCTGGAGGTCGGAAATTCGCTGGTCGTCAAAGCGGCGTAAGCGTTCGCTTTGCGGCGAACCGACGATGAAAAACCCAGCGACAACCGCGAGCGCCACAATGGCAATAATCAAGTAAATGAAAATTTTTTTGACTAAATTGGAAATTTTGGCCCAGCCCTTCAATTCCCAAAAGTAATAAAATAAAACTACTGCGGCGACAAAGAAAACCGCGGCGATTTTAAGAACAAATCGCGTTGTCAGGTCACCGCCCAAAAAGTTGTAAATCAGCATTACCAAATCCCCTATTATAATTAAAGCGGCGGCAAAAACCGTGAAATTTAGAAGCCACTTGCGAATTCTTAAACTGCGTTTTTCTGGCTCGCGAAAGTAAATTTTATTTAAATAGTATCCAGCCCAGACATAAACCGGAAAAATAACAACAAGGGAAGAAATAGACCATCTGATGGAACTGTAATAGCTTTGAAGCTGATAAGGCCCTCGCTCTAAAATATCGGGAACTAAAACGTTGATATATTGAAAAAGCATTACCAGAAAAGCAACGGCGCTCGCGTAGAGCGTAAGTATCGCCAAAAGGTGGAGAAATACGTCTTTTGGTTCCGCCTTCGTTTTTATTTTTGTTGCCATACCCAGTATATCAACTTGCCGCACGCAAAATTACGGCGAGCAATATTGATTCTTTGTTAATTATTAACTTATTAGTTAGTATAATCATATTTTGGTTGGATTAGGTATTTTGCGGGCGAGCCGATCGGCACGTTGTATTACTGGGCATATTATTCTTCTATATTTTTAATTTTAGTTAAACGCCTTGCGTAGCGTTCTAAGTAAGAAAATGGGGTCTCCAGCCAAGTTTTTAAAATTTCTTTTGCGGAATTTTCGTCGGTAAAGTCGGCTGCAAAAGATAAAACATTTGTATTATCATCGTT
>CAZBVM010000023.1:0-5726 GCA_964495505.1 uncultured Candidatus Saccharibacteria bacterium | reverse complement strand
TCATCCGCGCCTGCCCTGCGTCAAATAAAAGAGCCGAGCGGACGCCCTTAAATTTATTCGCCGTAATATCAACCCCAACGCCGGAGCCGCAAATTAAAATCCCGCGATTGTTTTCCGGGTCTTCAGCCACTTTTTTTGCAACTAAAATCGCGTAATCCGGATAGTCGTCATCAATATTTAACTCGTGAGCGCCTAAATCTTCAAATTCAAAATGCAGCTCTTTTAGACAATTTTTAAGAGCTTCTTTTAGCTTATATCCTCTGTGGTCAGCGCCAATGTATAACACAGTATTTAGTATTTAGTATTTAAAAAAATTTAGAGATTTATAAATTTAAAACTGTTAAGCATCTGATTAAAAATTTTAAAGTCGCCGGCCGGGTCTAGAACGCCCGACATAATATCTAATCGTCCGATTTCAGAATCCCAATTGAATATATTTACCTGCGGATGAACCAATAAAAGACGGCGGCCGTCAGCCGTAATGTATTTTGTTTGAACTCCTAAAAAACCGCTGATATTTACGTTCTCGCTTGCGCCGCCGCTCGGCAGACCGTAGCTTAAACCGTCTTTGGGCAAAACCGCGAAACGCAAATCGCTTCCGAGTTTTTTGAAGAAAAACCCTTTAGTATTTTCGCCCCTTACGTTTACAATATTTTCCGCGCTAACTATCCATGATTCCGGATATTGAATTTCAAAACCGAAATCGGAATTTTTATATAATTTAAACCCCGGAAAAGTTGTTTCGGTTTTAGGCGCTGAAGTCGCTGGCGCCGATGGTTTAGCGATTTCCCGCCCAGTAGGGCGAGGCTCGCCAACGGCGGCGATCGGTTTTTCCACCACTGGTGCTATAGTTTGTTCCGTTTTTTGTAAAAAATATTTTTGGTAACTGAAATAAAAACCTGCGGCAACGAGCGCCTCAAAAACTAAAATTACAATTAAAACTTTATTTTTAATGCTCATAATAACTTGGATACCGCCAAAACATGCTTCAAAAGCATTGAAGCGTAACCCCATTCGTTGTCGTACCACGCCATAACTTTAACCAAATCGCCGTCAATAACCCGCGTCATCGCCAAATCAACAATTGAACCGTGAGGATTTTTCAAAATGTCGCTTGAAACGAGCGACTCCTCTGAAACCGTAAGAATTCCTTGCCATTTTTTTTCTTTCGCCGCTTTCTTAAAAATATCGTTTATTTCTTCAACTGAAGTCAGACGAGCGGCAATAAAAGTAAAATCCATTATTGAGCCAGAAGCAACGGGAACCCGCAACGATATGCCATCAAACTTGCCTGCCAGTGATGGCAGAGCTTTGGTAGCCGCTATCGCCGCGCCGGTTGTTGTCGGAACGATGTTTTGCGCGGCGGCGCGGGCGCGGCGAAAGTCGCCCTTTTTGTCCGGTCCGTCAACCAGCCCTTGAGTAGCCGTGTACGCGTGAACTGTGTTTAAAACGGCTTTTTTAATACCGGGGTTAGCTCCCATCACCGCCATTACCGGAGTGGCCGCGTTGGTGGTGCAGGACGCGTTAGAGGTTATTTTATCAAGCTTTAAAAATTCTTCGCCGACATTTGGTGTTGCTGTCGGCGTTAGTTCGTCTTTTGCCGGCGCGGTAATAATTACCCTTTTGGCGCCAGCATCTAAATGCGGCGCGGCTTTATCTCGCGACTCAAAAACGCCGGTTGATTCAATGACAATATCAATATTTAAATTTTTCCAAGGTAAAGCGCCGGGGTCATTTTGAGAAATTACGCGAATTGATTTACCATCAACAATAAGTTCACTGTCTTTAAAGTTGACCGGCTTTTCATAGGGGCCATAGACAGTGTCGTGTTTCAATAAATAGGCCATATTTTCCGGCGAACCTAAATCATTTATCGCCACAAATTCCAGCTCCGGATTGCCAAAAGCATAACGGAAAAATATCCGTCCTATCCTTCCAAAACCATTTATGGCGATGCGTGTTTTTTTCATAATGCGGGCTTGCCCGCCGTAGCCCTGCCTGACCGGTAGGCAGGTTCAGCGAAGGCGGGGCTTCTTTTATTAATTTTAAGCAAATAATTGTAAGCTGACAAGGCGGCAGCCACGCCGTCGCCGGCTGAAATATTGTTTTGCTTGTAAATTTCGTCGGTAACGTCGCCGGCGGCAAAAATTCCGGGCCTGCTAGTCGCGCCGGTTTTATGCTCAACAATTATTTCGCCGCCGCTATTCATCTCCACGAGCCCCTTCATAAATTCGGAATTAGGCACTGAACCGATTTCGACAAAAACGCCGCCAAGAGCAAGTTCTTTTACCTGATTATCCTGTTTGTCCAGATATTTTATACCGGAAACAAATTGGTCCCCCAAAATTTCTTGCGTTTCGGCGTTGTTTATAATAGTGACTTGCGGCGATTTTTTCACTTCTTCCTGGGTTAATGGATCGCCGCTTAGTTCCGGACCGCGATTCATTAAATAAATTTTCGCCGCATAAGGGAAAAGGTCAATTACCGCCTCAAGACCGGCGTTGCCGCCGCCTACAACCGCGACAATTTTATCTTTAAAAAGCGGAGCGTCGCAAGTTGAGCAATAAGAAACGCCCTTGCCGTCAAATTTATCTTCGCCGGGGATGCCCAAACGCCGCCGCCGGCCACCAGACGCAACAATCAGAGTTTTGGACTGATAACTATTATTTTTATCAGTGGCAACATCAAACCCATTTTCAGTTTGTCTTACTGTAACAGCTTTCTCCATTTTAATCTCAATATCTTCTTGGGCTTTAACATGCTCTTCAAGCATTTTTGCCAATTCAAAACCGGTTATTTTTTTGGTTCCTACCCAATTTTCAATACTGTCTGAAACGAGCGACTGGCCGCCAAAACCTTCGGTTATAAATAAGGTCTTTAATTTCTTGCGGCCGCTGTAAACAGCGGCCGCCGCTCCGGCCGGCCCCCCGCCGATAATGATTAGGTCGAACATAAACTATTTATTTAATTCCGTATCAATGACCTGAGTAAAAGTAGCCGTTGGCAGAGCGCCGACATAAAGTACGCCGTTTATAAAATTAGCCGGCGTTCCTTGGACTCCCGCTTCGCCTCCGGCTTTAGTTTCTTTTTTAATTTCTTCCAAATACTTGTCGGAGTCCAAACAAGCGTCAAATTTTTCTTTGTCTAAACTCAAGGCGGCGGCAAAACTTTTCAGATTATTTTTAGAAAAAGCGCCCCGGTTTTCTCCATTTTGATTAGAGTAGAGGTAATCGTGATACTGCCAAAATTTACCTTGCTCTCCGGCGCAACGAGCCGCGTTAGCCGAATCAAGCGATTCCTGCCCCAAAAAAGCAAAATCGCGGTAAATAAATTTCACTTTTCCGGTTTTAATGTAATTTTCCCTCAGAACCGGTTCGGTTTCCTTAAAAAACTTGCCGCAAAACGGACACTGAAAATCGCCGTATTCAATAATAGTAACCGGCGCGTCCGCGTCTCCCAAAACGAAATCGCCGGAAGTTACCGCCGGCAAATCGGCTATCGCGGCCGTTTTGGCATTGCCAGCCTTCGGCTGCGATGGACTATTAACGGAATAAATTACCGCCACCGCGATAACAGCGCCGGCTAAAACAATAGCGCCGGGAATAAGATATTTGTTTATTTGTTCATCCATAGTTTTTATTTTAATAATTTATATTTAAAGAAAATAAAATTTTAAAATTGTAGGTGGGGTCGTGCCGTTTCTTTAGATTGGCTACCCTAGTTTATCATAATTTTAAAACCCCCGCAATGGGGGTTTTAAAATTTTTACTGCTCGATATATTTACTGTCCGCCGTAAAGAGAGTTCAGTTTAGCTCTTGTCGCCGGGCCGACATTGCCGTATCCGGAAGTTCCCGCGGAAGCAATTCCATATTTTTCCTGGAATTTTTGAACGGCTCGCAAAGTTGCCGGACCAAAATAACCTGTAACTAATCCTTCAGGATATATAGACGAATCGGTTTTAAGAGCTTTCTGAAGATTGCTGACATCGGCGTGTCTCAAGCCCAAAGCCAATGGCCTTATGAAATTGAAACCTAAAGCAACGCCAGCAGGAGTCGGTTGAGCCGCTTGTATTGCTTTAATGTCGTTTAAGATGGCAACTATCTCCGCCTGAACCGCGGCAATGTCGGCAGCTGGGGAATCTTTAGTTAGCGCGGCAACTTTTGCCACGACAGAAGCAATTTTTGTTGAAACGCTATCAAGAGAAGGAGCGGCCGGAGCGGCGGTAACGGCAGGGGTCTCGGCTGTAACCGCCGGAGTTGCGACTGTAACCGCCGGGGTGGCTGAAACTTCCGGAGCAGCCGTTACCGTAACTGTGCCGCCGCTACTACCCCCTCCGGGCATAGTACCGGTAAAAGACGCAGAACCGGTTTGGGTATCAGCCGAATCTTGCGGATCGGTAAAGGTGTAACTGACCGTGCCATTGCCTTGATAAGCCAGCGAGCCGCTGACATCAGTCGCGGAAAGAGTAAATGGAATACTGCCCCTAAATATGCCTGAAGTTGCGCTTGTTTCGGTTAAAGTTACGGACTGGCTCGTGGTATGGCCGCTTGTTGAAGTTACCGTAACGGTTTTGGTTTCGGTTGCCGATCCTCCCGATGTTAAAAGATTCAGACTGGTATCGGTAATTTGGATGTGCACGTAAGGAAGAGAATCGGCATTGCCAAAACTGGCCACAGCACTGCCACCGGCCGAATCGGAAATCACGCCGGCGGAAGCGAGCACAATCTTGCCGCCCGTGCCTTCGGTAACGATGCCGCTGTTAGTCCAAGTGGAGCCGGTCGCGGTTATGGTAAAAGTGCTAATCGCAAAAGTGGCGCCGGAGCTTACAATGGTGCTTGAAGCCACAGTAGTATTGCCGGTTAAAGTTTGAACTAACGCTCCGTCAATAGTCAAGTTTTCATATGTTCCGGTGGCAACATTGCCCGCTAAAGTTAACGAATACTTAATCAAGCCGCCGCTCGAAATAAAATCGCCGCTTTTGACAAATGGCGTAGTTGAAGTAGCCGCGCCAGTAAAAACAAGGGCGCTGTTTTTAATGGTAGCTATTGAAGTAAGGTCTATGTTCAAAACATTAGATACCGTGGTAGTCGCTTGGCAACCCGCCGAAACGCACGGCACACCGGGCGCGCCAAATGTGAATTTCGCGTCCGACGTGGTCGTCGTGGCAAGCTGTAAGTTATAATAAGTTGTTGTCGCTATCGTAACGGCTGAACCGCTGCCGTAATACTTTACAGTACCGGTCGCGGGGGTAAAACCGGAGGTCGCGCTTGGCAATATCAAGGGCGCTCCGGTTGATTTTGCTAAACGTAAAGTCCCGCTGCCCCGATTTGAATCGCCGAGTTTTAAAGTGCTCGTTCCAATAACCGTAACCGTGCCCCAAACCGTTGCAGTCGCTGTATGGCCTATGATAAGCGTCGGCCCTTTTCCAGCGCCGCCCAGCGTAATACTTCCGATAGTTATACTTGTAGTGGCATATATTAATGGAGAAGCGGTTGTGGTGGCAATTGAAATAACAACGCTATCCGCAATGCTATCCGTTGTCGTGGCGCCCGGAAAAGATGTGGTACCGCCGCCGCAATTACTGCCACCGCCCAAATCCCAGTTTGCGCAATCAGTCCAGGTCGTGCCATCACCGCCGCCGTCCCAGGTATAAGTAACGGCTTGTGTTATGTTAACATTTAAAAACAAAAATCCCGCGGCTAAAAACAGCCCGAGAATTACAAAA
>CAZBVM010000022.1:0-9362 GCA_964495505.1 uncultured Candidatus Saccharibacteria bacterium | reverse complement strand
TTTTTTCTCTTGTCGGCACCACTATCGGCGCCGGCATTTTTAGTTTGCCTTACGCATTTTTTAAATCAGGTTTTATTATGGGGCTTCTAGAGTTCATCGCTCTTGTTGCCACGGTTTTGCTCATCCAGTTGATTATCGGAGAAATTGCCTTAAGAACTAAAGGGAAAAAACGTCTCATCAGTTACTCCGAGCAGTATCTCGGACGTAAGTGGAAATTATTTGTAGTTATTTCGACGCTTTTAGGAGGAGTAGGCGTTCTTTTGGTTTATATAATTTTAGCCGGTCGTTTTCTTTCATTTCTTACCATCAGCCAGAGTGATATCTCGGGTTCTTTAATTTTTTTCGCTGTTTGGTTTTTGCTTATTTCGATAAAACCAAAAATGTTTGGTAAAACCGAATTAATTTTCAGTTTTTTGATAATCTTAACTGTTGTACTGATTTCATCGTTTAATATCGGTTATATCAATTTTGATAATTTTAAGGGTATTAACATTAGTAATCTTCTTTTGCCCTACGGTGTTATTTTATTTGCCATCTCCGGATATTATGTGATACCGGAAATGGAAGACATACTGGGGGCTTCAAAACGAAAATTAAAAAAAGCGATAATTTATGGCACTCTTATTCCGGCGGCGGTATATTTATTTTTTATTTTTATCGTTTTGGGCATTTCCGGCGGCTTAACTTCGCCGGACGCTATCTCCGGTCTGGCCGAAGCTTTAAATTCCAGGACTATTCTTTTGCTCGGGTCGCTTTTGGGTCTTTTAGCGGTTTCTGGAGCGTCACTGAGCTACGGAATATACATTAAGGAAACGCTTTGGTACGATTTTAAAATTAATAAATGGCTCTCATGGTTTCTAACCGGAGCGGCTCCTTTGACGTTATTTATGTTTGGGATAAGGAATTTGGTTACAGTCATAAGTATTGTCGGCGCTTTATTTTTTGCTTTTCAAGCAGTTGTTGTTTTATTGATTCATAAAAAATCAAAATCGTCAAAAATAAAACCGGATTATGAAGTAAATTTGCCCGATTTTGTTTATTATGTAATCGGACTAATAGCGGTTTCGGGAGCCCTATTTGAAGTTTGGTATAATTTGTCCCTGTAGCTCAGCGGATAGAGCGCTTCCCTCCGAAGGAAGAGGCCAGAGGTTCAAATCCTCTCAGGGACGCATAAAAAATAACATTGTGTTAAAATAAAAAATATGTTTTCGTCACTAATTAACAAGGTAATAAGGGTTTTGGTAATGGGCGATATTATGTTTTTTTCTGCTTTCGGTTTGATTGGCCCAATTTTTGCCATTTTTGTTACTAACCAAATTGCCGGCGCCACCGTTGCTACTGTCGGATTTGCCGCTACTATAAACTTATTAGTTAGAGCTCTCTTGCAGATGCCAATTGCAAGGTATATAGACAAGCATAAAGGCGAAAAAGATGATTTTTTATTTATGGTGATTGGTTCTACATTAGTTAGTGTTGTTCCCTTTGCCTATCTTTTTGTTACCTTGCCGATACATTTATATCTTGCTCAAGTAGTTTTGGGAATCGGAGGCGCCTTAACTAACCCCGGCTGGTTTGCAATTTTTACACGCCACATTGATAAAGGGAAGGAGGGCACCGAGTGGACTTTAGAAAATGTTGGAATAGGTCTTGTTTCTGCCGGAGCAGCCGCTTTAGGCGGTATTATGGCAGAGCGTTTTGGTTTTCACAACCTTTTTTTAGTTGTCGGCATTTTGTCTTTAGTGGGTTTGGTAATTCAAATCTCGCTTTACAGCACGGTGATTGAGCTTGACCATAATATAAATAATGAAAAAAACAAATAAAGAAATTGCCAGTATTCTTTATGAAATAGGCGAATATCTTGAAATGAAAAGAGTGGCCTTTAAACCCCGGGCTTATGAGAAAGCCGGTTACTCCATTGAAAATCTGGAAGAGGAGGTCTACGAAATTTATAAAAAAAGAGGCTTAAAAGCAGTGGAAGACATCCCCGGCATTGGCGTTTCTATTGCCGAAAAAATTGAAGAACTTTTAAAAACTGGTCATTTAAAATATTATGAAAAATTAAAAAAATCTTTTCCTGTTAAAATCGGAGAATTAACGGCTATTGAAGGTGTTGGCCCGAAAATAATTTATAAGCTGTATAAAAAATTAGAAATTCGCAATATCGGGGATTTAGAAAAAGCAGCCAACGCCGGGAAAATCGCTAAAATCGCCGGTTTCGGCGACAAAACAGAACAAAAAATTTTAAAAGGAATTGAGTTTTTAAAAAAATCAGGCGGCCGGTTTTTGCTTGGTACCGTTTTGCCGCAGGCCAGATCAATTGAAAAACGCTTAAAAGAATTAAAATATGTAAACGGAGTTGCGGTTGCTGGTTCGCTTCGGAGAATGCAGGAAACTATCGGCGATCTAGACATTTTAGTGACTTCCAGTAAACCAAAAGAAGTGATGGATTTTTTTATAAAAATGCCTGAAGTTGCCCATGTTTATTCTTCAGGACTAACAAAAACAATGGTGCGACTGGAAAATGGCATGGACGCCGATATCCGCGTTGTTGCTGATAATAATTTTGGCGCGGCTCTTCAGTATTTTACCGGCGATAAAAGGCATAATATAACTCTAAGAGTTCTTGCCGAGAAGAAGGGATATAAACTTAATGAATACGGCCTGTGGCGCAGCCGAAAATTAATTGCCGGAAAAACAGAAGAAGAAATATATAAGACACTCGGGATGAAAATTCCGCCTCCCGAAATAAGAAATGATTCCGGAGAAATCCAAGCGGCCCTTCGACAAGCTCAGGGTAAACCCGGGAGTTTACCAAAACTTATCGGTTACGGCGATATAAAGGGGGATTTGCAAGTTCAAACAAACTGGACTGACGGTGAAAATTCAATTGAAGAAATGGCGCAGGCGGCGCGAGAAGCGGGATTAGAATATATTGCAATAACCGATCACACCAAAAGTTTAGCGATGACCGGCGGTTCCGACGAAAAAAAGCTTCTCCGACAAATGAAGGAAATCGATCGGCTAAATACAAAATACAAAATACAAAATACTAAATTCCAAATACTAAAAGGCGCCGAGGTAAATATAATGAAAGACGGGTCTTTAGACATTAAGAATGAAGTGCTGGCAAAGCTTGACGTTGTCGGCGTTGCCGTTCATTCCCATTTTAATTTGCCTCGCGCTGAACAAACGGCAAGAATTACAAAAGCGATGAGAAATAAACATGCCGATATTTTATTTCATCCGACCGGCCGATTGATTCAAAAACGAGAACCTTACGACGTTGATGTGGATGAAATAATCAAAACCGCCAAAGAAACAGGCATAATTTTGGAGATTGACGCCGATCCATACAGGTTAGATTTGAAAGATGAATATATTAGAAAAGCAGTGGCATCTGGCGTAAAACTCTCAATTGATTCCGACGCTCATGGCAAAAACAGCTTTCACAACTTGGAATTCGGCATTGCTCAAGCCCGCCGCGGCTGGGCCAAGGCGTCCGATATTATCAACACTCGGCCGTGGCAAGAAATGCTTAAATTACTAAAGTGAGTAATTTATATTTTATAGAAATCTGTAGCTCTTTTTGCGATCGCTTGAATAACTGCACATTTTAAATTACTATTAAATTAATGAGACAGTTGGGGCCAGTAGGTAAAAAAGTTTTACTTCTTTTATATGGCGGACTTGCCTTATCGTTAACGCGCCGGCCCGACGCTTATTTTCGTGTTATCAAAAACATTGTCAAAGAATGGCAAAAAATAAACAAACGCAGTTTACGGGAATCAATTAGAAAATTATACAAATCAAAAATTATAGATTATAGAGAGAGTAGCGACGGAACAGTTGAACTTGTTTTAACTGAAGCAGGCAAGAAAAGAGCCCTAATTTATAATTTGGATAAAATTAAAATTAAAAAACCTCTCATGTGGGATAAATTATGGCGGATGGTAGTTTTTGATATTCCGGAAGATAAGAAAAAAGGGAGAATGGCGTTAGCTCAAAAGCTCAAAGAAATCGGGTTTTATCCAATGCAAAAAAGCGTATTTATACATCCCTATGAATGTAAAGATGAAGTTAATTTTATTGTTGAAATTTTTGACCTCACGCCTTATGTGAGATTTTTAAGAGTAAAAAATATTGATATTGAACTTGATCTTAGAGATAGATTTCACTTATGATTTAAATGTATTTTAAAGGTGATTTAAAAAAATGTAGTTCCTCCTGCGATCGCTTGAATAACTGCAGATTTTAGTGTTTATCACATTATTATTTATACATTTTCTTATTTATAATCATTATTACGGCATTTGATTTCAAAGAGAAGGTTTTAAAAGCAGTTAAAAAAATTCCGAAAGGAAAAACCGCGACTTACAAAGAAGTCGCGGTTTTAGCTGGCCGGCCGCGCGCTTGGCGCGCGGTGGGAAATATCCTAAATAAAAATTTTAACTCCAATATTCCTTGCCACCGGGTAATTCGTTCGGATGGAAAACTTGGTGATTATAACCGCGGCGGCAGCAGAATAAAAAAAATTCTTCTCCAAAAAGAAAAATAAAAGCAGGTTAATTTTATTATACCCGCCATTTTTATTTTACCTTTGTGGAGCTCCATGCTGTTCCATGGCACATACAGCCATCTCTGCAACTTTTCGCATGATGTTAAGCGCCTTAGGATCGGCTTCCTGCCTAGGTAATCTCGACAAAAAGTGCTTTGCTTCATTCACGTAGTCTTCTATGTAAACGCACCACTCTTCTAAAGAATGTTTTCCATGTGGCGGGATTATTTTTCTTATTTTATTTTAGCGATTATTTCCTTAAAAACTTCTGGATATTCTCGCGCCAGTTCTGACAAAACTTTTCTATCAAGTTCTATAGTGGCTTTTTTTAAGCCGTGCATAAACTGGCTGTAATTTAATCCATGCTGGCGGACGGCGGCGTTAATCTGAATTTGCCACAATCCGCGGGCGGTTCTTTTTTTAACCCGGCGGTCGCGATAAGCGTGAGTCCACGCGTGAAGCAGGGCTTCTTTGGCGGCCCGCTCTTTTGATTTGCGACCCCACCTAAAGCCCTTGGTGTATTTTAGTATTTTCCTTCTTCTTTTTGCGGCTATAATTCCGCGCTTAACCCTTGCCATATGGAAGATATTTTACAAATGATTTAATATCAGATTTTTTTATACTTTCAGTCCGGTGTTTAAAGCGTCCTCTTTTGCCGGAATCTTTAGCGTTGAAATGCGACTGGCCTACTGCCCGTCTTATTAACTTGCCCCTGCCGCTTATTTTAAGCCGGCTAAGTATTGATTTATTAGTTTTTTGCTTCATGTAGAAATTTAAACCCAAAATAGCAAAAATAAAATTCCTTAGCCCCAAATTTGCTTCGCAAATTTGGCTCGCCCCCACCTAGAATTTTATTTTTGCTATTTTGGGTTTTCATTTGAATAAATCTTTATTATTGTTTTATTATCGTAACATTCCATCCTCGCGGTTGTTTTTTTAGTTCGGAGATAATTTTTGTCGGTACGGCAATGATTTTTAAAAATTCTTCCATCTTTTTCTTTGCTAAATCGGAAAAAGTTTTTTGATATTTGGCGCGGCCCTTAAGAATTAAATCTACCTGAACCCGCAGGCCTTCATCTAGGAATTCATCAGCTTTTTTGGCTTTGATTTTTAAGTCGTTTAGTCCGGTATTCAAATTCAAGCGAATAATTTTCAGCAAATCTTTTTGCTGCTTAGCCCTTTGCTTCCGCCATTCTTTTTCTTCGCGGTAAAGATATTTGCCGTAATCCATTATTCTTGCGACTGGCGGATTGGCTATTGGCGCCACTTCAATTAAATCCAGGCCTTTTTCTTGTGCCAATTTTAATGCTTCTTCTCGGCTCATAATGCCAACTTGCTCTCCATTTTCATCTGTTACCCGCAACTCTACTGCCGTTATTTGATTGTTTACTCTAAGTTTTTTGATAAGATATTGAAATTAAATTTAATACATAAATATTAGTTTATTGCTGTAAAAAAGTCAAACCAATTGGGAGAAATAATAAAACCGCTGGTACCAGCGGTTTTATTATTTCTCTTTACGAGGTGGAAGTGGCGAGAGTTGAACTCGCATCTAGAATTTAGCAATTAAATATTTCTACAGGCGATAGGCCGTTTAAATTTTTGAAAATCCTCCTTGAAGCGGCCAAAATGGGGGATTCTCAATTTCTTCTTTAATTTCAACCCGAATCGAAGATTTTCCGGATTAAAGCCTAATGGTTGACACCGGTATTGTCCTATTAGACATCAGACAGCCGATGCCTGCTTAAGCAAAAGCGAAAGCAGGAGTTAAATTTGTTTTGGCAGTTATTATTTGCCTCGTCTCGGGGGATTGTCACACTAGGATATTATCCCAACGGAATTTCGAGGTTACGAAACGTCCTCGGCCTGCATATTTAATTTTAAAATTCTATCAAAGCCCATCACCCCCTCTTTAACTCATGCTCTATCTTTCTATCGGACTCTCTTTTGGAAATAGCATTTCTCTTATCATACTGTTTTTTGCCGCGGGCCAAGCCAATTTCAATCTTTATTCTGCGCCCTTTATTATATACCTTTAAGGGCACCAAAGTCAAGCCTTTTTGTTTCGTTTTGCCGGAAATATAGTCAATTTCTTTTTTATTCAAAAGCAGTTTTCTGGAGCGGGACGGGTCGTAGTCGGTTGGCTGATTTTTCGGTTGGTAAGGTGCTATTGAAGCGCCGATCAGATATGGTTCGCCATTATGGAAATTAACGTAAGAGCCAGATAGATTCATCCGGCCGCCTTTTATTGATTTAACCTCGGCGCCGGACAGCACCAAACCGGCCTCAAGTTTTTCAATGATCTCATAATCAAAATACACTTTTCGATTTTCGGCAAATACGATCATGTTGTAAATATATCAGATACTTCTAATTTTTCCTAAATTTAGTTAAGATTATATTAATGATAGAACTGATTAAAACCATGATAGCCGACATAACGAGAAAAATAGCGCCTGATTTTAAGAGCGAAATTTTGGTTGAAATTCCGGAAAATAAAGAACACGGCGATTATACTTCAAACATTGCCTTTTCTTTGTCAAAAGTTTTGAAAAAGTCGCCGAAAGAAATCGCTGAAAAACTGGCAGATATGCTAAATAACCAGAAAATCAATGATTTAAAAAAAATAGAGGCCATAAGCGGTTTTGTTAATTTTTATCTTTCATTGGAATGCTTGCATCATCAACTAAAGAAAATACTGGAGAAACAAAATAATTACGGATTTTTTAAAGATAAAAAATCACAAAAGATTCAGGTTGAATTTATTTCCAGCAATCCTACCGGGCCGCTGACTATCGGCAACGGGCGAGGCGGATTTTATGGTGATGTCCTGGCAAATATTTTGGAAACGCGAGGGTATAAGATCACCCGAGAGTTCTACGTAAATGATAGAGGCGGTCAAATTTTGGCTCTTGGCCGGTCGATTAAATTGGCGCAAGGGGAGAAGCTGAATTTAGAAAAAACTGAATTAGACAATTTGTACAAAGGCAATTACATAAATGAGTTGGCAAAACAAATAGATAAAAATTTAAGCGTTGAAGAAGCTGGGCAGGCATCGGTTGATTTGATTTTAAATACATACATAAAACCGATTACGAAAAAATTCGGAATAAATTTTGATGTTTGGTTTTCGGAAAAATCTTTGTACAGGAACGGAATTTATAAGAAAGTATTGGAGGATTTGATGCAAAAAGATTTAGTTTACGAAAAAGAAGGGGCTACTTGGATGAAAACGTCGGAGTTGGGTGATACCGAAGACCGGGTTTTGATAAAAAGCAATGGCGACGAAACGTATTTTATGTCTGATATTCTCTACCATCTTAACAAATTTGAAGTAAGAAAATTTGATAAAGTGATAAATGTTTGGGGAGCCGACCATCACGGAGATATTGCGCGCTTAATGGGAGTATTAAAAATACTGGGGATTGATTCAGAACGCTTTAAAATAGTGCTTATTCAATTTGTCCGCCTTATTTCTGGCGGCAGTAAAGCAAAAGTTTCAAAACGCGCCGGCACTTTTATAACATTTGAAGGATTAGTAGACGAAGTTGGCCTAGACGCTGCTCGTTTTTTCTTTTTGATGTACTCAAACGATACTCACATGGATTTTGATATAGATTTAGCCAAAGAGCGTTCGCAAAAAAATCCCGTATATTATGTGCAATACGCCCATGCAAGGATCGCAAGTATTTTGCGTAAATCCGAAATCCGAAATCCGAAATCCGAAATAAATCTCCAATTGCTGAAAAAAAAATCAGAGTTTGATTTAATCAGAAAACTCATTGAATATCCGGAAATTTTAAGAGATATTGCAAAAACATACGAAGTGCACCGTTTGCCGCGTTATGCGCTGGAATTGGCTCGAGAATTCCATAATTTTTACGAAAGAGAAAGAGTGATAACCGAAGATAAAAAATTAACCTCCGCGCGGCTGGCATTAATTATGGCAACAAAAATTGTTTTAGCAAATACATTAAATATAATGGGTATTGACACTCCAGAAGAAATGTGATATAATGTAGTTATAAAATAGCTCTTTTTAAACACATTTTAAATCTATTTAATTTGTGAGCTTTGCCCCAGCATAGAGCGACTTAAATTTAGGTCTTTCTCTGCTGTGGCAAAGCCAATTTCTGGCCTAGCCCAACGGCAAATACAAACCCGCAACAACGTTCATAGCGAACAACGTTGCACAACCGAGGAGGACCGGTATGGACACGGAGCTGATGCTCGATGTTGGACAGGCGAACGAACTGAAGCTTGCTTTTCGCAAGAACGGATGGACCAACGCGGAGATTAAGAAGCTCTGCGAAGGCGATCTTCTCTCTCACCTGCTTCCGCTCGTTCGGAAGTACGATGATGTCGCAACAGTAGAGGCGGCGCAACACCTCATCGACTGCGACGCCGACCCGTTCGTGCCAAGCGGTTGGAAGGTGGAGTCACACAAGAAGGGCGGGCAGTTTGCTTTCGATCCCGCCAAGATCAAGCTGCATCTGTCCCCCAACCAGCGGGGCGGCAAATTCATCGAGGGCAACAAGCTTCGCAAGGAATTGGTGAATGAGCCCGTGCTCAACGCCAATGTTCTCGATTTCTTGCTCAAGAACCCCAACCTCATTCCCGAGGAATGGAAGAAAGATGCAAGCGGCAACACTCGCTACATCTTCTTCTGGGGGACCATCTACCGCCGCTCCCTCGGCCATCTGTATGTCCGGTATCTCTGCTGGAGCGATGGGTCGTGGTACTGGCTCTACTACTGGCTCGACAACGACTGGAATGGCAACAACCCTGCGGCGGTGTTCGCAATTTT
>CAZBVM010000021.1:513-9628 GCA_964495505.1 uncultured Candidatus Saccharibacteria bacterium | reverse complement strand
ATACGAACGATGAACAAAGGCCTGCTTTATTAAGTTTACATCCTTAAATTTAACACCGAGTTGTTTTTGTAATTGTGAAAAATTCTTATCCATTTTGTTATAAAAATTCGAAATTCGAAGCACGAAATTCGAAACAATAATTAAATTATAAATCTAAAATTTAAAACTTTCTCATATAGATTTTCTCATAATAGAACTAAAAATCATCACTAACTCCGTGGCCTCCCTAGCAAGTATTTGGCGCTCTTTTTCTAATTCTCCGTTGCTACCAATATCTATAAGTAATAACCAATATTTACTTTCTTTCGCTTCTTTGCGAGAAATTTTAATCCTCATAACAAAATCTTTCTTACTTAATGACTCATTTGCTTCAATATAATTAGCACCGACTGAGCCAGACGCTCTTACAAGTTGTTTTCCATCTTCTATGTTGCCTATATTTTTGAGAATTTTTTTAACAAATATTCTTACTTGTTTGGCGAATTCGAAAGTACGTTCCTCTAAATTGTATTGTTTTGGATTTGAAATTTTAGTCATTAGAATTTGTTTCGAATTTCGGATTTTGTGCTTCGGATTTTACTTCCTTTCCTCTCCTAGGGCCACCTTCGTTTTTTCCCGGTTCGCCGATGGCACGGTAAATTGTTCCCAAAACGCCGTTCACAAATTTGCCGGAGGTCTCGCCACCGAAACTTTTGGCAAGCTCTATCGCCTCATTAATCGCCACTTTCGGCGGCACTTCCTCGCGTTTGCCGAACAAAAGCTCGTAAATGCCAAGCCGCAGAACGTTTCTGTCAATCAAGCTTACTTGTTCAAGAGGCCATTCCGGCGCCGTTTTGGTGATAATTTCGTCAATTTTTTTCCGATTTTCCAGGACGCCCTTTATTAAATCCCTGGCAAATTTATCATCCTCAAGCCCCGGCGCGAACTCATTAATATTTCGCTCTAAAATCTCTTCTATTTTTTTATTATTAGTGATGCTTGTGGTGGGTGAAGTTGAACTATTAAAATCCCACTCGTAGAGCGTCTGCATCGCGATTGAACGTGAAAGGTGTCGATTGGCCATTATTAATATAATAACATAAAAAATTTATATTAAGCCACGTGTCTTCAAAAAGACCCGCCAAAGCAGCGAGTCTTAATATATCAACGTATCAATTATTTATTAATTAAGCCGAGATTGTTGGCAATGCCATACATTGCTAATATTCCTATATCAAAAAAGACGTTTTCCGGCAAATTAAAATAAAAATTAAAAAGTTCGTCTACCCCCACCTCAACTACACTGATATCTTCTGTTTCATCACCAACTTCTTCTTTTACCTTTAAAAGGTCAAGGGCAATGAATCCCTGTAAAATGACGTCTGAGCTGCCGGAGCGATACGGCCAAGGATTTACTGGGATAAGTGTTTTAGCAGAGTATCCCGTCTCTTCCAAAAGCTCCCTTGTTGCTAAATCAATGTCGCTTTCACCAATCCTATCTTTAAGTCCGGCGGGCATTTCGATAACATATCTTTCTAGCGGGATTCTGAAATTTTTAATTAGAATAATTTTTCTATCATTTGTAATAGGAAAAATAAAAACTACGCCCTTTTTTTCCAGCCATTCCCAAATTTGTTTTTTTCCTGTTTTATCGTAAAATTCGGTCTCCCATACTTTTAAATATCTGCCATCAAAAATCTTTCTTTTTATCCCCACTTTTATAATACCCATCGTTTTTCCTTTCGTTTAGAATTATAAACGAACTAATCAATGTCTATTGATAACACTATTATTTATTTAAAGTCAAATCTTAAGTTTGTATAATAAACAAAAAGCGTCGCATAAGAATCCTATAGGTACGCTGTGCGACGAAAAAAATAGGTCAACAATAGTTTGTATCATAACTTCCCCATATCTTCGCTTCGCTCGATATAACTGGTTCACTCGGTAAAAATGAAAATAAATTTTCGCTTTTACCTCGCTGCCAGTTATAGGATTCTTATGATAACGATTGATAATAAAAAGAAAATCCCCCGCTACGCGGGGGTAAAAATTTTCAAAATTAAATAACTACGTCCTGATCGTTGGCTAATCGCTTAAATGTCGGAGAAATCTTATACAATTCTTCAACGAAACCACTCTTTAAGAGTTTTTGGCCAGCCGATTAGCAAAAGCAATGCCAGAGGCGCGCCCCAGTTTGCCCATCTTTCAACAAAATCCCAGACGGGAAGCCCGACAATCGGCCGGATAAGCGCCGTCCAGAAACCCCAAAATACCATCCATAGAAGCGCGATACGGACGGGTTTAATCAAAATCAGAATTGCCAAAGCAATATCCATAAGACCGACTAAAAATAAAAGAGAGGTTGCCGTGCCGGCGTCGGAAACGCCAAAGACGGAAAACCAATTTATCCAATCTTTTTTACCTTGCAATGCGAACGCGCCATGGCCGATAAATTCGCCGGCAACGGCAACGCGCAAAACCCATTCTGTAATTTTAGAATTCATACAATTATATTTTAACCCAAATCGGCGTTTTTAAAAAATAATGCGTTAACCGCGACAATAACCGTGGATAAAGACATAAATACTGCCGCTAAAGCCGGCTGAAAAACAATGCCGTAGGAATATAAAACTCCGGCGGCAAGCGGCAAGGCAACAATATTATATCCCGTCGCCCAGAAAAGATTTTGAATCATTTTTTTGTAAGTCAGCCGTGACAATTTGATAATCTTTACGATATCGCGCGGGTCGTTTTTTACCAAAATTATTCCCGCCGATTCAATGGCGACATTGGTTCCGGCACCAATGGCAATACCAAGATTGGCTTGAGTTAAAGCCGGCGCGTCGTTGATGCCGTCGCCAACCATGGCAACTTTCAAACCTTTATCCTGAAGGATTTTTACCTTTTTGGCCTTGTCGCCGGGCAAAACTCTGGAAAAATATTCATCAATTTGAAGCTCTCCGGCAACTTGCGTTGCCACATCTTCAGAATCTCCGGTAATCATCGCTGTCTTAACTCCCATTTTCTTGAGAACATTTACCGCTTCCTTAGATTCACTTCTTATCAAATCGGCATGAGAAAAAATACCTATAATTTCGCTGTCTTTAATTGCAAAAATAACCGTTCTACCATTTTTGTTTTCCTCTTCCATCGCCGTTTCAAGTTTTGCCGGCAATTTTAGATTTAATTTAACAAGTATTGAAAAATTGCCGACAAGTATTTCTTCGCCATTTACCGTGCCTTTAACGCCAAAGCCCGGCAATCTCTCAAAATTTTTAATATCAAAAAGTTTAAGATTTTTTTCTTTAGCCGCCTTAACCATTGATTTTGAAACCGGATGTTCCGAATAGGCGTCAACCGAGGCGGCAAATTGTAAAACTTGATTCTCATTGTATCCATCAGCGGAAACAACGCGCATTAAACCGAATTCCCCTTTGGTGAGCGTGCCGGTTTTATCAAAAAGTACAATATCTATTTTTTTTGCCGCTTCAAGCGCGAGGCGCTGACGAACCAAAAGTCCGTTTCTTGCCGCAAGTGTTGTTGAAATAGCGGCAACCAATGGAACTGCCAGTCCCAGAGCGTGGGGACAGGCGATAACTAAAACCGCCACCAGCCGTTCAATCGCAAAAGAAAATCCGGCTTGCGCCAAAACCCAAGCGGCAAAAGTGATGATGCCGGCTGATACGGCGATAATCGTAAGATAAAACGCAGCTCTATCCGATAAAATTTGCAAGCGGGATTTGGAAGCTTGCGCTTGCGCTACGAGCCGCATCACCCCGGCAAGAAATGTGCGTTCTCCGATTTGAGAAACTTTTATTTTAAGCGCACCGTCGCCATTGATAGTGCCGGCAATAACACTACTTCCTTCGATTTTGGCGACGGGTTTTGATTCTCCGGTAATCATAGATTCATTTGTTTCCGACTTCCCTTCAGTTACAATGCCATCAATGGGAATTTTCCCTCCGGGGCGAACAAAAATAAGATCGCTCACTTTAATTTCTGAAATTGGCACGATTACGATTTCTCCATCGCGTAAAACTTCCGCCGTATCAGGCAAAAGTTTTGAAAGTTCTTTGAGCGCTCCCTGCGCCGTGCCGACAGCCCTCATTTCTATGTAATGGCCAAGAAGCATTACCATTATAAGAGTGGTGAGTTCCCAAAACAAATCATGGCCGCGACCCAATACCGCCGCATAAACGCTGTAAACGTAAGCAGCCGAAATGGCAAGCGCTATCAGTGTCATCATTCCGGGAAGACGCGCTTTAAGTTCTCGATAAGCACCGATAATAAAGACCCAGCCGCCATAGAAAAAAACTACTGAACCTAAAATCAAAGTCAGATACTGCGAACCGGAAAATGCCGGGGCTTTGAAACCGGAAATAATTTCAAAAATATCGGAATAAATAATTACGGGAACGGTTAAAATCAAAGAAATCCAGAATTTTTTAAGAAACATCCGGGTGCTGTGTCCAGCATGCTTCTCGTATTCTTTATGTCCCGCATGTTCCGGTCTTTGAGATTTTATCAGATTCATTCCGCACTCAGGACAAATCCCCGGCTTATCTTGCTGGATCTCCGGATGCATCGGACAAGTGTAAATTATTTTTTCGTGATTATGGTCCATATCTTGATTATATCTATTTAACAACAATCCTTCATCTTTTTTTCTAACTCTTTCAGTTTTTTTGGATCCGCAACATTGATATCTCTGCCAATTCTAAAAATAAAAAATAAATAACCCAAAATTAGAATAATTGCCGCTTCGAAGATCAAAACCCATAAACTGATATTGCCGACTGCCAGATAAGTCAGAGTAAAGCCGATAACAATTATTATAAATTTTATCATCGGGCCATGCCAGCCGAATCTCTTTTCCGCTTGAAAAGCAGTACCCGCTGCCGTGCCGCCCATAGCTATCGCGACAATCAACTGCCAGCTATCGGCCTCCAACAGTCCCACCACTATGCCGGCAGAAATTAAAAGCCAAGTCAAACTTACTCCGGCGCAGACCGAGCATATTTTAAAAGGTATTGCCTTGTTTAAAAGCCAGACGGTAAAAGAAATCATTGAAATTAAAATTGTCGCGATAATAATCGGCATTTTAGAAGAAAAATATTAATACTCCCAATAGTACCATAGCAATTCCGCCCCAAAACCGCATCGGCCCGCTTTCCCGCTTTTGCCAATTAGAAACTTTTGACAGAAGCGAACTATCGCTCACGATGGCAAGAATGATTATAAGCGGTAAGATAAAAATTAGATTATAAAGCAATAAGTAACCCAAGCCGTTTATGTATGTCGCTCTGTCATGAAGCAACCCCAAGGCCATTAAGTACGGGCCACCGGTGCAGGGAAATTCGCAAAGCCCGGTAAGCCCGCCCAAAGCAAAAGCGGTCGGCACCGAGGCCCGCTCTACAAGGCCGGCCATTTTGCGGTGCGCTATTTCTGGAATGCGAAGTTTAATTGGAAAAGCCGGGAAAAATTCATTGATAAGATTAATTGCTCCGAGCGCGATAAGCAGCGCCGACCCGAGTTTAGCCATGAAATGAGGCGTATTGAAGATATGAAGCGTCTGCAAAATGCCGAGCCCGATAAGCATGTAAACCGTAAAAATTCCGAAGATATAAAAACCACCTATCCTGATAATTCTTGAGCGATATGAGCCGATACTGAAAAGAAAAGCGATGGTTAAAAGCAAAACCGAAAATGAACACGGATTGATGCTGTCTAAAACCGCGGCCGTGCCAATGAGCGGCAAAAGCCAAGAACCTTGGTTGCTCAACTTCCAAAGCGCTGTCGTACCAAAATTCCCCCACTGCAGTATTAACGCCAGAGCAGCTAAAGCAACGCCAAAAATAACAAGAATAATAAATTTTTTATTCATATTACGGGGTTACCACTGCTTTAAATTGAATTTCAAATGGCTTGCCGGAATCATTTTCAACGTAAACCGCGCGCTCAATTGGCCCGACGCCGGCCGGGCCATGGGCCGCCGGATCAAATATCGTTTTAATCGTTATTTCTTCGCCCGGCGTTACAATTTGATTAATTGTCGGCGCAAAACCGCCGTGCCCGGGCATACCGTAAGGACCGAGTTCCTTGCCCGAAGACATTTGCAAAATCGCCGTGGTGCACATGCAGGAAGTGTAAATTTTGGTAATATTTATGGGTTTTGGGCCGGCATTTTTAATGCGAAAGTCGTGGCTGACATTGCCTTTGGCCATAGAGATTTTTCCAAAATTAAAAAAGCTTTCAGCAACCGCAAACGCGCTTTGTCCAGTTAAAGATGCTGGTAAAGCTTGGTTTTCGGAGGAGCGGCCTGAAATCCAAATAAATCCGACAATAATGATAAGGATGATGGCGCTCCATATAATAATATTGTTTTTGTTTTCCATATTCGGAATTGTAAATTAATAATAAAAAACCCTTCATTCAAGAAAGGAGAAGTGGACGCAAAATAAAACCAGAACGGTCAATCCGCGTCCTTAAATCAATGCCGGACTGTTTATATGAAGCGAAAGCCAGCGGATAATTTCTTTATTTTTCGGAAGTACAGGAAATTTCCCGCGCTGAGTTGAAAATACAAAATCGTCATCTTCGTCTTTATCCAAAGGCCGCGGCAATAGAGAAAAAACTATTCCGGAAAGAAGAATCAATAAAACAGCGACGAGAACCGCCGTTGAAAAATATTTGAAAGCGCCGAGATGGAAAACTACAAAAGTATAAGCGCTGTCTGTGGGGCAAAACGCGCCGAGACGATTTGAAGCAATACAGCCGCCGTTATGCGCATGGTCAAAAATCATTGATAGAAAGCCAAAAACCGCCACTCCGACAAAGCTCATTATTAAGAGTGTAATAAACGCAGATTTCATACTGGATTCAGTATATCATGGTTTATAAATTTATTTCAACTATTTTTTGCCGAGAAGTGTGGCCTGAAATAATTTTTACCGCTGAAAATGGCACTTTGAAGTGCTTGGCGAGCGCCATGATTACCGCCGTATTGGCTTGTCCTTTTATGGGCGGCTCTTTAACGCAAATTTCAAAATTAGTTTCACCTAATTTTTTTATTGATTCTACTTTGCTATTAGGTTTTGTTTTAACAAAAATTTTCATATTTTATTTTAAGATTAAAAGCGGGTCAATCCAATTTTTAAGTTCGGATTCGGCGGCGACATAACCACGAGTGTCAACCGCGCTTCCCCTGTGGATGCCCAAGTGCAAATGCTTCCTTTCAAAATCCGTTTCGCTTGTGTAACCACGGCCCAAAATGCCGATTACCGACCCCGCGGCTATGTCGTCGCCGACTTTAAACGCAACGCTTTCTAATTTTAGATGGCCGTATACAACCGTCACAGGCTGACCGTTAATGTCGCAGGCCTGTACCAGCATGCCGCCATAGCCCCGGCCAAATTCTTTAACCAACAACTTGCCGTCGCAAATCGCGAAAACTTGAATCTCTTTGTTTTCTTCTCCCAAGAAAATTTCAAAGTCGGCGCCGGTGTGCCAGCCGGTAAATTTTTCGGGGCTTACCGGCGAATTTTTTAGGGTAATGTAAATCCCGAAAGGTTTTTTAGTGACACGACTTAAAGCATCTTTAAGGGGCAAGTTTATATTAACCGCGGGGTTTTGCGGTTCACTTATTATATTTTGAGTTTTATCCGACGGCAAGCGCGCGATATTCCCGCCTCTCCACTGCCAAAAAAATAAAAAGATTCCGCCCAAAATAAACAGCGCCACTGCCGATAAAATTGTTTTAATCATGATTCCATTTTTTAGCCAGATAAAAAACTGCCCATGCCGTTAATGCGCCGATAACCGCGCCGGCTAAAATATCTAAAGGATAATGAACGCCGGCGACAACGCGGGCCAAAGCCATTAAAACAGCGGCGGCAAAAAACCAGGCGCCCCATTTTTTATTATAAAAATAAATCACCATGGCTATGGCGAAAAACAGCGCCGCATGGCCCGAAGGAAATCCGTTAATACCTTCCGGTATAAGCTGATTCACCTTATAAACCACAAATGGGCGAGGCCGTGGATAAATAAAACGGATCAAATTTGTAACGCCAAAGCGCGCAACGAGCATGGAAACCGCGGTAACTAAAAATATCTGAAGTTTCTGCCGATTTTGATAATTCCCTAAATAAATAAATAAAATAAAAATCGCCGCCAGCACGTATTGAAGATAATCGGCAAAAAAAACAATGATGGCGTCAAAAACAGCGGATTTTCCGGATAGGTTATTGAAAAAATAAAAGATTTTTACGTCAATCGGCATTTTTAAATTCTAACAAAAATTCTTTATAAATGAAAACACGGCCCCGCAGCTGCGGGGCCGTGTTTTCTCTAAATACCTTACTATTACATATAACCGCCGCACATTTTGCAATCCTTTTTGTGAACCACAAGCAAATAAACCGCCGCGAGGCCAACCAGAATGTAAACGACTTGAGCTACCGCATCGCCAAGCCATACGCCAACCCCCCAACCTAAAATGCCCACCATCAGCCAGTTAAGGCCTCCGATAATAACCAGAAGGAAAGCGATATAATGGAGATATTTCATAAAATTTATCTTTTAATTTTTAAATTTTCCCGCCCATATTGGGCGAGGCTCGCCTCATTATATGAGGCGGCGACCTTTTAGAGTTCTGTGTTTTTATTATAGCAATAATCCAACTATTGTGATAATAAGTTATCCACAAAATTAAAACCGCCTCCTGCCTGCCGACAGGCAGGTTTTTAGGGCGGTTCAAGAAATTTTAATCCCCTTTTTCAAGACGAACAGTATCGCTTTCAAAATGCTGGGTTGAAAACTCAAAAATTACGCTGTCTTTAAGCCCAAAAAATTGATGGATCAGGCCCGGCCGGATGCGGAGAGAACACCCAGCGGTCATAATTATCCGTTTTTTCGGTCCGGGATAGCCACGGGGATAAAGATTAATTGAAACTATTCCACTTTGGACATAAAAAGTTTCATCTTTTTTTCTGTGATAATGAACGCTGCTTTTTTTGCCCTCCTTCAAAATCAGTTTTTTGCCGCAATACAAAGGAATGTTAACAATCCAAAGTTCTTCTCCCCAACCCTTTGGATCTTTTTCACACGATTTGGAAGCAATTTTAACAAAGCG
>CAZBVM010000021.1:0-503 GCA_964495505.1 uncultured Candidatus Saccharibacteria bacterium | reverse complement strand
CCATTCCGCAACGGTCAACTTTTTCTCCCTTGCTTAATCTTTAAAAATTTAAAGAACGATAAACTTCAGTAAGAATATAATATTTTTTATATTATTACAAATTATTTATTATTGTATCTCTATTGTTCCTCCGCCGCCCAAAAGAATCGCTATATTCGCAGCGAGTAAAATCAAATCAAACTCCCAGCCGGTTTTGTCCATGGCCGCAAACGGCACGCGCCATTTTGTTATTTTCATCCAAATGGCGCCAACCATTACAATGGCTAAAAGCAACGCGGCAAGTTGGGTATAAAATCCAAATGCGAGCGCTGCTGCCGCGGCGCCTTCCGCAATGCCTAAAAGAAGAAACTTACTTCCCATTTTATTTTTTAATTTTGGCACAGCATGATACGCGAAGATTGCCGCCACCGTAAGCCGCAAAACAAAAAGCCCGATATCATTATATTGCGTTAGTTTTAAAAACATATTTTTTATTTATTTATTTTTATTAATGTAGTATAAAT
>CAZBVM010000020.1:0-10437 GCA_964495505.1 uncultured Candidatus Saccharibacteria bacterium | reverse complement strand
ACCTTTCCCTCACGGTACTAGTTCACTATCGGTCACAAAAGGTATTTAGTCTTGGGAGTGTAGGACTCCCGGCTTCCCACGGGGCAATCTTTCCCCGCGGTACTTAAGAAAACAATCAGAAAGTATGAAAATAATTTTCGCCTACGGGACTATTACCCTCTTTGGTCGGCTTTTCCAAAACCGTTTAACTAATTAAATTCTCATTTTATATACTTTCCTTCGCATTGCTGCGAAACGACTATTCCTTTCAACCCCCCGCCAAAACTTTCTTGCGAAAGAATGTTGGCGGGGTTTAGACTGATCCCTTTTCGCTCGCCGCTACTGGGGGAATATGAATCACGATTTTATTGGTGTTCCCGACTATCCGGACTCACCAATAAAAAAGTGAATCGCTTTTTTCTTTTCCTCCGGGTACTGAAATGTTTTACTTCCCCGGGTTTGCTTCTTTATCACTTACGGATAAAGATATGGCAACATTACTCGCCATGGGTTTTCCCATTCGGACATCGCCGGATCAAAGCTTGCTAGACAGCTCCCCGACGCTTATCGCAGTCACGCCACGTCCTTCTTCGCCCTTTTATGCCAAGGCATCCTCCACATGCTCTTAGTAACCTACTCATCCCGTGCTTAAGCACGAGTTAACTTATTTTATTACAATTTTATACTCCCGACGCTCTGATACAGAGGTCGGGACTCCGACTTCCGCTTTGCGGAACGTCGGAGCTGTTTATATTCAATTATCAAATTACAATCATTAACTGCTGAACCCGAATAGCTTAACTCAATAAACTGTCCGGGGTCAAGAGTTAATTTTGGATAATAAAAACACCGCTTTGTTCTCTCACAAAGCGGCGCTTTCATAAATAAGTTTATTTAAACAGATCGTATGGAGGCGGAGTCGGCCACGAAAAGGCAACGCTTTGTATTATTTGGTTTTTGTTTAATTTATTCATAAATCTTTTACAGAACTCATTATACCAAATACTTATCCACAGCGCAAGAGCAACTAAAAACGGGCTTGGAGGCCCGCCTAATCTATATGATCTAACTATTTATCTTTGCCAAAATTTCCTTACTACGCTTCTCAAGTTTTTCTCTAATGTCCCCAATCCTTTTACTTTTTACAAATTCTTTTGTAGAAAGAAGCGCCTGAATCGTTTCAAACACTAAACATGGAAATGCATTGGCACCTTCTCTGTACTTTAACGCCGTTTCATGCCATCCTTGTAAGCTCTGCGCTAAGTCATAAATATAATTCACATTCTGTAAAAATAAAGCGATATCAACTTTTCCTTGAAACACCTTTTTTATTCTGTCAATAAAGAAGTTCTCCACAGTGCCCATTAGTTCTGTGATAACAACTACCGTCTCATTAGTTAATGATTCCAGTGACGGGCCATTTAACCTTTTTAAACATTGTCTTAGTTCTGCATTATGATTATCTGTGGTGAAATTTTGCCTACGGAGAGTAAGACAAGTCACTACCCCAGGATCTTCTTGTCTATATTCAGAAAGTAAAAACCAGGGTACCACCCCAGAGCTTCTCAAAAATGGATTTTGTTGGTAATCTCTTCCGGCCATGAGACGAAGCGATATCTTGCATCGAAGTGGTAATGAAGTGGGTGTTGACAAGTCAATATCGCGCGAAAACTCTTTACTTGGAAAGTCGTCAATATCTTCTATTGTAAGAAATGGGGCAACTGATCCACGTAATACGTCAATCCGCATAAGAAAACAATAAAGTTGATTCTCCAGAACTTGGATTCGCCTTTCAGCTTCTTTTTCATTCATTTCCTACTCTCCTTTTCTGGCGACTTCTCTAACCTTGCGTCAGAGCCATCCCAGAACCGGTTATGCTGTGAAAGATCGTTGCTGCCGCGCCATGCGAACAGCGGGGCAATGCTACCAAAAACTCAAAACTTTGTCAACTCAAACTATCAAATAAAAATTTGATGATACTGATGGGAAAAGTTTAAAGTGAAATAATTTTCCAAAGGCCTTTTTGATTTTTGATAAGTTCCAGTGCTGCTGCGGTTTGACCACTTTCGTCACTGATTTCAAAATAATAATGTGCCTTGTCCAACGATTTGCCAAACCTAATGCTTTTTAAATCTTTTATTAAATCTCCCAGCATATTGGTATTATTTAATTTTTCCAAATCCTCTGAAACTATTTCTCTGTTTTCAGAAATAAAATATTTTGCGGCTAAAGTTAAATCATTTTTTTCTAAAGCCGAGATGAGTAACTTTAGGGTTTCTTGGGGCGTGCGTCCTCCAAAGTCGGAAAATTTGTCGGCAATATCTTCATCGGTCGCGTTTTTAGCAGAAAAATTATTTTGATTTTTTATACTAATCTCTTGACCGCTTAAAAACCACAGACCTAAAAAGCCTGTCAGTAGTATCAGTGTCAAAACAATAATGCTTCTTAAGACGCTTTTGGAGGAAGCCATGGATTTATAAAAATAAAAGTTGTAATCAAAATAATTCCAGCTGCGATATCTTTTATTAAAATTTTCTTTATTTTTAAATCGTCTGCCGTTGATTTCTTAAAATACTCTTTAAAAACATCAAGCACCACTCCGAAAACAACCGTTAACGCCCCGCTTAAAATAAAAAATGAAAATGGCATAAAAGAAAGACTCCATATTAATTCGCTAAAACCTAAAGAAAAAACGATGGAAACCGTAAAAATTTGTCTTTTGCTCTTTAGTCCGATTAATTCTCCAGCTCGTCTCAAGGTTAGAAAATTTTGCCAAAATGCTAAAAAAACCAAAAAACTTAAAATTATCAGTCCGCTAAAAAAACTTATGGCCTGATATAAAATCAAGTACCAAATAAAACCGGTGGTTAAAAATATAAATAACACAGAAATTATAAAAAGAGTTTGTGGAGAAATTTTTGTCATGGTTATGGTTTTTCGGCTAAAATAACTTGAACCGTCGTGATTTGGCCGTCGCGCCAGATTTTTAAAGGAATCGTATCGCCGGCGGAATAAAGCAATACCAAGGGCGCCAACTGATGTTCTTTATCAATTTTTTTAGAACTGAATTCCAGTATTATATCTCCCTCTTTTATCCCTGCTTTATCGGCCGGCGAGCCAGTTACTATTGCCGACTCACCATTAGTTCCTTTTGATACCAGAGCGCCATAATCAAATGGTAATTTTTTTTCATCTTGCAGCGCCGGAGTTATGGTAAGGTACCTGACGCCAAGGTAGGGTGTTATAATTTTTCCTTTGGTAATAGCATCATTAATATCCCGTTTTGCTTGATTAATGGGAATGGCAAACTCGATGCTTTGGGCGCCAGAAGCTACCGCAGTATTGATTCCGATAACTTCGCCCCTCAAATTCAAAAGTGGTCCGCCGGAATTTCCCGGATTAATAGAAGCATCAGTTTGAATGACATTTGACAAAGTTTCTGAAACCCCGCCGCCGGAAGCGGTAATGCTGCGGCCAATGCCGGAAACAACTCCGACGTTTATCGTATTTCTGAATTCGCCTAAAGCATTTCCTATAGCAATAGCAATCTGACCGACTTCTACATTATCGGAATCGGCCAAAATAAGAGTTTTGAGCCCTTCGGCGTCGATTTTCAAAACCGCGAGATCCTGAACCGGATCTCTTGCTAAGACCTGGGCCGGATAATTTTTTCCATCATTAGTAAAAACCGTGTATTCCGCTTCGGTATCGCTTACCACGTGTTTATTGGTTAAAATTAGGCCATTTGCCGAAATTATAAAACCGGAACTGCCTCCAACTTCTTTTTTTTCTGTCCCCTTCTGCCGATATTGGGGAATTTGGAACTGGTCGCCGAAAAATTGCTGAAAAAACGGATCATTGCCAAAAGGATTGACATAATATTGTTCGATGATCGGAACATTTTTGGTTACCGTTATGCTAACCACGGCCGGCGACGCTTTTTTAACAGCACTAATTAACTGCTCTTCATAACCGGTTGGCACATAAATTGTTTTTGGCTGATTGACATTAAATTCTTTCGGAATTTCCGATTTCGGTTTTTCTTCAGAAATATTAAATTTCTTTAAAAACTGATTAAAAAAATCGCTTAGAGAGGCCTTGGCGATTATTGGGCCGGATGATATTGGCCCGATAATAATAGCCGTCAAAAAACTGGCAAATAATGCCACAAAAATAATTTCTTTTAGAGAATAATTTTTCATTTTTAAACTTTTAAATTTTGGGTTGCTTTATTTATCATCTCCGCCGCTTTTTTTATCTCCTCTTTGGTCGTGTCTTTTCCTATGGTAATGCGAATGCTTTCTTTCGCCTGTTTTTCGTCTAAACCAACAGCGGTTAAAACATAAGATACTTTAGAGGCACGGGCTGAACAAGCCGAACCGGCGGAAACCGCTAATCCATTTTGATCTAAGGCGACAAGAAGTGTTTCATTGTTTACTCCCGGGAATCTTATATTTAAGTTATTCGGCAGCCGATTATCAAGCGAGCCATTTAATTTAATATCTTTATTGTCTTTAATTATATAATCCAGTAGTTGGTTTCGCAAATTGAGTATTTTTTTAAATCGCTTCTCCTTATTTTTAAAAACAAGTTCAAACGCTTTGGCCAGACCGACAATATTAGCAGTATTTTCCGTACCGGAACGTAAACCAAATTCTTGGCCGCCGCCCTTAATCATGGGTCCTATGAGACCCATGGGACCTACCTTTCTTACATAAAGCGCGCCGATACCTTTTGACCCATAAATTTTATGCCCGGAAAAAGTCATTAAATCGGCTTTAAGCCAATTCGGCCGGCATTCCAGAAACTGCAGCGCTTGAACGGCATCGGTATGAAAATATATTTTCGGCAAATTCTGTTCATGTCTTTTAATATTAAATTTTTCAAGCATACGGCCAATTTCTTTAATTGGCTGGATTGTCCCGATTTCATTGCTCGCATAAATTACGCTTACTAAAACTGTGTTATTTTTAATCGCCTTTTCTAAATCAAAAATTTTTATAAATCCATCTTTATTAACGGACAAGCATATTACTTCGTGGCCTAAATTTTCTAATTCTTTCAACGGTTCAAGAACCGACTCATGTTCAATCTTGGTTGAAATTATATGAAAAGGCATCCCCCTATTCGCGCGAATAAGTCCATACTTATCTTCTGATAAGCCTTTAATGAGGCCCTTGATTGCCAAATTATTCGCTTCCGTCGCTGAACCGGTGAAAATAATTTCATCAAATCGGCAATTTAAAAATTTGGTGATTTTTTCACGCGCCTCATCTACCGCCGCTATCGCCTCCTGCCCGAAAGAATGCACCGAAGAAGCGTTGCCGAACCTATTGCTAAAATAAGGCATCATTTCTTTTAATACTTCCTTATCAATCGGCGTCGTCGCCGCATAGTCAAGATAGATTTTGCTGTTTTTGTTAATCATTTTAGAAAATTATTCTAACACAAAATAATGCTTTTTACAATAAAAAAACCGATATTATAATAAATCGATAAAAAATATCTATTGACTCTATTACCTCTTTAACGCTAAAATAATGTGACATTAAAAGTTCTTCAAAAATATCCTGATAAGGAGAAGAAAATGACGGGCATGCAATATCGATATGGATTGGGAGTTACTAAGCGACAGGCAGTACAGATAGTGGACGCATTTCGCAAACCGCAATGGCTTTACGTAATTCCCTATAATGCGCCGTGGTACGAGCTTTTACTCTCAAGAAAGCTTATGATTCAAACGGAGGCTGGCGAATTTGGCATTAAGACCGGCTCTATGCCCAAGAAGTACCGCGGCTGGGTTGGATTCTATAACTCAATGGCGCGTGTTCGTGCGGAAGTTGTTGAGCGGCACGGCCTCGATCGGCGCAAACTCAACCTGGGAATGCTCGTGGGTGTGGGATATCTTGAAGACTCGCGCGAGCTTACCCTTGCCGAACAATATCAATGGTATCTTTGCGCCAACAAAACCGATGATGCTACCGTTATCAAGGAAGCGAAAGATTATCTGGTAGATCCAAACTCCACAGAGGAAAAGGTCAGCTGGTTTGAAAGCATGCTGTATGATTTTGAGGGGCACCATCTAGTTATTGCCGGGCCGATGCCGATTGGCCACTTCTATCGTCCGGATTCTCTCAAGCGGTTTTCTAAGCCAATTCCTATTAAATATCCATCAGGCCCGGTTACTGGAACAAAACTGGCTATAACGGCGGAAATTCGCCGCGCAATTCAAAAAGTTGGTGTCAAACTTTCATAGAACGTTTGACTGATCCGAAATATATCCGTAGCAATACGGATTTTATTATTAATACCAATTTGGTATTCCCATATTCGCGCGAATGAGGGAATAAAGTTAAATCAAAGAATAGAAATAATATATTTTACGGGCGGTTCCCGATCGGCAGACAAGCGATAAAACATTTGTGAGCTTCGCTGTTCCCTTTCAATGATATCAACTGCCGATAAAACGCCGAGATGTTTAGAGGTAGCTTTGAAAGATAAATTAATTTCATCGGCAATTCCCGCCACTGACGCTTCTTTATTTTCTTTAAGATATTTCAAAATTGCCAATCGACGACGATTAGCCAGCGCTTTTAAAATTTTTTCCAACTTTTGCATATTTGATATGAATTAGTACTCCCCTATTCGCGCGAATAAGACCATACTAACATGTTTTTATGTAAATAAAAATAAAGTTTCAATTCCCTATGGCTCCATTTCTTTCTTTGACTTCAATTTCGGCTTTGGCGCGCCAGTCGCGGCCGGCGCAGAGTTCATGGTAAGCACAAAAATCGCAAACCCAGTTTATCCCCCATTTGCCCCGCTCTTCGTCAAAAATAATCGGCTCCGGCACCGGCGGTAATTCATCTTTTTTCCAGGAAGCGTTTAATATCTCAAGCTGTTCAACCACGGGTTTTATCGCGCTCTCGGAGTAGTCAATCGGAATTATTAAACGATTTAAATCATCGCGAGACACGTAAATTAACCTCCCCTCAAGATTAGAAAAATCAATATGTGGGGCGTCGGGATGGCCGTGGTTTCTCAAGCGCCACAGGTAAAAAAGCGTTTGCAATTTATGCTGCGGCTGGGGTTCTTTATTTTTAACTTTATATTTAAAACTAAAGGAGTTGGTTGATTTTATTTCGTAAAGCACCGGCCGGCCGCCTTCATTTAAAATTAAATCAACTTTTCCGGACGCTTCATATTCCGGCGCCTCAACCCGCAATTGCTCGGCGACTAAATTTCCAGATTGCTTGACTTTATTAACTATCCATTCTTCTACAATTTTACCCACTTCCATAATTCCCATCCTGTCGGGAGTTATCAATGAGGTTGGGGGTAAGCCCTTACGCCTATAAAAAGCGCCCCTAAGACAGGAATTCAAATCAGTTGCCCACCAGCTTTTTTTGGCATATGGCTCGCGATTAAAACTATCGTTTATGATTTTATCTAGAAAAGTGATTGAACCCATGCGTTTTCTATTTTAAAATCAGAATACTTTGACCAATCAACTTTTATTGCCTTGACATATGGCAGATTAGCGTCGCGGGCCATGAATTTAATTTCGCCATTTTTTAAACCATGCTCATATAAATCGCGCGTTAAGCGAACATCGTCAAGACAGTATTTTTTTAATTCGTCAACTCTCCCTTCGCGCCAATACTGAACCGCCACAAGCCCATTTGCGCTTTTTCTTTTTCCCAAAGTGTTAGAAACTAAATCGTCCAAACTAACCCTATGCCCCATTCTACTGACAACTTCGTTCATAATATCCAGGGTTGGAATTTTGTTTAAATCTATGGATAGGTATTTTTGTAAAACCGGCAAATCAAAATGGTCTATATTAAACCCTACTATCAAATCGGTTTTTTTGAGTAAATCTTCAAATTGAGGCATTTCACTTTCGGTGAAAGTTAAAAAATTATTGCCGGAGTAGGAAAAAACGCCGGCAACCGAAAGAGAAAGCTTGGTTAGATTTTCTTTGCCGCCGACATCAGAAAATAAATTTTGGGTTTCAATGTCTAATACAATATGGTTATGCATTACTTTAGTTCTTTAGTTTCGTCAACATCAATTAAATTTCCCACATTGCTGACTCTGTCAACAAGAATATCAATTCTTTTTTCAGCATCATCGTATGAATTCTTGGCATTACTAAGATGTGAACCTAACTTTCTGAATGATTCTCCAAGTTTTTCGCCGTCTATTGCTATCCGCTGCAATTTTTTTAAAATTTCGCTTGTTTTTTTGGTAATATCCGTATCTTTAAACCAGTGCTGAATAACCCCTAGCGTTAAAATAAAAGTATTTGGCGAGGTCAAAAAAACTTTTTTATTCCACGCATATGAAGTTAAATCTTCCTTTGTAACTATCTCATAGTACAAACTTTCAGCTGGAATGTACATCATCGCAAAATCAACCGTATTTTCATTTGGCAAAATATATTTTGCGGCGATATCCGTTATGTCTTGTTTAATACGGATAACGAGCGCTTTTCTTGCTTCTTCTCTGGGTATAGCTTCAGCGGTATTTATAAATTGATTGAAGTTATCTTGAGGAAATTTTGAATCAATAGGCAAAATCCGCCCGTTTGGTAATTTTAAAATAGCATCGGCCGATTCGCCAGATGAGAACTGATACTGAAGCTCGTAGGCGTCCTGCCGCGGAAAATAAAGCGAAAGCATATAATCAAGCGATGCTTCGCCCCATTGTCCGGTAAGTTTCGGACTCTTGAAAATTGTCTGAAAAGACGAAACTTCCTTAACTTGGTTTTGAACCTGGCCTAAAATTTCTCTCATTTGGGCGAAATTGCTGACAACTTTTTCTATTTGTTCATTTATATTTCTAGCCGATTTGTCACGAAGCTCTAAATCTTTGTGATGGGACCGTCCAATTTCTTCGCGAATTTGCCTGAACTCTTCGGCGAAAATCTTATTTGCCGTTTCAAGCCGTTCTCCCAATTTGCTTATTTCCTCGTTAGAATTAGTTTTTTTGTTTTTTAACAGATAAAAAATAAAGCCGAAGAAAAAAACAACGCCCATAATTACTGAAAATAAAATTAAAAAAATATTGCTCATTGCTAATAATAATGAACGAAACTAATTAAAAAATCAAATTTCATACCGCCACTTGACATATTTTGTGAGTTTGATATGCTATCGATAGTTATGCTCCTCTGCGTTGCCTGGGCAAACCAGTGATTGACCCGGTCACCAATGCAGAGAGTTTCAACCCCGTAGCAGTTGCCCGATGAAACCGAGAGGCCACCGCGCTGGCGGATTCGCTCTCGGCGTAGATCGGTCTCCAACTCTACGAGTTTTACCCCTTTCGCGCAAGCGAAGGGGGTTTTTTATCCTCATGCCCCCATGACATTTTTTATATTTCTTTCGGTTCGCGGACGAAAAATAAAAGAATAAGCGCTACGAGAGTAAGCAGCAGCGATAAAACAAATGGCGCCTTGAGGCCGATGCCATCCCACAAAATACCGGCGATAAGAGAGGCCGGCAAAGCGATAAGACCGATTAGCATTTGAAAACTGCCTATAATGCTTCCTCGGATATTAGAAGGCGCGAATTCCGCGACAATAGTTTTTAAATTACCCTCATAAGCGGCGCTGTGAATTCCAAGCGCAACAAACGCCAAAAAAATCATCCAAAAAGAATTGTAAAATATGAAAATCAAATTAACAGCTATAAACAAAATAAAAGCGATAGCAACAACGAAGAGCCGGCTGATTTTATCGGAAAGTTTGCCGAAAGGAATAGCGAACACCGAAGAGAAAAATAAAAAAGCGAGAAAAAATAATGGCACGAATTTTAAAGAAACGCCGAGTTTGCTTGCCGCCAATATATAAAATGAATCGGAAAACGCGCCTAGGGTAAAAATCGCAGAAGTTAATGTAAAAATTCTGAGGTCGCGGCTGACAAATTTAAAAGAAAATTCTGGTTTAAGATGGTCGGCGCGCGCATGTTCGCGAACGAAAAATAAAACAATCAAACTGCCGATTAGAGACGGGATTGCCGCTAAAAGAAACATCTGTCGATAACTGAAATAGCCAACAAGCAAGATAGAAGCGATAAGTCCGAACACGGCTCCGCCTCTGTCGGCGGCTCTGAGTATTCCAAACGCTGACGCTCTTTTTTCGCGCGGCATTATATCGGCAACAATCGCATCACGTGGCGCGTCGCGCATTTTCCCAGCTCTGTCTAAAACTTTCCCCGGGATTAAGTGCCAAGATTGGTTTGAAATAGCATAGATAAGACGCGAAATAAACGCTAAAAAATAACCAAGCCAGATAAAAACCTTTCTTTTTCTTAATTTATCAGATAAAAATCCGGAACCAGCTTGCGATAACGATACGAAAGCGTCGCCCAAACCATCGATAAATCCCAAAAAAGTAACGGAAGCGCCGATTATCGAGGTAACGAAAATCGGCCATATCGTTATAATTGCGTAATA
>CAZBVM010000019.1:550-11398 GCA_964495505.1 uncultured Candidatus Saccharibacteria bacterium | reverse complement strand
ATGATCTTTTGGGCGCTTCGCAGGAGCATCGCGTTCAGCCAAAAGGATTTATGGAAGTGGAAATTGATGAGGTGCTTTTAGGTTCAACCAACGAACCGGAATACAAATCCTTCAAAGAAAACGAAAAAATGCAGGCCCTAAGGGACAGAATAATTAAAGTAGATATTCCTTATATCTTAGAGGTGAAAAATGAAGTAAGGGTGTACGATAAATTCTTTAACGTGAAGCGCCGGGGCGGCAAGCACTTGGCGCCTCATACGATTAGAGTTGCGTCTTTCTGGGCCCTTCTCACCCGTGTGGAAGATCCAAAGAAAGGGAATCTTGACCGGGTTGGAAAAGTAAAACTTTACGACGGACAGACGATTCCTGGTTTCAACGAGGACTCAATTAAAGAACTGATGCTGGAATCTGAAAACGAAGGAATGAGCGGAATTTCCCCCCGCTATATCCACGATAAGATTTCTGCCGCCTTTATGGCGGTTGACAATAAAAACTGCGTCAACTTCTTTGCGGTATTGCGCGAACTAAAAGACGGCCTTCGCACTCATCCCCACATTAAGTCAAAGGAGCTTAGAGAAAAATACGAGGGTCTTATCGCCAAGGCCGAAGAAGAGCTTAAGGCGCTCTTAAAAGACGACCTTTACAGCGCCATTGTCGGCGACGAGAATGCAATCAAGGAATTATTCGGCAAGTATATTGACCACTTGACCGCCTGGGCGAGCAAAGAAAAGATAAAGAACCCGGTTACGGGCGAAGACGAAGAGCATGATGAGGATTTCATGCGCGCCATTGAAGATATGATTGAAATCGGCGATCATGAAGATTTCCGCCAGAAAATCGTCAATGCCATGCAAAAACGCGCCGTCCAGCGCGAGCGCGACAAAAACGTTGAACCGTTTACTTATAAGACGGACGAACGTCTTAACAAAGCGCTGCAGCTCTATCTTTTTGAACAGGAAAAAGATAAAATTAATTGGGAAGCGCTTATTTCAAGAAAATCAATTGACCATGAAGGACAGCGGCGAATTGATACGATTAAAGAACGCTTGGTGACTCATCTCGACCATTGCAACATTTGCGCCGCGGAAGTAATGACGTATGTGGCGAGTATTTTCAAGCGCGGCGACAGAGATAAAAAAGGCAATAAATAATTATTAAACAAGTCCAGTTTTACAGACTGGATTTTTTATTTCAACCGTGTTTCAATATCGCTATGAACTTTAACATTTAAAGAAATGGGAGGTGCTCCATGGCGCTTTCAAGAACTGGAAGCATTAAAAACGATGAAGAGGAATATCTGGCGATTATAAAAGGCAAAATCAGAAAAGATTTGCGCCGTTATCTGGGCACCGGAAACGTTACTATCGGCAACAAAGACGGAGAAGGCGTCATATCCATCACGGTTGATGAAATTGAAATTCCTTCGTGGCGTTTTGGTTTCCCTCCGGAAGAAGGAGTGGCGCAGGGCGAAGGAGAGCCCGGCGATGATTTGGGGCCGGCCGACGAAGGCGACGAGCCGGGCAAAGGCGCCGGACAAGGACATGGCCAACGCAAAGTCGTTATTGATTTAATGCCCGAAGAATTCGCGCAATATTTTGAAGAGATGCTTGAACTTCCCCGAATTCAACCAAAGGGCGACCGCACCGTTTTTGAAGAACGCGAAAAATATAATACGCTTTCGCGCAAGGGCCCGCGTTCTCTGCTTCACCTTAAAAGAACATTTTTTGAAGCCGTAAAACGAGCCATTGCTCTTGGCGAATTTCATCCTCCAGATAAAACAGTAATTGTTCCTCAAAATGACGACTTGTGGTTTACGTCTTTTGACGTTGTAAAAGAGCCAAAAAATAATGCCGTGATTTTTTTCGCGCGCGACGTTTCCGGTTCAATGGGGCCGGCGGAACGCAAAGTGGTAAGTTATCTTTGCGACCTTTGCGAATTCTGGCTGTCGCAAAACTATGATCGGCTTGAGAAAGTCTATATCATCCACGACGATCAAGCCCAGCGCGTGCCGCGCGACGAGTTTTTCACGGTTGACTGGGGCGGTGGGACAACCTGTTCCGTCGCGCTTACTAAAACCCATGAGATTATTGACATGGAATTTCCGGTTTCGCAATGGAATATTTATGTAGTTTATCTTTCCGACGGGTTCAACTGGTCACAGGATAATGAAATTTTTCTAAATTTGCTTGGTGAAAAAATTTTCCCGATTGTTAATCAGTTTAATTACGCGCAGATCGCTATGTATCGGCCATGGTGGCCGGCATATGATAAGTCGGGCGCTAAAACTTTTTCTTCTCCTGGAACGCTCGGTCAGGAAATTTTAAAGCGTTTCTCAAATGTGGAAAATCTTGCTTTCGCTGAAGTTGAAGCCGGCAATTTTGAGTCCGCGGTTGACGCCATTAAGCGTTTCTTTAAAAAAGGCACATAAGGAGGCGGGCCCGTGACGGATGAACTTCGTTTTTCAACCGAGCTAAAGCTTTGGAAATACAAGATTGAAAGAATCGCCAAGCGTTTCGGTCTTGATTTTTACCCGATTATGTACATTATCGTAACGCCTCAGGAGATGAGTGAAATTGTCGCGCGCCACGGGTTTCCTACCACGCCGCATCACTGGCGTTACGGCCAGGAATCGCTGTGGTGGAAAAAGCAGTTTCGTTTCGGGCGCGGGCGCATTTATGAGCTGGTATTAAACACCGTTCCCGCGTACGCCTATCTCCTGCAGCTTAACGATGTCATTACCCAAAAATCGGTTATGGCTCACGTTTGCGGCCACGTTGACATGAATAAAAACAATCCGTATTTCCGTCCCACTAATCGCAACATGGTAAATGCCATGGCTTCGGACGCGCTTCGCGTTGAGCGGATGTTTGAACTTATCGGCCGCGATCAGGTTAAAGAATTTTATGACTTCATTCTTTCTTTTGAACGGTGTATTGACCAGAATTCTCTTTATATCAAGAGGCAGCCGCCTCTTAAAAGCGAGGAAGAACGGGTAAAAGACCGGGAAGAAAGAAAAATTCCGAAACGGATTGAACCGAGGGAAGAATTACCCGGTTATATGGATGAATTTTTAAATCCCCCGGAGTGGATTGAGGAAGAGCGTGTTCGTCTTGATGAAGAACTCGCGGTAGAAGCGGATATTGAAAGGGGAGCTATTGTTCCTCCGGAATCCACGAAAGATATCTTAGGATTTTTTATGCGCTATGCGCCACTTGAATCGTGGCAGAAAGAGCTTATCGCCATGGTACGCCGGCATAGTTATTATTTTGCTCCCACAATGCGCACGAAACTGATGCATGAGGGCTGGGCGACTTTTTGGGAAGAAGAAATTATGACCGAGGCCGGTTTAATTTCTTCTGGCGAACTTACCCAATTCGCAGAAGAGCTTGCCGGAGTGCAAAGAAAGCGTGGCGGGCTTAATCCTTACCGGCTCGGATATGAGATTTGGAAAGACATAAAGTTTCGCTGGGATACGGGTCGGCACGGAACGATTTGGGACGATTGCCAATATCGGTCGGTAAAAGAACAATGGGAAGAGTTTGCGGTATTTAAAACTATTGTAGAGAAGGTTGATTTTGGAAGTGATGAATTTCAAAGGCGATGGGTCGAATTTTCTTCATTTGTAGAAGAATTAAAAGCGGGGAATTTAGGCATCCCTAAAGAAGTTTTTATCCGCAATCAGTGGACGAAAGAATACCTCATCCCCTCATGGCTTCGCTATAAAAACAGGGAATCATTGTGGCAGAAAATTTCCCGCATGCGGGAAGAAATAGAACCTTTGGAACTGGAAGCGGCGCTTCTTGCGAAAGAGCTCGCGGCGTCGCTTCCCGACAGTTCGGAAGAAGAGTTAAAAATGAAAGCCCGTCGCGATGTTTATGAACACGCTAACAGGATGGATCTTTGGCTATGGACGCCAAGCGATTTAAAACAAGAGGAAGGGGCGCTTTCTTCGCTTATGTCTTTCGGCGAACGCTTTAAGGGGGGCGCGTTTAACTGCGCCGGGATACCTATTTCTGGGGGATGGCTGCTCTGGGCCGATAGATGCCGGGATTCGCTTTGCCTCGGTGCGGGAACCGAAAAGATTTTTGAAGTTCGCGCCACCCATGACGACCTTATGTTTTTGGAAGAGTTTTTCACAAAAGATTTTTGCGAAGAAAATAAATATTTTTTTTATAAGGCAAAGAAAGTTTGGAATTACCGAACATATACCCAGCATAATCGTTACGTGATTGATTCCCGTTCTTTCCGCAGGATTAAGAAACGCCTTCTTTTTGAGTATACCAACTTCCATTTGCCGATTATCCGGGTTGTGGACGCCAATTATGACAATAATGGCGAATTGCATTTGGTTCACGAGCATCAGGGAGTTGATCTTGATTTTTGGTCTAAAGATGGAATGTATATGAAAGACGTTTTAGAGCGCCTTTTCAAAATGTGGGGTGGGAAGAAGTTTGTTCATCTTGAAACTGTAATTACTCAAAAAGAAGAAGAAAAAGATTGGTGGTTCACTTGGCACCAAACAGAGGAAAAAGAAGTCGAAGATGAAGACAGAAAACTTGTGGGCGATAGGGTGGTATTTAGCTACGGCTTGAAAGAAGATAGTGATTCTAAAGGAGAAATGGTTAAAATAAATCTTGAAGAAGAAGTAGTTTTTAAAGCACCATTCTAAAATATAATATTTTAAAGATTTTTACCCCCGCCTTGGCGGGGGTTTATTTTTGATTTTTTAAGTCAGCAATGCTAAATTGAGTTGGCATGGAAAATAAATATTATCTGAAAATTGGCAGGGCTACCGAAATCACCAACTCTTATGAACGGCGCTTTTATCGAATTCTCGAAATTTTTCCGGGGGCTATTTCCTGGTTGACATTTTTTTTAATTATCCTGTTTTCTTGGCTTCTGCCGTTTTACATTTCTATTTTTATTATCGCCTTTGATATTTACTGGTTTTTTAAAACCGTATTTTTGTCGCTTCATATGAGGTCGGCTTTTAATAAAATGAAAGCTAATTTAAAAAAGAATTGGCTTAGCGAACTCACCAATACTAATTGGCAAGATATATATCACTTAGTGATTTTGCCGATGTACCGGGAACCGCTTGAGGTGGTAAGGAACAGTTTTTTAAGATTATCGGAAGTTAATTATCCTCTGGAAAAATTAATTGTGGTTTTGGCCACCGAAGAAAGAGGAAATGTTGGAAACTCGGCTTCCAACATAGCCGAAACAATTGGAAACGAATTTGGCAGTGGGTTTTTTAAATTTTTAATTACGAAACATCCCGCTAACATTGCAGGGGAAATTGCCGGCAAGGGCTCAAATGACGCTTGGGCGATAAAGGAAGCCAAAAACAAAATTATTGACGAACTCCAAATTCCTTATGAAAATATTATTGTTTCAGTTTTAGATGTTGATACGGCGGTTCACTCGGAGTTTTTCGGCTGTCTTGCGTATAATTATCTGACTTGCGAAAAACCATTGCGCTCGTCGTTTCAGCCCATTCCGATTTTTATAAATAATATATGGCAAGCGCCGGCTTTCGCGCGGGTTTTCGCGTTTTCAACCACTTTTTGGCAAATGATTCAGCAATCGCGGCCGGAACGCTTGATTACTTTTTCATCTCAGTCAATCGGTTTTAAGCCGCTTAGTGAATTAGGTTTCTGGCAGACCAACGTGGTGAGCGAAGATTCAAGGATTTTCTGGCAATGCCTACTTTACTATGATGGCGATTGGCAAACCGTGCCGCTTTTTTTTCCGGTTTATATGGACGCTAACGTAGCTGACAGTTTCTGGCGGACTTTAAAGAATCAGTATCGGCAAATACAACGCTGGGCTTACGGCGTTGAAAATAATCCTTATTTCCTGTTTGGATTTTTTAAAAATAAAAAAATTCCGCAAGCAAAAAAGTGGCGGCTTAGTTTTATAATGATTGAAAGCGCTCATTCTCTGGCGACAAATTCTCTGATTATATTTCTCCTTGGATGGTTGCCAACGGTAATCGGTCGCGGCCAGTTTAACGAAACACTGCTTTCTTATAATTTGCCTGCCGTAACCCGTTTGATTATGACGCTCGCGATGGTCGGTTTAATTTTTACCGCGATAATCGCGACCAATCTTTTACCGCCCCGTCCTCCTTATTACGGCCGTTTTAAATATGTTTGGATGATTTTGCAATGGTTTCTATTTCCTATTAACATGATTCTTTTCGGCTCTATTCCGGCTTTAGACGCCCAAACCCGCCTAATGTTTGGAAAATATCTGGGATTTTGGAACACCCCGAAAAGTAGAACTTAGTATTTAGTATATTGTATCTTGTGTATAGTATCTAAATTTATAAATTTTTAAATACCAAATACCAAATACCAAATACCAAATACCAAATACAAGATAAAAGATACTACTCAAGGTGGATTTTATTTCTAAATTCTGAAAGCCGAGAGGCTAAAGCCGGATATTTTTTTAATGAAGAGTCAGTATCAAAAATTTGTTTTGCGGCTTCGCGCGTATTCATAACCAGCTCCATATCAGTTAAAGAAGCCATCGCTAAATCGGGGAGTCCCGACTGGCGGACGCCGGCAAAGTCCCCTGGGCCGCGAAGCTCCAAATCGCGTTCAGCCAGCTCAAAACCGCTTTGGGCGGATTCTATCGCTTTAAGCCGTTCATTAACAGAAGCCAAAGAAGAGTCAGTTAAAAGCAAACAATATGATTGATGTTCGCTTCTTCCAACTCGGCCCCTAAATTGATAAAGAGAGGCGAGGCCAAAACGATCGGCGCCTTCAATCATCATTACTGTGGCGTTTGGAACGTCAATTCCAACTTCAACTACGGAAGTGGTAACAAGAATATTTAAATCTCCGCTTAAAAATTCCGACATTATTTTTTCTTTTTCTTTTGCTTTCATCCGCCCGTGGAGCAGTCCAATTTTTAAATTCGGGAAAATCTCCGTTTTTAAACGTTCGTATTCTTTTTTAGCCGCCCTCGTTTCCAACTTTTCTGATTCCTCTATCAACGGGCACACCACAAACGTTTGTCGGCCTTTTTTTATTTCGTCTTTTATAAATTCGTAAGTCCGATCCCGCTTTTCCGGCGGCACGATTTTGGTGATGATGCTAATTCTTCCCTTTGGCATTTCTTTTATAAGCGACAAATCCAAATCGCCCCAAATAGTCAGTCCTAAAGTTCTCGGGATAGGTGTTGCCGTCATGCTTAACAAATGAGGAATTGTTTCTTTGTGGTGGTCGGCGAGCGCGGCTCGTTGACCCACGCCAAAACGATGCTGTTCGTCAATAATGACCAGCGCCAAATTATTAAAGAAAACATTTTTCTGAATTAAAGAATGGGTGCCGACTATTATTTTAATATTTCCGTTTTCAATCTCTTTTAAAAATTCTTTTTTACCGGTCTTTTTGCCGCTGATTCTGGCTTCCGAAGACGTTAGAAGCCCGACTGAGATTTTAGATTTTTCAAGCATTGGCCAAATTTTTTCAAAATGCTGGCGGCTTAGGATTTCCGTCGGCACCATGAAAGCGGCTTGAAAGCCATTTAAGGCGGTAAGATAAGCGGCCATAGCGGCAACGATGGTTTTCCCGCTGCCGACGTCGCCCTCCAAAAGCCGGTTCATCGGATTTGATTCTCCAATATCTTTAATTATTTGCCAGGACGCCTTTTTCTGGTCATCAGTCAATTTATAAGGCAGATGCTCTACAAATTTTTTTATCGGCGTTTCGTGAAATTTTATTATTGGCGCGTTTTGTTTCGCTAATTTTAATCGCTCCAGCCCCATAAACAGTTGCAGTATAAAGAGTTCTTCAAAAGCGAAGCGGTTTTTTGCCATTTCAGCATTTTGCCGACTTTTGGGAAAATGAATTTGTTCTAAGGCAAAATTTAAATTTAGCAGGCGATATGTTTTTTTTACTTCATCTGGCAGAACGTCGGGCAGTTGGTTTGCGAATTTTAGCATGGGCATTACGGCAAAACGCAGCCAGCGCGAGCTGATGCCGGACGTTTCCGGATAAACCGGCACCAATCGTCCGGTGTGGAGCGCTTCTTGTTTTCTTTTAATTTCCCCGTATCCGACTATTTCGTAGGCGGGATTACTAAAACAAAGCCGCCCCTTGTTTACAGCGACTTTCCCCGAAAGATTAATCAGCCGGCCCGGCTTGAATTGAGCCAAAAGGTACGGCTGGTTAAACCAAACGGATTTAATAGCACCGGTGTCGTCTTCCACTGTTATTTCGGTTAAGACCATGTTGCGGCGGAAAATCCGGATATTTTTGGCGTTTAAAATCACGCCTCTTGCCGATAATTGATTACTAGGTTTAATTTCCGAAATCGGCGTAAAATTTGAAAAGTCGTCGTAACGACTGGGGAAATGATAAAGTAGGTCGCGAACCGTTTTTATTTTAAGTTTGGCCAGTTTTTTAATCGCCGCCGGCCCAAAATATTTCGAAAGCATACCCAGTATATCAACTTGGCTAACGCCAAATACGGCTGATTAGGCCTTGCTTAATTGTAATATAATAATTTATTTGGTTATTTATATTCTTGTTGGGAATAAAGTATTTGGCATGGAAGCCGTAAAGCCAAGTTGTATTACTGGGCATAAGCGCCCTCGCAAGGAATCGGACCTTGATCTTGGGTTCCGCAAACCCACACTCTGTCCATTGAGCTACGAGGGCTTATTAGATTTTTATTTTAATATGACCATCTCTAATCATTTTTTCAATATAATCTTTTCTTTTCAATTTTTTAATTTTCAATTCTATCTCTCGAGCTTCTATAAGAGATGAATATTCTTGTATTAAAACTGGTACTGGATTTTTCATTCTGTTAGTAGTTTGTGTATGCTCTGATTTATGTTGTCGCATTCTTCTTTCTAAATCGGATGTGCTACCGATATAGAACTTGTTTTTATCATCTTTTAATATATAAACGAATCCTTTCATTTCATTAATTAAATAAGTTTTAACTCTGTCCACTCCGACGCCCCGACTTGGCGTCGGGGGTCGGAGAGCCGACTTCCGACGTTAAGTCGGAACGTCGGCTTTGAACGACGAGGGGAATTTAAAAACGTGGCATTATTTTACCACGTTTTTGATATTTGCGCCACCTAAAAAAACTTTTTTTGGAGTAAATCCAGGAATGACTCCTCCTCTTCGCTTTCAGGCAGACGGCTTTCAAGAATTTTTCTGATTTCCGATTCTTCAGAATCGTGAAACGGAATGATTAAAAGAGGCATAAGATGATGCTTTCTCCTGAAAGCGATTTCACTATCCGGCCCGCCCGCCTCGCTACGCCAGCCCGCATTGCTATGCGAAGCGTTGCTGGCGGGCGAAGCGTTGCGGGCGGGGAAAATCCAAAATGATTCAAAATTTTCATAAGAATAAAGTTTCTCATCAATAGTAATGCCGTTATTGTCAAGCCGGAAGTTATACGTTTCCGGTTTTTTGTTTTTTAACGTGTAAATAATAAATGTTGCTAGAATGATGATAACGACTAAAAGGTAGTTTTTTAAAAGTATTGCAAAAACAACAACGGCAAAACCAATAATAGCTAAAGCCCAAAGCCACTGGCTATTATTTAAATTTGTTGGCCGCTCTTCAATTTGCCAATTTATTTCATCTGCCATATATAGCTGACAACAATATTGCAAAATAAAATTCCTTAACCCCACCCCGCAGCTGCGGGGCGGCTCGCCCCCATCTAGAATTTTATTTTGCAATATTGTTGTCACATTAAATTTACCATAAAATTAAAATCAGGCACAAGTTATGCCTGACTTACTTTGGAACTGGAACTAAACTAAGAGGATTTATCGTTCCCATGATAAACTCGAGTACACTGCCGCCCATTTTTCTAAAAACGCCCGGTTTATTTACCGTTCTCTCTCCTGAAAAACCGTGCCCGAAAACCGCCTTATCTTTACAAATAACTGAATACTCGCCATCGCGACCTAGTTTTAACTGATCTTGCTTATTAATATAAATAGCGTCTTTGTTATCTTCAATATCTTTGATGGGATAAACAAATACGTTAAAACGGTTGAATTCGGTGTTAAATTTTTCGACATCGGCAGGGTTAATGAGATTTACCGTCGGGTTATCAGTTCCGATGATATAACGAAGTCCCTTCGCGCCCGGAAGCCAGCTTACATTCGGAGCATATGGGTCAAATCCTGCGTCTTTTAGTCCGTCGGGGCATAAGGTTTGCCCAACTACCAAGGCCTTGGCTTTGGCTTCAGCTTCGTCAGCGGTTGAGAAAAGCCCGGTCATCGCCGCATTTTTCTGATACGTCGTATTTGCTCCTTTAGTGGTAGCGCAACCGTTGATAAAAACTAATGAAATTAACACTACCATTATAGATCCTAAAACTCTGCTGTCTTTGCTCACTAAATCCTCCATTTAAAGGTGCTATAAAACACTATACCAGTTTGTCAATTATGGTAAACTCTTTAAAACTTTTTGTCAAGTGCGGTGTGTCTCGGTCTAGAACCACACCAATGTAGGCGTTGTCCTCCTTCGCTAAAGCTACGAAAGGACGCGGTAGGGCTTTTTTGGCTATTTTCCCAGAGAGCGATTTAATGGGGGGTCGGTCTAGTTAATAGCTTGACAAACAGGACCTATCTTTGATAACCTTTAAGAGTTCTTTCAACCACAATCTAGAGGAGGGAACAAAATGAAGCACGGAGTTGATGTGAGAGAAGCTACGCACGTCAAGGTGAACGGCCGGCTTGAAAAGATTGTCTCCAAATGGGGTGTCAATGACAAGGGTCATCTTGCGAAACCATCAGAGGGTGGATTCGGAGTTGTAACCGAGAGCGGTCGGCGCGTTAGTATGTGGCAAGCTCAATCG
>CAZBVM010000019.1:0-540 GCA_964495505.1 uncultured Candidatus Saccharibacteria bacterium | reverse complement strand
GTATCCCACAAAGATCACCAACCGAAAGGCTTTTAGCCGAGTAGGTTGTTTTTTATAAAAGAGAGCGTCCGGTCTCTCGAACCGGTGCTCAATTAAATTAAATGCTTATTTATAAATGCTCGTCCCGATCCTGATTTTAGATATTTCTCAAATTCAAAAGCTTTATATTTATTCTCAATCGCAACATAAAAATCCAACTTTATGGGTAGACGTTTTGCAGTTGCTGGGACATGACCTTTTTGATGCCTATCGATTCTGTCTTTCAAATCATCTGTGCAACCCACATAATATCCATCTTTACATTGTAAGCTATAAACGTAATACATGATTTTGACTTGACTTCACTAAATTTCGTCGTAGCTAAGGTGGACTTCGTCACGCCGTAGCCCTACGTAGATTTAGCGAATCCCGTTTCACGAGGCCACAGCTTCAGCGGCGGCCCGACTTCGCTAAAGCTACGTCGTGGCGAAGGCGGAGGGGGCGAGATTTGAACTCGCGTGGGTCTTGCGACCCCCAAGGTTTTCGAGACCTGGCCGATAA
>CAZBVM010000018.1:0-11471 GCA_964495505.1 uncultured Candidatus Saccharibacteria bacterium | reverse complement strand
AACCGGCCGTGAAAGTCCATCGGCCGAACGGCATGTTAGCCGCGCCAACGACATGGGATCTTGCAGCTGGAGTTGTGGCCGACAAGGCAACGCTAAGACCGCCTCCAACTGGAGGAGTAACAACTCCACCGCCGGGAGGCGTTACAACGCCGCCAGCCACTGCTGAGTATTTGGCTCTTGAAATAGGACCAAAGTAACCGACCGCCGGTGAAACGGCGTTAGCCGCTTGCCACTTGGCAACGGCCGCTTTGGTCAGAGAACCATAATAATTGGTTTCATTGCCGACTGAACCAGCGCCGCTTGCCGAAACCGGATAACCGGCGCCATTAAGATACTGTTGCAAACATTTTACTTGAGGATCGCTTACGCCAAGAAACAAACTCTTGGTGAAAGTGCAAGCAGTTGCTGTAGAGCTGCCGGCTTGCAGTTGAGTAAGCTGGGCTTGCAATGCGTTAATCTGGGCCATTAACTCTTCTATGGTCACGGCGCCAGCTTTAGGCACTGATAAACTTAGAGTCAAAGCCAACATCGCTCCTAAAACAACCAGAGCAACCGGCCATGACATCTGTTTAGTCATATACATAATTTTTCTCCTTAATTTTAATTTTCTTTTTTAATGATTAATAATAAATTGTAATATAATTCCGATTTCTTTTTTAAGTTTTAAGATAAAACAAATCAAAATCAAAATAAGATTTTCTATTCGTTTAAATTGTCAATGTTCAAGCCCTGAACCGCGCAAAAAACCATCATACCAAAACCGTCTGTCAACAGTCAATAGAGAATACGACAAAACAGTTTTTAAAAAATATCACGGTTTTTAATTCGTTATTCCAGATTCATAATAGCATCTAATTTTCCGCTAAGCAACCCTTGTATTTTAGCCGCCAAAAACGCTATAATTAAGCCAAAATACGAGATGCTATCAATTTAAATGTGGATAACTATATTTTCATTATATATCCGCTTTTTTATTAAAACAATAGCGTCAATTGTGGATAACTCTAGTGGGTGAAAGTAAATAATTCATTTTCTTCGCGCGCTCGTCCCGCCAGCGCGGGACTCGCCCCGCATACAACTTGTTGTTGTGCGGGGCTCGCTGTCCGTTTCGCCCCGACGCTCGCCTGCGGCGAGACCATGCCGTCGGGGCTGCAAAAGCTTCAGAAAATAATTTATTTGCTTTCTAAAGAATAGAGGAGAGAAAACAAAGGAAAATATTTCGGCATTTTTAGGCAATATTTAGGCAATAATACGGCAACATTGCGGCAATTTAGTTGCCGTAATGTTGCCGTATTATTTTATTGACGAGGCCCCTATTGATGTCCGACATCGATAGTGCATATTATTGATGTCGGACATCAATAGTTTTGTAAAAACTCCCATTCCCCCGGCCGTCTCTTGTTATTTTCCCAAGACCTATCAAAGAAGTTAATTCGTTGCGTATGGTTCTTTCGGAAACATCGGGGAAAAGCTCCAATATTTCGGCTAATTTTAGAGTGTCCTTACTGCTAAACTTTTCCATAATTTTTTTCTGCTTCGCGCTTAAATTTTCAACCAACTTGGAAGCGGAGCTTCCAAGTGGAAACTCGGTTTCCGCAATTCGTGTTATTCGCGTGTTTTTATTCGCGTCATTCGTATTACTATTTAATAATATAATATGTGATTTAAAAACTAAAAATCCGTTTCGCAGTTGTTTCAAGTGCTCTTCTTTTACTAAATTCAGGTGGCCCCCCAAATAAAAATAATGGTCTAAAATATCGATTTCCCTTAAAAGTTCGGAATGATTTTTCTCCGCGTTAAAAATTGTCTCCCTTTGGGAGATCCTCCGTAGGAGGAAAAATGTTTTATAAACCTTAAGAATTTGATGTTTAATTTTTTCGCGCAAGATAAGATCGGGTATCAGATCAGACACCTTAAAACTGGCCTTGGTTAAGGCCAAAATTTTTCTCCCAAGTTCATTATCAAAAAAGTCATCCATGAATTTATCAACAAAGTTGTCCCCACTTTATCCCCAAAACTATTGATGTCGGACATCAATAGTACTATTGAACAACAACGGAGGCGCCGGAGTCAATAGAAAGAGCGGGGTTATCCGGAATAGTTGAAGCGGGTTTGGAATAAACGAATGTATCATAAAAAACATCGCCAGTCCCCCGGTCAAATCTTATTCGTCCAAGGTTAGATCGATTAGACCCTACCCAATTACTCCAACTTCCGGCATCTTGCCGCACGCGAACTTCATGATTTGAAAAATTCATTTCCAGTTCCATAAAATGCCAAGCGCCTACTGTCGTTTGAATACTCGTTCTGGTAAAATTTCCGATGCCGCCGTCTCCTATTAAAGCCCAGCAATTTCCGTCGGATGTGGAACAATTATTATTACCAGAATCATAATAAATACTGGCAACCAAATTGCCATTTGAATCGGCCATACCGATACTTTGATTCCCCAAAGAATTATAATAAATCCAAAAACTCAATGTGCCGCTCTCGGTTATCGGTTGAATTAGCGTGCGATAAGTGTAAGCGCCGCTTCCGCCCGATAACCTTACCGAATTGGTGCCGTCATGAGTTGTTGTGGAAGTTATAGCAATTTGATCGCTCGAGTTTCCGCCGCCCCAATCGCTTTGGCCGCTTAAAGGGCCAGTTGAATAACCGTCAAAACTTTCCGTGAATAACACAACCGGCGATTGGGGCGGCGGCGCGATATAGCCATAGCCGCCATAACTAAAAATCGCGTTCATAAAATTACCGATACTGCCGGATAAAAATTTTATGTTCGCCCAATCATTGTTTTGTGGTGAGGTAATCGAACCATCGCCATTGGTGTCACCGCCCCTGGCATCGTCTTTTAGCGACGTAAAAACAATTGGGTTATCCGGCGTAGTTGAAGCAATTAAACTTCCGTAAACAAAAAGGGTTGAGCTGGTATTGTTAGTTTTAAAAATTGTTCCCGGTTCAAGAGTTAAAGTTACGCTGGCGTCAATATATGGAGAAAGCGCCGGCCCATTTGTTTCCAAAATATAAGGCAAATCCTTTTTTAAAGTGAAATTTTTCCGGAAATGAGTGTAGCCGTCAATAGCGATGCCATTTAAAATATTTGGGCTGGTCGTGGAATTGGCAATTTGGGAATTAGTGATTGTCGGATAAGAGCTTTCAATTCTAACCGGATAACCGTTGTCGGTAAAAATGTTGCCATCTAAAATCGGAGTAGCACCGTTTCTGGTTTCAACGGCAACAAGGCGGTTTTTGATAAATTGATTGTTCCTGATTTGAGGCGTAGTGGTGGCCGCCGCCGGAAAGTAACCGGAAGAACCGGCGCAGCCGCCATTGGTTGTGCCATCGCCATTAACTAATGAATCAATAGAAATGCCGCAAGCGCTATCTGTGAAAGTTGAGTTTTCTATTACACCATTTGAATCAACCAATCGCAGGGCAATACTTTGGGAATTAGTGAAAGTTGAATGATTGATGTTAACCGTGGCGCCGATGGCTTTTACCATTTCTTTGACCGGCCGTTCCAGTCCTTGGCCGCCGTAGCGGAATTCTGTGTAATCCAGATTTCCTTGGGAACCGGGGCTGAAAGCGATATTAAGCCATTCTCCCGTTTCCGGCGTGGTTGAAGCTAAGCCGTCGCCATCTTTTATTGAGGTGAAAATTATCGGCGCGCCAGAGGTGGCAATGGCGCTCAGCGTCCCCTGGATTTCCAGCGCGGTGTAGCCGCCGCCCTGGGAAATGATTTTTACGCCGGGTTCTATCGTGAGAACGGCGCCAGCGGCGACCGTAGGTCGCCGCTGGCCATCAAAAAACAGCCGGTAAGGGCTGCCGGTAAGTGTCCAGGTTGTGTTTGCGGCAATTGTCGTGGTTGCCGAAACATCTGTACCAAGACCAAGAACCGACGGAGTGGTTGAGGTGGAATTATTGATGTCCGACATCAATAATTCCCAGTTGTTGGGCGCGCCCGGCGTGCCGCCGGGCGCGGACGACTGCGCCCAATTCACCGAGTAATTTGAACCGCCAGCCGCCGATTTTCTCTCAAGAGTTTTGCCATCACCATTAGCGCCCCACGAATTATAATAAGTTACCTCATCAATAACCGTACCATCCGGAGCAACAATTTTTATCGTGGAAGTGGAATTTCTTAAGCTCATCACCGTGTCAATGACCGTGCCGGTAAAACCAGAATGGTCAGCTAAAAACGTGGCCGCATCGCCGGCTAAAACCGCGTAACCGCCTATCGGAATTGCCATTGATCCCAGCGCCGCCGGTTCGTTCAAAAAATGCTTTGACCCATCGCTAAATCTCCAACCACTCGTGCCGCCGGTTAAAGTTATTTCACGCCCGGAATTATTATAAATTTCCACCCATTCCCGGCTTTTATTATTTAAAGTGTCCGAACCTTCCAGATCATACATTATTTCGTTGATAACCAAATCGCCCGCTTGAAATGCCTGCCCCGTACCAGAGCTTTGCTCTTGGTTCGGGGTTTGAACAACGGTGTTTGTGACGCCTCCGCTTGTGGTGAGCGAAGTCGAACCACCGCCACCGCCGTAATAAACTGGTGCGCTCGTTTGCGGCGCCGGCGCGGGCGCCGGCGCCGGCACCGGAGTTTGAGCCGTCGTAGCCGGAGTCGGAATCGGTGCTGGATTCGGCACCGGTTTTGGCTGTATTGGCGCGAGCGCCGCCGGTTTTTGAACCGCTGTTGGCTTAACCGCCGTTTCCTGTATAACTATTTTTGGCGATGGCTTAGTCGGCTGCGCCCCGACATCGCGTCGGGGCTCGCTTTTAATTACCAAAGCCGGCTCGCTCGCTGGCGCTTCCGGACTTTTGAAAAAATTAATTATTTGGCTTAAAAACGAGCTTTTCTTGGTCAGTTGTTGAGATTCCGTTTTCTGCTTCGCCAATTCCGCCTCACGCGCCACCGTCGCCTGATTTAAGAAAAGACCAATCACCCCCGCGCCATTTACAACCGCCTGCCGCGACAACCGAAGCCAGTATTCTTGAAGAACTTGTTTGTGTTCATCATTTAAAAAATAAGTATTTTTTTGTGTAATAAAATCTTTTGTATAATATGCTAAATCAAAGAGTTCACCATTTTCGTCTCTGCCGTAAGCAAAAGTTCCATCCTCAAACACAATTTTAGGTTTTAGATATATTTCCGAATTTATCGTCCGGGGACTGAAAAAATGGGTGTTGGTGTAAGTCGCCAAGTTGTTGAAATAACTCTCTAAATCCGAATAAATAACCGGTTTATCGCCTTTTACAAATAATCTTTTGCCTAAATTCTGGGTTAAACCGGCGGAATTGTCTTTAGTCCAATTTTCATAGTAACTTGGACGAGGTTCGCCCGGATGCGCGTCATTTCTAACGTGTTCCGGCACGGTCAAATCCTCAATCAAGTGAAGAATATGGCCAAGGGTTAAATAAGCGTCTTTCTCACTGCTCTTGGCGTATCTTTCAATGCCGGCTTCGTAGGAAAAAACAAACGGCATGCTGCTGGGGTCGGATAAGCCGGCGACCATAACTCCGGCCGTTCCGGTTTGGCCCAGTTTGGCCAATTGGTATTTTGAATAAAGCCCCCAATTTTTTGCCGGGTATCCGTTTACAAGCAGCACCGGAGTGTCTAAGCCACGCTCAAATATCGGGTCATAAAAGTGATTAAGCCATCTTGGCGCCGCGTCTTCGTCTATTGACCCCTGAATGCCCATTGCTTCTGCTCATCGGTGAATTTTTGCCCTCCGGAGAGTTCATAAAAATCAATAATTTCCCTCGTTAAATCCGGATGAACCGTTTTGTCGTCATACGCTAAAATAGGCGCGAGCCACAAAAAAATAGAGGCCAAAATCAGGCCTCCCAAAATTGCTATTGAATTTTTAGTTATGGGTCTAAATTTCATTAAAATTCAACAATTTTCCAAGTTCCGCCTTCGCTTTTGCCCATTGATAATACCCAAAATTCTTGTCCATTTTCTTGGACCATCAAATTGGCACTCTTTTCATCACTAAATATTTTGACCTTGCCAGTTTCCAACCCTCTTATAAGTATGCTCAATTTACTATCATTCTTTAGTTGTTCAAGTTTCGGCTTTATCAATTCCGCATTTCCATATTTGCTCGCCAATTCAAAATCGCCTTTTTTAACCGCTTCTGTGAACAATCTGACGGTCTCTTCCGGCGTTTTACCGCCCCATTTATCGCTTTCTTTCTGCTGCGCCTCAATCACTTTTACCGCCTTCATCTGCTGATAATACGGGCTTTGCGTATATTGCCAATACTGCCAGCCGATTACGGCTAAAATTAAAGCCGAGAGTATAATGCCGGCCCAGATTAACTTCTTATTCCGCGCCCCGCCGCTGCGGGGCGCTTGATTATTCCCCTCCCCTTGGCTCGCCCCGCCTTCCGCCTTCGCTGAAGCTTCGGCGGACAAGTCGGCGGGGCTCGCCTCATCAAATTTCATCGTTTCCATATTATTTTTTTATTTAATTAAACTACTGACTATTGATGTCCGACATCAATAATTGCCGCTCGCGGCCAAAATTATTTATAAAAATTATTTTCCAACCTTACTTTATCAAAAATTCCTTGTCAATATCACTTATCCCCACCTTATCCACAAAACTATTGATGTCGGACATCAATTACTCTAAAATAAGATCCGAAATGCCGGATAAATCCATGTCACCAATAAAATTATGTAAATCTTTAGCGTATTCATCGGGCCCGCCAAAATATTCGCTTAAAACATCCTTTTCAAGGATACTAGGAAATTTTAATTTTCCGACATAATTGTAATAACTTGACCATTTGTAAGAGTTGAGAAAATCAATCGCGCCTTTTTTATTATTTATTTTTTTCTCGCGCCATTCCGGCATAAATTTATCTAAAGGATTTAAGTGAATGTAGTGAGGAATGTAAAGCAACTGTGAGGTACTTTCAATCAAAACTGATTTAAATTTACCTTGAAATAGGGTGCCCACCCTTTGATATTTAAGATTAAAATAATTCACATAGCCGCTGCCCAATTTCCTCATAAATTCGGTTATACCATTTTCAATTTTTTGCCTTAAAAGCAAGTGGTAATGATTGGGCATCAAACAAAAAGCCAAGATATCTACAAGCCTATTCTTGGCAACATATTGATGTCCGACATCAATAGTAGATTGTCTTAATTTAAAGCCGACATTATGGGCCGGTTTAGTATCATTAAATAAGCCGATATCCGAAATAAAACGTAAATGATCTCTATCATCAACAAAAATATCGCGCTTTTCTACGCCGCGATTATAAACATGATAAATACTGCCGGAAACTAATTTTTGTTTTCGCATATTATTACTTTTTATCCTATATACCACTATTGATGTCGGACATCAATAATCAACATCAATAATCAATAGTGGTTAGCGCAAACAAAAGAGCCGGCTTATGGAGGTAAGAACCGGCCCTTTTGCGAAGCATTTTATCTAACGCGCGAATTAAGTGTCAATATCACTTATCCCCACCTTATCCCCAAAACTATTGATGTCGGACATCAATAGTTAGTGATAAACTAAACCGCCCCGCAACTGCGGGGCGGTTTAGTTTGGAATTTCCGAAAAATTTCTGAAATGTTATCTATTTATCTATTACTGACTTCCGAACGAAGCTTTTCAAGCCAAGCGGCAGCAACATCGCGACCGCCAAGACCGAAAGCCAAACCACCAGCTAAAGCCAGCATCGCCACAAAACCCATTATCAGGGTGTTAACCAAAGCACCGGCAATCCCAAGCTGGGAAAGCGCCGCCAAAAATGAAAATACCAGAACTGACCATTTTGTTAAAGCCCCGAGAAAATGAGCCGAGTGAAGTCGAGCGGCTAAAACCGACGCCCGAACCAATCTGGAAAGAAATGCCGCCATTACCACTCCGGCAAGCATTATTAAAACGGCAATAATAATGTTCGGAACATACAACAAAACCTGACTTAAGAAATTGGAAAATGCCTCTAACTTCAAGATATCGCTTACCGCAAGAAGTGTAACTACAACAAAAAACCATTGAACTAAAACGCCGATAAACCGGCCGGAATCAAGCCGTAAATCGGCTCTTTCAAGAAGTTTGCCGAGACCGAATTGTTCGAGCAACCGATCTAATTTTAAAGCGTCAACTAACTTTTCCACCACTTTGCTAAGGCCGGCAGCGATAACAAGGCCGACAAAAAATATCACCAAAGCGCCCAAAAAATTAGGTAAGAACAAAACAAAACCGGTCCAAAGATTTTGAAGAGTAAAACTTATAACATCTGCCCAAGTTTGAACAAACATTTTTTTATTTTGATTTAATAATAATTATGTTGAAGAATTTTTAATTAAAAGCCGACCTTTTGGTGCTGACACTAAAAAACACTATTAAAGTAACTTTAACATTTTTTATCTAAAGTAGCTGTGGATAACTTTTACCCGTTTTGCTGTCACTTTCCCGATAATTTCTTAACGATCCACCAGGCCTCAAATATAACGGCGGCAATACCAACTAATCTGCCGACGGTATACGGCCCACTGCCCGCGGTCATAATAGGAGCTAAAGCTTCCGGTAAGGCCAAAAACAAGCCGGCGAGAATAATGGAAGCGCCAAATAAAACTTTAATAAGCATATTTTTCAACCTTAATGATAATGTTCAATTATACCATAAAGTCGGTGTTTGAGTTATACACTGCGAAAAATTCAATGGACCCGAGCGGGATTGAACCGCTGACCTCCTCATTGCAAATGAGGCGTTCTACCACTGAACTACGGGCCCGGATATAATTATATTATAAACAAAATCGCCCCTCGACAAGCTCGGGGCGATTTTGTTAAGACATGTCTTTAATGTATGAAAAAGGCCTATCTAATTTATCTTACTTTTTTGGCATAATCCTGAACATTTTGGTGCCGCACTTTTCGCAAGTACCTGTCATTGCCTTTCTCTGACCGCCCCCTTTTCCTTTAAAAGAGGTCTCGTGAGCGTCTTTCATCATTCTCTTGGCCTTGCACTTAACGCAATATGCTTCTTGAGCCATGTTTTTATATTTAATGTTAATACCTATAGTCTATCTTATTTGTTCGTAAATAGCAATGGGGTGTGGATAAGTAATGTGGACTTCGTATGTGTGAGTTGGAACCAGATTATACAAGAACTATGCAGCTGGAATAAATTATAATGGGCCAGCGCCGATGTAAAATTTAGGTAACTTTTCAATTTTTCCAAGAAGCCCTTTTTTGTATTCAAAAACCCAAACCCTACCGCTTTCTTTTTTTATCTTTCCCGACTCAACATCCTTGTAATGTATAGGAATGCTTAATTTTTGAAAACCGAGCTTCTGGACTATTTTTTCTGCAATCGGATTTAAAGTAGAACCGAATAAAATATCCGCGCCTCTCTTCTTTGCTTCTTTGATATTTTTTACAATCAATCTGCTCCCCAAACCTTGTTTTTGATACTTTTTAGCAATCAGCGCCCCAAAAGCAAAGAATTTGATGGGTTTTTGTCCAATCATTAACCTACGCCATAGAAACTTTCCAACCCCCACAATTCTACCGCTCTCTTTTATTAAATTTTCCATCTGCGGCTTTACTGTGGAATAATATTTGTTTCTCAAATAATACTTTTTAAACGCAGGATATGTAGCAATCATTAATCGCATCATTTGCTCCTTCTCCTTTTTGGTCAGACTACCAACGTCTTTCAAATAAAATCTGTATTTATTGCTATTTCGCATAGACATATATAGATATAAATAGTTTAAAATGGATTTAGTGCGTTTGTTTGACGAAATCCGAACCTATTTTGAACGGAATTGATGGCGCGCTTCGCGCGCCAAACTGAACGCTCGGGCGGGCAAAAAGGAAGGGGGTTGGGGGGAAGGAATTTTTGCCCGCCCTCGCTTTCCGCCGCCACCGAATTTCGTGCCAGTGAAACTGGCACGCCGCAAAATCAAAAATTATTCGGTACCCCGACTAATTGTTTGAGCTTCTGGCCAAATAACTTTTTGGGAATTAAATTCTTTGCTCACAAAGTATAATGGTAATTTATGCTTTTGGGCAAAGAAAATCAACAAATCTTTTTCTGTAATCTCTCTAGCTGGTTTGCTAACTATTTTTTCTAATTCTATCTCGGCCACTCCTTCCATTCGGTCCGCCTGTTCTTGTTCTAAAGCCCCAATTTCTTCCCGTACTCGTTCTGGCCATTCTTCTCTTTTCAACTTACCCCAAAGATTGTTTTTAGTATACATCCCAGAAATCTTTTTATCTAATTCCTCAATTTCCTTATCTAGGGCTTTTATTTGTTCTATTTGATAACCAAAAAAGTTGCTTAGTAAGATAACCCCGTAATTATGCCCTTGGGGAAGCGCTTCCGGATATTTTTCTTTGCTTCTTTTCCTGCGCGATTCTATTGTTTCGTATATTTCTTCTCTTTCAATAACGAAAAATCCTTCTAATTTTTCCGGCCGTATCCTGATCGGAACCAAAGATTCATTTGGTTGAGGTGTAGCCTCTCGCAGTTTAATGTTGTCCGGTAACAAAAAACCAACGTGATTATGACCACTAGAAAATTGTTTTATCCACCAGTTATCTCCTTCCTCATTGCCTGGATTTTTTTCTCTATCCACGATACTGACCGAACGATCTTCGGTCGCGGCACCCCCACCCCTTGCACTCATGTACTCTCTTATTTCAACACCGGCCCTTTTCGCAAGTTCATATGATAGAGCTCCTTTTTCTAAAACACCGGCCATTCTGCTGATGGTAGTAAAATGAAATTTCAGGCGCGGATCGTTCACGAAATCTCTTATTTTCCCAGAAACCTCAACTTCTAACTCTCTTTCTTGTTCTATTTTTTCGTCTGCTGGTTTAATTTGTTCTGGTTTGTATTCGTTCATATCAATTTTTTTGCATTTATTCCAATTGCTTTGGCAATTTTTTGGACTGTTAGAAGCGAGGGATTCCTTGCGCCTCGCTCCAAACCACTGATATATGTCCGGTGAACGCCTAAAATTCTTGCAACATCGCCCTGCGATAGTCCCTTTTTAATGCGTACTTCCCTTAGCTTTTTGCCAAATTGTATAACTCCATTTGTCATAAAAGAATTTATCCACTCTTGCAAGAATTTTAGCAAATGATGTATGATTGGTCTATGGAGAGCAATTATTATTCAGATATTTTAGGGAGTTCAAAAGCTGTTGTGCGCGTATGGGCGGGTGGGACAAGCACAACACTATTTCCTTGGCGGCGCATTTCGCAAAGCGGAATACGAAATTCGGTGGCGGCGGAAAGCGAGGGCGGGCAAAAATTCCTTCCCCCCAACCCCCTTCCTTTTTGCCCGCCCGAGCGTTCAGTTTGGCGCGCGAAGCGCGCCATCAATTCCGTTCAAAATAGGTTCGGATTTCGTCAAACAAACGCACCAGTATCAAACTTTCCGATTTTTGCCCGACCGATTCGGCCGCGCGAAGCG
>CAZBVM010000017.1:0-11722 GCA_964495505.1 uncultured Candidatus Saccharibacteria bacterium | reverse complement strand
CCGCCTTTCCGGATTTTCGCGGGGGGACTTCCTCGCCGCCTGCGGCGGCGAAATGGGTTCGCACTAATTCAAGAATAGAGCACTTTATGTATTATGTATATTTTCTATTGCTTAAAAATGAAGCTCCGCGCAGCAAAGCTGCGCGGTATCTTGCGGAATTCTTCCGAAGCCGAATACCCTCCTTCGCTCGCCTTCGGCGAGCTTCGGAAGGGTTATTCTCCTCGCCTCCATCCCCGCGGCAAGCCGCGGGGTATTTGGCGAAGGAGAATAAAAAAATTTACACCGGTTCAACTAACGATTTAAAAAGAAGAAAGGGCGAACACGATACAGGTAAAGTTGATTACACTAAAAATTTACGTCCGCTAAAACTCATCGGCTATGAGTCTTATTTGCTCAAAACAGATGCCGTTAGAAGAGAAAAATTTCTCAAGACGACAGAGGGTAAAAGATTATTCAGACAGCAGTGTCGCGATATATTAGAAAAAAGCTTACTGGTTCGCCCTATCATTCGATAGGGCGCCATGTCGAATGACATGGCGACTCTCGCCTCGCCCACTAACAATAAAACCCCGCAGCTGTGGGATTTTAAAAATTTTTATCTAAGATATTATGTATTTTTTTCTTCGCTTGAGATGTTTTTTTAAATAAGTCATAAATGGCGTACCGCCAGTGCCGCGTTCAGTCGGATTATGAGCCGATGCTTGGTGCTGTTTTTGAATATAGGAAGCCGCGTATTCCAGATGTTTGGAAAGAAAAATACCTATCCACTCAATGCATTTGTTGAATGATTCTTTAAGTTGCGGAAATTCTATGCAATGTCTAGTGACATATTCATGAAGCGATGGTTTTTTCTCATACTCTTCAATTATCATTCTATGATTTGGGGGCATGTACTCACGCATTTTTCTTAAGTATCTATCAAACACATCATCAACATCATCATGTTTTACGCCTAACGCGGCGTCTATAAAAGGAATAATACTGCTTTGGGCTCCAGTTTCTCCAAAAAATGTTTGCGGCTTTCCATTGTAAATGCCTTCATATATAACCGGATAATGGGTAAAGCCATGAATGTACGGACGTACGCGGTTATAATAAATATATGGATCGCATCCTTCTGGCATGCAAAGTAGAATTTTATACATTTCTTCAAGTGACTCGGCAATATCGAGTAGGTTTCCGTTTAATCTCTTAAGTTTATTCTCGGCCACGTTTTTACTAGCGAGAATACCAGCATTGATCGCCAGAGCGGCTTTGGCTTCAATAGCGACATGGATAATAATAAACCAATTTTCATCGAGACCGCCCAAAAAATTTTGAAGAACGGCAATATTCCCAAATTCAACAGGTTTTTGTGTATCAATACGTTCCCAGTTGTAGAGAGCGTAAGATGCATAGGAAAGAACCGGCGGGCGGCCGATGTTTTGAGAAATTTGATACCACGGCATGGCAATGCTTTTTGGAATAAAATTCACAACCGGTTCGTTAAAAGTTGGCCAAATAAACGCATGACCCATGAAAGACAAAAGAAGCATAGCCATTTCATTTTGATTTCCGTCAAGCTCCGGCCCATCAACGCCCGGAATCAACATCGGCATTTCTTTTAATATTTTCCGGATTTTCCCAGAGAGCAGAAGTTTCGGAAGAGAAGCGCCAATTTCTTCCCAAAGATGATATTCTTTCGGCAGTTTAATTAAGGGGTCGATTGGCGGGAGAAAACCGCGATTTAGCTGTTCCATTTTGATTCTTCTTTCTTATTGTAAAAGTTCAGATTTTTTTAAAATTAACAAAAAATATTTACTTTGTCAAAGTAAATATTTTTTATTGCAATACCACCACTTCCGCTTCCTGAACGCCGAATTTTTTCGCTAAATGACGCTCCGGAAACCAAACGTCTATTTTATCGCTGTGCTTTTTCGCCATTCTGTCTTCAACGGTGAAAATTCTATCGCCGAAAATTTCCGGAATTTGAACTTTAGTGCCGAATGCCAGAAAGTTTGAAGCAACAATTCCGTCGCGAGTCCTTGTCCCCGAAGCGGTAATAAAGGGCGTTGAGTCGGTCTGGTCTGGCGTTGAAGAATAAGCAGTTAAAACAGCTCTTATCGTTTTATACTGCGGTGGCGCGTTAACGCCCATAAAAGAATCGCCGCCGGTAACCAAAAACAGATTTCGCCCCATTTCTGGCTTTATATTAATAAGCGTTGCTATGTCATTATAGCCCCAAACAGCGCTTGCCTCGCTTGCCGGGATATTGAACACTAATATCAGGATAACCACCAGTATTTTAGCTTTATTGAGCCAATAAGTATTGAATTTTAGAAGTTTAAGCATACAAGACAAACAAAAAATCCCCGCTTTAGCAGAGATTCCTTGTTGTTCTTTTATACTAACCAAAACTGGTCTTTAAGTCAAGTATCAAAAACCGGCTAAAATCCGAATGGTTGGCCGGTTATAACCCAGAATTGCGAAAAAATCAAAGGCAAAATTAGACCAAAACCGAAAAAAATAAAAAGTAAGATAAGAAAAAAACCATATCGTTCTAATTGAATTTCAAAATCGCGCCATTGGATAGGCAGAACCGAAAATAAAATTTTTGAGCCGTCAAGCGGCGGAATCGGAATTAAGTTAAAAACCGCGAGAAGCAGATTTATCCAAACGATAATCGCTATAAAATATCCGAGCGACGGTAAAAAAGACAAGTCAAAAAATCTTATTAAAAGACCGAAAAAAACCGCCAAAAGAACATTGGCTGCGGGCCCGGCTAAAGCCACTATAGCTGGTCCCCATTTTTTATTTCTCAAGTTAGCCGGATTAAAAGGCACCGGCTTGGCCCAGCCAATAATAATAGTCGGCGCGCCAAAGAGCGCCGGCAGCGCCAATAAGAGCGGCAAAATTATTGAGCCAAACGGGTCTAAGTGTGGCAAAGGATTTAAGGTAAGCCGGCCAGCCGCTTCGGCGGTGTTGTCGCCCTGAAGTTTAGCGGAAAAACCGTGGCTTATTTCATGTAATATGGCAGAAAATAATAGAACCAATAAAGCGTAAATAAAAAATATAACTTGATTTGGCATAAGATATATGATAAGTAAATAACATGATAAGGAATAGAATTTTTAAATTGTAGGTGGGGTCGTGCCGTCCCGCAGCTGCGGGATGGGGCTACGACAATTTAAAAATTCTATTCTTTATCATTAATAAAATGTCTAAAACCTGCAAAATCTGCGGCAAGGGTTCAATGCTTTTAACGCCGCGCAATAAACTTCGAGGTAAGTATAACCCGACGACTAAAAAAAGAAAATATCCCAATCTCCAGTGGGTAGTTTTATTTTTGGATAAAAAGAGAGTAAGGGCCTGCGCTAAGTGTATAAAGGCAATGGCTAAAATAAAGAAAAAATAATCTCCGGGCCATCGGATAACGGCAGTCCGTACCCTTGGGGTGGGTATAGTAGCGGTTCAATTCCGCTTGGCCCGATAAAAGAAACCCGAAGCAAGCGACTTGGGTTCAACTCTCCCGATTTTCTCTGCGCGAAGCGCAGCAAGAAAATCGAGGATCCGCGATATCAAACATCCCGATTCTTTAAAAAATCGAGGATGATGATATCGGGACCCGCGGCCCGAAAGCCACCAAAAAACCCCGCAGCTGCGGGGTTTTTTGGTGGCTGGGAAAGCCGTCTTAAAGATAAATTTGGCATTTCGCCAAGTGGGTGTCCTCAGTATTCAGCCCAAGGGCTGAAACGATATAAGACTCCCTATAAAAATTAATAGCCCAAAATCTTTGAAAACAACTTTCCATAGCCAATTTCATCATAACATTTTTAAAACATTATATCCTCCTCCGCTCTTTTGTAATCAAAAATTTCTTCGGGCGAGAACCAGTAAGACAATTCGTGAGCAGATTCTTCCGGCGTTTCCGACGCGTGAATCAAGTTATGGACCGCTCTTTTGTTTTTATTGGCCAACGCCGCCGAATCAACCGAAAAGTCGCCACGAATCGTTCCCATTTCCGCCAAAGCCGGTATGGAATTACCGACCAGTTTTCTTACCATTTCAACGGCGTGAATACCTTCAACCACTATTTTGACGCTTGGCCCGGAAGTCATAAAGTCCAAAATCCAGCCGCGCACCGATTTTCCGATTTTCATTGGATCTTTTGTCCCCATTTCACGCTTCGCGTCCCAGCCATATTTAGCGCAAGTGGCCAGTGATTTTTCACCCAAACGCTTTACCCAGGCCAAGTCTTTAGGATAATGCTCGTCAATCTGTTTTCGCGTCGGACTTATCATTGAAAGCGCGATAATTTTAAGTCCACGTTTTTCGATGCGCGAAATTACTTCGCCAACTAGCCCCCGTTTTACGCCGTCGGGCTTGATTAAAACAACAGTTCGCTCCTGATTGGGATTTTTCATGGCTTTGTTAAACACAACTTATCACAAAAAATTTTTATTGACAATAAATTTTGATTGATTTAAATTGGTTTATATTGATTTTTAAAAATTAAAAAAGGAGTCCTAAATGGCCGAGCCTAACCTTAAAGATTTCTTACATGATTTAAAAATGAGAGTGCGCCGTTCGGAAAATAAGATACCGAAAACTTTTATATGTATCCGACTCCGCCCCAAAAGTAATTGGCAATTTATTGCTTGGTTTCAGTACAGAAAAAATTTAAGTCGCGCTAAAATTGCCGCCCGATACGCTGTTTTAAACGGCTATGACCCGGAAGCGACAACGATTTATTTTACTCAATTTTTAGACGATTCGATGGCTGAGGAAAGAGAATTGGGAATGAAAATTGGCCAGTCCCGGCTTGAGCTATGCAATGAAATTTGGGATATTAGGGATGCCGACGAAAAACCTTCATCGGGAATGGCAAGCGACTTAAAATTTGCCGGCGAAAATAACATTGCCGTAAAAGGATTTGATTTCGATATGATAAAAACATGGGTTGAAAATTACGACAAAACCTCTCAATAACTAAGGAGGTTTTTATTTTATCCGCACATCTTGCCTCGAGGAATCTTATGCGGATAAATTTTTATTTTTCTTTGTAAATGTTCGTTGTGAAGCCGTCGGTTAAAATTTTGATGTCGCCGTTTAAGTCGGTGCGGAAAACATTTGCGCCGGCAATTTTAAGCCGCGAAAGCGCCGCTTCCGACGGATGGCCATAGCGGTTTTTAACGCCGACTTCAATAATCGCTGCCTTGGGCGAGACAAATTTTAAAAATTGGAGAGTTGAAGAATACTTTGAACCGTGATGGCCAACTTTTAAAATGTCGGACTTTAAATTTTCGCCGTATGCTAAAAGCTGATTTTCAATTTTAGAGGTAGCATCGCCCGTCAGTAAGATGGAAAAGTCATTAAACATTAATTTACCGACAATTGAAGTATCGTTAACGTCGTTTCCGCTGCTGCCAAAGCCCTCGCTTTTTTTATTAAAAACTAAGTCCTCCGCCTGTTCCGGCGACAAAATATCAAATTCCAACCCCGCCGCAGCGGGGCTAAAATGAATTGCTTCCCCGGCTTCGGCGATAACGACCGGAATGTTTTTTTCTTTGATTATCTTTAAAAATTCCGAATAAACGTCGGTTTTTAAATCGGCACCCGTTAAAATTACCATGCCAATATCGTATCTTTTTAAAACTTCAATGAGCCCGGTAACGTGATCGGCGTGAGGATGGGTCAGTAAAACAATATCAATCCGTTTAGTAAGAACTGGCAAATACTGCCCCAATTTTTGGAGAACTTTATTATTTGGGCCGCCGTCAATTAACATCGTCTGATTTTTCGGCGTTTTAATTAAAATAGCGTCGCCCTGGCCAATGTCAAAAGAGATTATTTCTAGCCCTCGGCCATCTTTATCGCCTAAAGCCAAAAACAAAACGGCAGCAAGAATCACCAAAATTACCGAAAGAGTTTTAAAAAGTATTATCTCCCTTCGGGAGATGTCTCGAAGGGACATTTTTATATTGAAGCCCATGGAAGAACACTTAAAATTTTTACTATGAAAATTTGATAAGAAAGCAGAAACCAAGCCGGAAAAGCCAATATTTCCGCGACTTTAAGCGAAACAAACCCCGACAAACCGGCCAAAAATCCGAAAAGCATGGTTGTTGGAATCGCCGGCAGAATTAAAACATTAGCCAGCGTGGCAATTAAAGAAATGCGGCCGAATTCCCAAAAAATTATAGGAAAAGTCATGATTTGGGCCGACAAGGTGGCAGATAGATTAGTCCTAAAGGATAAAAAGTTTGGTAATTTAGTAAACCAGCGGTTAAAATGAGGCGCCAAATAAATCAATCCTAAAGCGGCTAAAAATGAAAGTTGAAATCCGGTATCGTAGCGCAAAAGGTAAGGATTGAAAAATAACATAACAGCGCCGGCAAAAACAATAGCGTTTGTCACCCGATAAAATCGGCCCTCACGGCCGGCTAAAACCAATAAGCCGCCCATAATTGAGGCGCGGACCACCGAAGCGCCGGCGCCAGCAATTAGAGTAAACATTAGAAGAGAAACAATAACCACCCAAAAAATCAGCCGTCGAGGCAAAAACAAAAAACTTAAAAAGTTAAAAATCATAATGCTGATAATTGAAATATTGTAACCGGAAACGGCCACAACGTGGCTGGTGCCGGTTTTATTGAAAGCGTCAACCAAGTTATCGGGAAGGGTTCTTCGAGCGCCAACTAAAAGAGCGGCTAAAAAAGATGATTTCGGTTCCGGCAGAATTTTATCAATAACGGCGATAAAATTCTTTTTTAAAATCAAGAGATGCGCGTAAAAATTTAACGATTCCGGCCGGTTTAATATCGTTATTTCGGGGTATATACCGACTAAAAATATATTATCTTTAGCCAAATAATTTTTGTAATCGAACTCGGTCCCGACGTAAAGTCGGGATCCCGACTGAAACGTCGGGAAGAAATTCTCCGGTATTTCCAAATTTCCGGAAATTTTTAAAACATCGCCGTAAAAATATTCCGGATAAAGAGCGGTTTTCACCAAAATCCGGCCTAAGCGCTCATTTTTTAAAACATACTGGGTAAAATCCGACCTGCGGTCCGGTTCTTCAACTACTATACCGTCAAAATTCGCATATTGGCCGTTTATAAAACCCGGGGAAGTTTCCGGCCGGCGGTTCATAACTTCATAACTGCGCCAAACGCCGAAAGTTAGCATTAAAATACAGAATCCGAAAATTATTTTATGGCAATCTTTTTTTAAAATTGCGAAAATTAAAACAAAAACGCCAAAAACAAAAATTCCACCCCGCAGCTGCGGGGTGGAATTTACTATTGAATGTAAAAAAATTCCTCCGATAAAACTTAGAAGGAGAAACAGAAAAACTTTACTTTTTGTCATCTCCGTCTTTGTCTGTTTTTCTTCTTAAAAACGCCGGCATGTCCCACTCTTCTTCGTCAATGACTTCAATGTTAATCGCTGGTTTTTTCAGCGGCAAGGAATTTTCAGGCAGGCGCGGCGAGATAGAATTATTGCCATTGCCATTGTACCTCGCGGTGTCAAAACCGGTAGCCACCACCGTTACCTTTACTTCTCCTTTTTTAAGCCGGCTGTCATGAGTGGCTCCAAAAATTACTTTGGCCTCTGAATCAATTGATTCGGTGATTACTTTGGCCGCTTCATTAATATCGTTCATTCCCAAATCCATTCCTCCGGACACGTTAAATAAAATACCTCGGGCTCCGTTGATTGAAATATCAAGCAGGGGCGAATTAATCGCCGCCTTAGCCGCAGCCGCGGCTCGATCTTCGCCAACGGCTCTGCCGATTCCCATTAAAGCCGAACCGGCGGAAGACATAATAACTTTGATATCGGCAAAGTCAACGTTTACAATGCCGGGATAAGTGATTAAGTCGGCAATGCCCTGGACGCCCTGTTTTAAAATATCGTCAATAATGTTAAAGGCCTCGATAATTGAGGTATTTTTATCAATCAAATTTAAAACCTTGTCGTTTGGTATGGTAATTAAAGTGTCCACCCGGTCGCGCAAAGAAGCAAGCGCCTCTTCGGCGATGGCCGCGCGTTTTTTTCCTTCAAAAGAAAACGGCTTGGTAACAACGGCAACTGCGAGCGCCCCGACGTCATGAGCCGCGTCAGCGACAACAGGCGAAGCGCCACTGCCAGTGCCGCCACCGAGACCTGCGGTTATAAAAACCAAATCGGCGCCTTTGAGAGCGTCGGCGATTTCATCCCGGTTTTCTTCTGCCGCCTGCCGGCCGATGTCAGGATTCATTCCGGCGCCAAGTCCGCGAGTCAGATTTTTCCCGATATGGAGCTTGGTTGGAACTTTAGTGTGATGGAGATCTTGGGCATCGGTATTGATAGCGATAAAATCAACCCCTTTTATTTGGGCGTTAAACATCCTGCTAACGGCGTTGCCGCCGCCGCCGCCGACTCCAACCACTTTAATCCTGGCGAATGTTTCTATTTCTGGTTTAATACGAGGCATATTTTATGGAATTAAATTTTTGAGCCAGCCGAGAATTCCAGATGAAACGGAATCATCAATTATAACGTGATTATAGTTTTCGTCAAAACCCCAAATTACCAGGCCCAAAGCCGTGGCAAAAACCGGATCTTGAATGATTTCTTCTGGACCCATAATTTTCTGAGCCGCCCCGCGGCTTACCGGCAAGCTTAAATCCTTTTTAGCCAACTTGTCTAGTCGGGGAATTTTACTGCCCCCGCCGGTTAAAACGACGCCGCCCGGCAACATTGAGGCCCGGCCGACTTTTTTTAATTCCTTTTGAACCGCTTCAAAAATTTCGGAAAATCTAGCTTCGCAGATAACGGCAATTTCGCGCCTCTGAATGGAAGCGTCACCGCCCAATTTTTTAAGGTCAACCATGTCTCTAGAACTAGTGCTTTCCGCTAAAGCCGAACCGTGGAGTTTTTTAATTTTTTCAGCCGTGTCAACATCAACCTGAAGACCGTAAACCAAATCGTGGGTTGTATGCGCCGATCCATGTCCTAAAATAGCAGCGTGAAAAATGTCGCCTTCTTCAAAAACAACCATTCCGGTAGTGCTGCCGCCGATATCAAGCACCAAGGTGCCCAATTCTTTCTGGCGAGGACTTAAAACGGCGTAACTGGCCGCCAAAGGCGACAAAACCAACTCTTTAATCTTAACGCCGGCGAGAGCAGTGGCTTTGCGAAGATTTTTTAAAGCCGGCGCTCCGCATTCAATAATTAAAGTATCAACTTCCAACTTAACACCGGACATTCCCAAGGGGTCTTTAATGCCGCGCTCGCCGTCAACAACCCATTCTCGAGCTAAGTTGTGCAAAATTTCCCGATTGGGGCTGGCCGGAATAGCTTCGGCCTGAACCAGCGCCCTTTGAATATCCTCCCTGCTAATCTCTCGATCGGCACGAGAAACTATGACCATTCCTTTTGAAGGTCTGACAAAAATATTGCTGCCACCCACACCCACTACCGCTTCATTATATTTTATCCCAGCGTGGTTTATGGCTTTCTGCCAGGCCTCGTGAATAGTGACCGCCGTTTCTTCAATATCAACCACGACGCCTCGACGAACACCTCTTGAGGGAACTTCTACCCAACCAATGACTTGGGGCGCTTCCTGATTCTTCTTTTTGGAAGCTACCACAACTTGAACCGATGTGGTACCGATATCTAAACCAACGATGATGTCATTTCGAGACATGACTTTAGTATTTAGTATTTAGTATTTAGTATTTAGTATTTAGTATTTAAAAATTTAAAAATTTTTTCTTCCAAGTATTCCATTTTTTTGGCTTTAAGGGTCGATTTTTCGTGGTCGTATCCTAACAAATGGAGCAAACTGTGAATCAGAATCTTTGTTAAATATTTTTTATCGCGGATTTTTTTATTATTAATAACTATCTCTCCTAATTCTAACACCTTGTTTTGCTTTTTGTTATTTTCTGCCTGCCGGCAGGCAGTTTTGCCTACTTGGCGGCTGTTTAAGCCAAAAGAAAGTTCATCGGCTAATTCGTTTTTCCCGCGCCAGATTTTGTTTAATCTTTTAATTTCAACTCTATCAACAACTAAAACAGCCAACTCCACCGGCTGTTTTAATTTTAAAAAATTCAAAGCTTTTAAAATAACCGAATTGATAAACTTTTCCGGAATTCGGCGCTTGGTTTTGTTATAAATAAGAATTTCGTGTTTCATTTTTTTGATTTTATCAAAACCCCTCCTAACCTCCCCTTATCAAGGGAGGGAACTCAACCACCTTCTATCTCCACCCTTATCGGGGAACATTTTCTGCTCCCTCCCTGATAAGGGAGGGCTGGGGTGGGTTAGCTTTTTCTTCTGCGCGGCAATATTCCTAACCATAAGTGTAAAACGTTCAGTAATCCATGAAGGACTACAACCGCCGTAAATCCATAGTTCACCATTATCATCCATAGAATTAATCCCCACGCGAATGAATATAATACAAACCATTTATTAAAATACCAGTGGATTGCAGCAAATAGTAGTGAGCTTAGAATACCTATTTTGTAGAATCCTCCATAGACAAGATAAAGCTGAAATGGCAGAAACCTAAATATAAATTCTTGTGTAACTGGCGCACCTATCAATGTCCACCAAGGTTCTATTTTAGAAGTAATCTCTTGCCATTTTTCAATGATTTTCATACTTATTTTCCATGACATCTCTTATATTTCTTTAATTTTCTCTTTCAAATCCCGATAAACTCCCTCTATACTAGATGTTATATCACTGTTTGTATAGCGAACGACTTTAATTCCGTACGCTTCTAACTTTTCTGATCTTAATATATCATACTCTTTTTGCCTAATATGAGAATCTCCATCAATTTCAATAACCAACATTAATTCGGCGCAATAAAAATCGGCGATAAAATTATCCAGTGGTTTTTGACGAAGAAATTTATAATTTTCAAATTGCTTACTTTTTAATACTCCGAACCACATTTTCTTTTCCGCTTGTGTTGGCTTTTTTCTATTTTCTCTCGCTATCTCAACAAGTTTTGGATTGTAAGGAATGTAAAGTTTTTTCATATTCGCTGGAAGAAAACCCCTCCTAACCTCCCCTTATCAGGGGAGGAATTCAACTCCCTCCTAACTTCTCTAAAAAACCCCCATTCATCCCCATTATCAGGGGGATTTCCGCTTCCATTTCTACTCCCTCCCTGATAAGGGAGGGCTGGGGTGGGTTAAATTACCCCCCGTAAAATCTTTGATATTTTATCGACTATCACCAAGAGATTTTCGATAAATCGCCGAATAATATCATCGGGCTCATTGCTTCAATTTCATCTTTATAATTCATTTCTGGAACCGGATTAAGCAAATAAATTTTTTTGTCTAATACGTGCGCATACGCCATTTCTATCAATGCATTGCCTCCAATATAATTCTCAATTCTATTCTTAGCAATATTCACTACCAAAACTGCATCCGACGCTTTTATCTCATTCCAGTAATTTTTAAATAAATCGCCTTCTTGCTTTTCCCATTTGCCTTCAATACTCTTTTCTCCAGACGCATACCGCTCAATGTCTTTTGGTAGCACAATAGTATGACCAAACGTTTCAAGTTTTTTCTTGATTTCAGCCATCTCTTTTCCAAATTGCATGCTTCCACAAATTGTTATTTTCATATTTTCAACTACCTCTTATCATCACTGCCAATGACACCTTTTATATTTCTTTAATTTCTAAATCTCTGCAAATTTTTCTTATCAAAAAATTATC
>CAZBVM010000016.1:0-11741 GCA_964495505.1 uncultured Candidatus Saccharibacteria bacterium | reverse complement strand
GGCGAAAACCGTCCGAACTATTTCAAGAATAGACCACATTTTAGAAAAGCGCAAGCCGTTGGAAGCCGCCTCGCTTCGCTCGGCGACCAATTCGTATTGAATTTTGGGCGAAAAAAGCAGTTGGCGATTCTGCTTTTGAGAAAAGAAAATTTTTAACTAATTCACTATGAGATACATACTTTACGCAAGAAAAAGCACCGAAGATGAAGATAGACAAATTTTAAGTATTGAAGCCCAAGTCTTTGAGCTGAAAGAATTGGCCGCCAAAGAAAAACTTGAAATTGTCGCCTCTTTTCAAGAGGCGAAAACTGCCAAAGAACCTGGGCGAATAAAATTCGCAGAAATGTTGTCATTGATTGAGAAGGGAAAGGCAGAAGGAATTTTAAGTTGGAACCCCGACAGATTAGCGAGAAACAGCGTTGATGGCGGAAGCATAATTCACATGATTGATCGTGGCTTGATTAAGACATTGAAATTTCCGACATTTTGGTTTGAACCAACACCGCAAGGGCTTTTCATGCTCCAAATTGCTTTTGGACAATCAAAATACTATGTGGATTCACTACGAGAAAATGTAACCCGTGGCATGAGACAAAAAATACGAAATGGTGTGTGGCCGGTACTTGCACCGCTCGGCTATCTCAATAATCCAAAAACAAGAGGGATTGACATTGATAACGAAAAATCCCTAAAAGTTAAAAAGATTTTGGAACTTTACGCCACCGGAAATTACAATCTTCGAGAATTAGCCGAGTGGTGCAAACGAGTAAATCTCAAAAGCAATTTGGGGCGAGATATTTCAATATCTCAAGTTCATAAGCTACTTCAAAACGTTTTTTATATTGGCCTTATGAAATACAAAGGTGAAATATATGAAGCAACTCACGAGCCGTTAATTTCAAAGAAACTTTTTGATAAAGTGCAACAAATTATGCGAGAGAAAGGCAAGCCACAAAAAGTGAAGAAACACAATTTTGATTTTCTTGGCTTAATGAAATGTCCTTGCTCGGCAGCAATAACAGCCGAAAAGAAAATCAAGCCAAGCGGCCGAGAATATGTTTACTATCGTTGCACCAAAAAGAAAGGGCCATGCCGAGAAAAACACTTTTTGCGACAAGAAGAGCTATACCAACAAATCAAATCTTTTCTTCAAAAAGTTTCTTTATCGAGCCACGACACCAAAAGAGTTTTGACCGAGTTAGACAAAGAAGAATCAAATGCAAAAGAACAAGCCAAAACTACCATTCAAAATCTTAAAACCAGTTTTTCCGAAATTGAGCAGAAACTCGAAAAGCTACTCGACATTTATTTGGAAGAAACCATTACTGCCGAAGAATATACCTCTCGCAAAGAAAAACTGGTCAAGCAAAAGGTCGGTTTGCAAGAGCAAATTCGAGATTTTGAACAGAAAGGTCTGTCGTGGCTCGAACCGGCTCGTGAGTTCGTTTTATCGCTTAATCAAGCCACGAAATTGCTTGAAACCGAAAACAAAACAGAAATGACAACATTTCTTAAAAATATCGGCTCGAACTGCATTTTGCAGAATCGCCAACTGATTTTTTCGCCCAAAATTCAATACAAATTGGCCGCCGAGCGAAGCGAGGCGGCTTCCAACTCCTTGCGCTTTTCTAAAATGTGGGCTCGAGAGGATTCGAACCTCTGACCTTTCGGATGTGAACCGAACGCTCTAACCACTGAGCCACGAGCCCTAGATTTTTAATTTATTAATCAATTTTTCATGCTTGAAATCCAAGATGTCGCGAACAAACCTATCATACATATTATAACGGTAAGAAAATTCTTTGACGGTCATAAGAGCGCAATTAATTTCTTTCCCGATCTCGGCCTCAAGTTCTTTTAAAAACTGATCAAATTTTGATGATTTTACACTATCGCCCACCACCAGTAAATCGGCGTGAGAATTATCTAAATTGAAAAAAATGCCGGCCAGCACCGCCAACTTGATTCCGCCAAAACTTTTAAGGCATTTTAGCATTTTTTCTTTTGAAGCCGGACTGGCCTTGGCAATCAACTCTTTTAATTCATCGTAAAAAACAAAATTTTTGTTGGTTTTAAAAACTTGTTTTCCGCTAATTTTTTTAGCAACGACAAACCGCATTTCTGAAAGTTTTTTAAGATGTTTTTTAATTAGTCCGAAAGCGACATTGAGCATTTTAGCAATCGTTTTCCCATCAAAATTTCTATCTGTATCAAATAAAAATAACTTTAAAAGCCGAACTCTTATCGGCGAATCAAATAAAGTATCTAAAGTTGGCTCAACATTTTTCATTGCTTATTTAATTTCAACCGCCGCGCCGGCGGCTTCCAGTTTTGCCTTAAGCTCATCGGCTTCGGCTTTAGAAACGCCGTTTTTCACTGTTTGCGGCGCGCTGTCAACCAACTGCTTAGCTTCTTGGAGACCCTTACTCGTCACTTCACGGATAACTTTAATAACTGCGATTTTTTGCTCACCGGCTTTTGTGAGAACCACATCAAAAGCGGTTTTTTCCTCTCCGACGCTTCGACTATCAACGTCGGAGGTCGGAGCTCCAACTACGCCTGCGGCGTACGTCGTAGCTGATGCCGACACGCCAAATTTTTCTTCAAGCGCCTTAACAAGTTCCGAAAGTTCCAGCGCTGTGAGCTTTTCAATTTCTTCAATTATTTTATTATATTTTTCACTCATAATTTTATTTTTTAATATTATTTAATAAATTAATTAAATTGCGAGTATTGCCGGATAACACGGTAACTAATCTGGAAAGCGGCGAGGCAACCATTCTGACAACTTGGCTGAGTAAAATTTCGCGGGACGGCAATTGTGCTAATGCGATAATTTTTTCTCGCTGCCGCCAACTAAAACCAAAAAATCCGCCTAAAATTTTTAGTGCTTCATTTAATTTTGAAAATTTATAAAGCGAACTGGCTGCCGGCACCGGATCATTGTAGCTGAAAACTATGCCGACCTGCGTTTTTAACTCATCAAGGTTAACGCCTTTATAATCGCTTGATTTCAAAACACGGTTTATTAATGTTTTTTTAGCGACTTTATACTCGGCGCCAATTTGTTTTAACAAACGCCGCAATTCCATTGTTTTGGCAACCGAAAGCTTATTGAAATCAACTAAAATCGCGGCTTGGGCGCGGCTGAATTTGTCGGCTAAATCTTTTAAAATATTTTGTTTTTTTTCTCTGGTAATCGCCATCGCTTTCGCTTAATAATGCTAATCTACGAATTATATGCGAATGCCGCGAATTGCTAATAAAAACGCGGGTTAAAACCCGCAGACGACACAAAACACATAAATGTCTTATAGTCCTAGGGAGGACTTCTACCACTTTATGGTTGCCTCTCCCGACGCTTTGGTCGGGATCCCGACTTTACGTCGGGACTGTCTGCGGACATTATGAAGTTTATTAGATGATAGTAAATCTGTCAATAGTATTCCCTTATTCGCGCGAATAGGGGAATAAATAATAAAAAACGGGGCTAATAAATAAGCCCCAGTCACTTGAAAAATCCGCCAGTAAAAAGCCAAACTAAAATCAGATAAGCAAGGTGAGATAAATTAACCATCCAAAAAAATATAAGTACCACTGGCCAACCAATAGAAAGAAATAAATAAAAAGTAGTGTTCACCTTTTTAGCTTTCCCTATTAAACCCGTAAAATCTACAATGCGGTAACAAATATTGCTGGCGATTGTCGGCTGAGCCGAGGGATCAAAAGAATAAGCCATTAAATAACCGATATTGAAATAAAGAATGATTCCAAAAATCAATAAAACAATCTTTGTCATTCTTTTCACGGTTTCGCACTCCGGCTTAAGAGTTAAAGAACGCAATTTAATCTTAATTCAATTATAAACTATAAGCAGTTTCTTGTCAATAGTTAGTTCAGAGCCAAAATTGCTTTCTTGAATTTTTCTCCTCGGTCTTTTGAATTTTCAAACATATCAAAACTGGCAAAGCCCGGAGAAAAAACCACCGGTGTTTTCCCGGATAATTTAAACGCTATTACAAAAACATTATTTACGATTTCATTAATACCGCCGTTTATTCTAAAAACCATAAAAGAGGTCTTTTGTTTTGAAAAATAGCTCTCCAATTCCTTCGCGGTTTTACCGATTAAAACAACAGCAATCGGCTGCCATAATTGCGATAACTGTCTCGCAAATTTTTTTAAATCGTAACCCTTATTCATTCCGCCAACTATTAAAATAATATCCTCATCAAAGGCCCGGGCCGCAGCTAAAGCCGCCGTCGGCATTGTTGATGCCGAATCATTGTAGAATTTTATGCCATTGATTTCTCTTACAAATTCCAAATGATGTTCAAGAACTTTAAAGTTTTGTACAGCACGTTGAATGGCTTTTTTAGGAATTTTTAAAATTTTAGCAACTGCACACGCTGCAGCGACGTTTTCACGATTATGGTTGCCTATTAAAAACCTGTTTTTCGGCAAGTTTTTGTTTATTTGAAAATAAACTTTTCTGGCTTTTGATTTTCTTAATATTGACTTATTGTGATGATTATTTTTATTAACTATAAGCCAATCGTTTTGCGTCTGGTTTAAAAATATATTGGCTTTGGCAGTGTAATATTCTTTCAAACTGCCGTGAAAAATGGGATTGATGGGATCGGCTGGCGCCAGATGTTCCGGAAAAAGATTGGTTACAACGGCAATGCGCGGTCTTTTTTTAAAATCAATAAGCTGAAAGCTGGAAAGTTCCAAAACAACAAAATGATCCGGTTTTAACTTATCAATAAAATCAAACGGTGCCGTTCCAATATTGCCCGCCAACCAGACGTTTTCCCCCGCTGTTTTTAAAATCTCAAAAATTAAAGACGCGGCTGTCCCTTTGCCTTTGGTACCCGTAATAGCAATAATTTTTGCCGGACATAAATCAAAAAATAACGACACGGGTGTTGTTATAATCGCGTTTTTTTTAGTTTTAAGTTTTCCAATAAAGCCGGGTGTTTTAAAAACAATATCAAAATTAAGAACTTTGTTTAAATAATCTAAGCCGCTATAAAATTCGGTTTTGATTTTTTTAATCGCTTCATATCTATTGCCAAGTTCTTTTCTGCCTCTTTTATCTAAAACGGAAACAACAATCCCCTGTTTGGCAAGATATTTCGCAAGCGATAAATTCTCAAGTCCGAGACCCAAAAGACAGATTTTTTTATTTCTTAAATCGTTAATACTCATCATCATCAATAATTTGTATAATATTTTTGCTATAGCTAATTTATTATACAAATCATATCAATTCAATTGACTTGTAAGTCATTAGTTTTTATCGCTTATTAGCGGAACAAAAACAAATCCGGGAAATTCTTTTTTTTCAAATTCTGCTTGCCCGCCTAAATTTTCTTTAGAAATTTTGGCGGGTGAAGATTTTTTAATATAAAGCCAAATGCTGTTTTTAATTGGCGCCACTAAGCGTCCGCCGATTTTTAACTCTTTCAACCATTTTTTCGGCAATTCTTCTGCCGAAGCCGCGGCAATAATCTTGTCAAACGGCGCGTGGCGTTTTAATCCCAAAGTCGCATCGCCGCCGATTGTTTTAACAATTCCCTTTTTTATAAAATTGTATTTAGCGATATTTTTCCGTCCGAACCGAAATAACTCGGAGATTCTTTCCACGGCATAAACTCTTCCTAAATTTTGTCTCCCTTCGGGAGATCCCCCGTAGGGGGAAGATTTGAGATTTGTCCCGACTTTGTCGAGGACTCTCGACTCCGTCGGAGAGATTTGAGATTCTTGGCTCACTATGTGAGCCAAGAGAGCTGTTTGCCAACCGGAACCGAATCCGATTTCAAAAATTTTATTCCCGAGTTCCGGCTGTAATAATTCAATCATAAAAGCCACAGTATACGGCTGGGAAATTGTTTGCCATTCGCCTATCGGCAATGGTTCATTAATGTATGCTTCTCCTTTTAATTCCCGCGGCACAAAATCAGCGCGATCAATTTTTTTAAACGCTTCAATAATTGCAGGCGTTTTTAAAACACCTTGCTTTATAAATTCATTGATAAAAGGATTGATGTTGCCCATATAGAAATATGATAACCGATTAATAAGAAATGGGATAGTAAAATAAAATTCCTTAGCCCCATTCGCCTTCGGCGAACGGCTCGCCCCCGCCTAGAATTTTATTTTACTATCCCATTTCTTACATAATTTTATAAATTTTACAAAAATAAAAGGGCTTTATTGCCCTTATTACTTGCCCTCCATAGCTTTATGCGAAGGAGGATTGTTTATTTTGAATTTCTTAACGGGAACGCCGCCCTTAATATCACTATTTAAAACTTTTAAAAGTAATACAAGTTTATCGGCATGTTTTTGTTTATCGCTACATGATAAGTCCCACTTTTTTAAAGTTTCCGCCATACTGGCAAAGGAAATGTTACCGCCAAACAAAATATCAAACAACGTTTTATAAGCCGCGTAAATTTTAATATTAAGAATGCCATCAACACAAATTTCTTTTAAAAATTCCAACTGCTCTTCTGGGATCCTATTGCCAAAAATAGCGTGAAGCGCATTGTGCGTTACAATGGGAACATTGGGCAAAATTAGCCAACTGCCCACTAATTTCCGCTTTCCCGCCCGATACGGCATGGGAATCCGGCTTTTAGGATAAACATGATGGCGATTGGAATGGCTCAAGCTCTTAAGAGCCCTGGTGCTGGTAATTTTCTAGGTCCAAATATTCTTTAGCTTCTTCGTAATACTTAATGCCCCTGATTCGATTATTTTCGCTGAATTCTGCGCCTTGGCGCATTTCAAAATCAATGCGTGATGGTATAAACTTTGTATCAACGCGGGCTAAAACACCGTTTTTAAATACTTCGCTGTCAATAGCAATGCCAAATTCGCTTATTTTAGAGCGTTGACTTTCAAAAGAGTAAAAACGTTTCAGAGTTCCCAAGTGGTACGCTTTTATAGTTTTATCCCCAATGCGCAAAAGCGAGAAGTTTTCTTCATGATGATTAGCCAAAAGCAGTGTGTGTATATTTCGCACATCAAAACTTAACACCATAAATTGCTTAAGCGCTTTTTGTACTTTTCCGGTGGACTGTTCCGCCGACTGGCTGTATTCGTGAAGCATGCCGACACTTCCATACATGGATGGGTTTTTAAGAAGAATTATTTTGTCTCGAATAAATTTCTTTAACGCGGGATAATCAACCGGTTGGCTCTCGCTATTAGCAGTTAGATGTTTGAAAATTAATTCGGTCGCAGCCGCAATAAGCACATTGTAATAAGATTTTAGCGGTGGCTCATTTTTAACTTCATCATGATTCCCCGGTATTGTTACCAGGCGAATAATTGAAGACGCTGTGTCGTGCGACTCTTCATATCGTTTCTTAAAAACAGGAAGCACTATCTTAGCCGCAACGATATACCCAGCCAAGCTCTTTTGATCTTGAGGCACATAAAAACGATCTAATAATTCCCCTTTTCTATCCTGATCATATTTATTTCCTTCATTAATGTCACCAACAATAAAAAGCGTTTCTACTTGATTTTCTATAAGAATCTGAGGAAAATCATTTTCTATAAAATCATAATCGACGCTTGAGGCCGGGATATGAAAACAAGCGCCGGCAGCGATTGTTCGCTTTGACTCTTTACCTTCGCGATATTCGGTAAGATCTTTTCTGGTTTTGGGAATAATGCGGTAAGGATTTTTAATTTCGCCGAGATCCATATCTATTTTAGAACCGATTTTTTTCATTCCCTTAACGGCTTTTAATATCTGATCGCGATTAAGACCGGTGACATTTTCAATTTTTCCTATGGTCACTTTCGTGCCAAGCCGCATTTTGTCAACTATAGCAGATGTAACCTTGCGTTCGTTTTCTTTAAGATTTTGAGCTTGTTTCTTGGTATAAGAGCACTCTAACTCTATAGCGTCGTCTAAAGGAAAAAAGCTGACTTCGTATTGAGCCCGATTTTTCTTCTCGGGATATAATTTTAAAACGGCGTATCCTAAAGTGTTTTGCAGAACTGTTTCGGTAAATTTTATTGACAGTGAAGGAATGGAAACATAAGGACGCGGTAAAGGAACTGTGCGCGGATTTACTTCGTTTAAAGTTGCGGCAAAAGAGCCGGCGATGTAGAGATCGGGAACGGGGCCATGCAAGGAAGAGAGTTGCTGATAAGTGATTTCACGTTCCGCCGGCGTGGAGAGCACCTTGGCTCTGAAAAAAGACGTGACGGGAGTGATGATACCAATTGTCTTTATGGCAACATCATCTTCAATTTCTAAGAGTTCTCCTTCGCTGCCAATTCTGATATATGGATCTTTTCCGGAAATTTTTTGAGATTCACGAGAAAGATTTTCATAAATATAAGCGGCAAATTTGAACTTATCTTTTTTAAACTCAAAAAGCGGGCATGGGAACACCCAATATTTAATGAGATTCCCATTTACTGACAAAGGAGGAAAAACATCTTCCAAAATTTGTTTTATGTAACGCCGGCAAAATGTTTCCCGCTCTTCAGCCGTTGCGCGCGATACTGCCTTTTTTGGTTTCTTTTTTTTCTGCTCATCGATGAATCGTAAATTCAGCGCATCAATATTCAAAAGACAACCGATAAAAACAATAAAATCAACGCTCTCTTTAATAAAGTCTGAACGCGCTTTAGTAGCTCTCCACGGATTAAAGAAATCGGCGCCAACTTCTGCGCCAGCCATAAGACCAATGGTTGTTAATCCCTTCTGCTTTTTGCTCACGCTTCACTCCTTCGGATTATTAAATTTTAAACGAGCAAATAATTTATTTCAGTGTATAGGTAAAAATTTTATATGTCAATGTCATGCGGCTTGCTTTCCTCCCAAGCCGCTTGACTCATGCGAGTGAACTTTCGATGGAAAGGTTTTTGCAAATCTTTAATGGTCGCCGCTCCAACATACGTCATTCCAGAACGAAGACCGCTGACTAAAGATCCTAAAACACGGACAAGCGGCCCGCGATAAGGTACCCGACCGGTTTCTCCTTCCGGCTGAATTATTTCCCTTAAATCGGAATTCAAAAATTTATCTCCTTTAATTTCAAGATTGACATCCAAAGAAGACATTCCGCGGACAATTTTTACCAGCCGGCCGTTGTCATGCATTATTTCACCGGGAGCTTCATCGGTACCGGCAAGTAAAGTGCCAATCATGACGCTTGAAGCGCCGCAAGCAATGGCAATTGAAACATCGCGAGGAAATCGGATTCCGCCATCGGCAATAATAGGAATTTTATGTTTTTCCGCTTCGCGAGCGCACTCTAAAATTGCCGAAACTTGCGGTATGCCGGCACCGGCCACGATTCGCGTGGAACAAGTGGCGCCCGGCCCGATGCCAACTTTAATCGCCGAAACATTAAGCCGCGCCCAGTCGCGAACCGCCTCTTTAGTAGCAACATTGCCGACAATTAATTCGCATTTTGGCAAGAGTTTTTTAATTAGCCGCGCCGTTTCCATGGGCTTTGCCGCATGGCCATGAGCAACATCCAATACTAAAACGTCGGTTCCGACCCCAACAAGAGCCCTCGCCCTTTCAACCGCGTCCCCGCCCACTCCGATCGCGGCGCCAACACGTAATCTGCCAAAATCATCTTTGGTAGCCAATGGGTATGATGCCGCTCTAAAAAGATCTTTTTTAATTAAAAGCGCCATCAATCTGCCTTTTTTATCAACAAAAGGAAGCTTCCCCAAAAGACGCTGTTTATCAAAAATTTTTAGAGCCAATGCGCGAGCGTATGCTTCAGTAAGAGATTTTCCATTGCTTTCTGCGACAATTAATTCTTTCCTCGGAAGCATATATTTCTTAATGGGTTCCGCGCTTTCAGCTTTTGCAAGCTCATATTTAGTGACAAGACCTAATAATTTTTTTCCCCTATCAATTATCAAAACGCTGTCAATTTGACGCTCCGCTAAAAGTTCTCGGGCTTGCCAAACAAAGTTTTCTGGAAACAAAGTATAAGGATTGCGTATTAGGGCCTCCTCGGCTGATTTAACTTTTAAAACTTCCTCAACCTGTTCTTCAATGCTCATATTTCGGTGAATAATGCCAATTCCGCCGTGCCGCGCCATGGCAATCGCCATCTTGCTTTCAGTAACGGTATCCATATTGGCGCTAATAATCGGAATGGCTAATTTGATTTTTTTTGTAAGATAGGAAAAAGTATCCGGTGCAAGACGGCTTTTCAAATTTGATTTTTGGGGACGCAGAGAAATATCGGAAAAAGTTATTCCTTCTTCAATTAGTTTGTCTCTAAAATCCATACTAAATAATGTTATTACAAAAAAACCATTTCCGCAAAATTTTGCGGAAATGGTTTAAATAAATTAATTTACTACTGACTTAACATTTCTATCCCTCTGCTTTTTCCCAGGGACTTTTGTAATCGGCTGAAAGTCCGGCATATTCCTCTTCCCCCTCCCAAGGAAAACGAACCCATTTATCTTGTTTTTCTCTTAACCAGATATTTGGCTTCCACCGCCCGTTTTCTTTGCAAAAAAGCGCGAGAGTAAAGTTGCCTTTACTTATATAGTGAGACATTGTAAATCCAGTATCAATAATATCATCAACCACTAAAGTATGTTCTGTCGGCGCCAGCATAAGCGGCAGTTTAAGACGATAATGCAGATAAACCGCCAGAACCAAGCCGCCGGCCGGAATGCCATAAACGCCGTCAAATTGGCCGCGAGAAAAAAGAGAAAACTGCTTTGGCTGCTTCTGGTATTCCATTAACTTCTCAACCAGAATTTCCACATCTTCATAAAAATCATCATGCTCGTAAACTAGCCACTTTTCGGTTTCGTACATTTTTTTTCTCTTTCGATTTTTAAAGTACCAAACTTTAGTTTTTAAAGCATACAAAAAAAACCAATTTTTTACAAATTGGTTTTTTTATGCTTATTTCGCCATTGTTCAATCTTAGAATGATTGCCTGACAATAAAACACTTGGAACTAAATATTTTTCTCCTTTCCACTTAAAAACTTCCGGGCGGGTGTAAACCGGAACGCCAACCCCGAGACGTTTTTCTTCAAGCGATTCCTCTTGGCCCAAAACGCCGGGAATATGGCGCGAAACCGCATCAATAACGATCATGGCCGGCAGTTCTCCGCCGGTTAAAACGTAGGGACCAATTGATAAATTTTCAATTTTTAATTTCCAATTTCCAATGACTTTTTTGATGCGTTCGTCAATGCCTTCATAGTGGCCGGCAATCATTATTATCCTATCATATTTTTTTGCCAATTCAGCAGCCATTTGGGAATTAAACTGCTTCCCGCTTGCCGAGAATAATATTACCTTAATTCCTGCGGCCGCAGGAATTAAGGTATGTTTATTCTTTCGCTTTAAAATCGAATTGATAGCTTTAGTTAGTGGTCCTATTTTAAAAACCATCCCCGGTCCCCCGCCATAGGGTTTATCATCAACTTTTTTGTGTTTATCGGTTGAAAATTTTCTTAAATCAATAATATTTATTTTTATCTTTCCATTTTTTTGGGCACGCCGAATTATGCTCTCGCTCAAATAAAAATCAAATATATTAGGGAAGATGGTGATAATATCAAATCTTGTCATATGGCAATTCTAGATTTTTTTTCATAAAAAATCAAAACCCCCGATTCGGGGGCACTTTATTTTTTATTCAAAAACGCTGATTGTAAAACGGCTGCTGACATTCCAAAGCATAAAACCTTTTATGTCAAGGTCTTCACCGG
>CAZBVM010000015.1:0-13270 GCA_964495505.1 uncultured Candidatus Saccharibacteria bacterium | reverse complement strand
TATTTCATACACTTCTATTTTACTAGAAGTGTTGCACTTACTTGTTGAACTTAGTGGGAAAACCGCTTAAAATAAAGGAAAATCCTAGCGTGACAGTTAAGAAAGTGAAGAAATGTCATGGGAGATAAAGATTAAGAGAAAAACCCGGTCCGTAGACCGAGCTCGAAGATGGGGAGTTAACACTTTGGTAGTCTGTTAGGATCGAAATTTAAGGAAAGATTCCTGCAATTTGGAGAAATACTTGAATGCGCTTCATGGGCTTGATAGCCTATCAGATAAGGGTTTCCGGGCGGATCATATGAGACGCATCCCTCCGAATCATACTCTCTGCACGACCATTTTACTTCTTTAAGGAACCAACTCATGTCTTCCCCCTTTTGATCATTTTGATCCAATAAGTGTATTATATGTATATCATTTAAAGTGTAATAAGTCAAGCTCGCACAGTTCAGGAAAGAAATATTAAAAGTATCATGGGAAATAGAAAACCAAAAATAATTGTTATTGTTGGGCCGACGGCGTCGGGAAAATCGGCATTGGCTATTAAATTGGCAAAAAAATTTAACGGTGAAATTATATCCGTCGATTCGCGACAGGTTTATCGCGGGATGGATATTGGGACCGGAAAAGTAACGAAAGCCGAACAAAGAATGGCAAAACACTGGTTGATTGATATCGTTAGCCCCAAAACCAACTTCAGCGCCGCTCAATTTAAAAAACTGGCCGATAAAAAAATGGAAGACATTTTAAAACGCGGAAAACTTCCGATTATCGTTGGCGGCACTGGGTTCTGGATAAAAGCGGTAGTTGATAATATAAAATTTCCGGAAGTGAAACCGGATTGGAATTTGAGAAAAAAATTAGAAAAAAAATCTACAATTGTGCTTTTTAAAATGCTTCAAAATATTGACCCCGACCGAGCGACAGAAATTGGCCGATTTAACAAGGTCCGCCTTATTAGGGCAATTGAAATTGTCAGAGTGCTCGGTAAGGTCCCTAAAATAGGGATTAACCCGAAATATGACGCGCTTCAATTGGGTATTTCCTGGCCAAAAGAAGAACTTTATAAAAGAATAAAAACTCGGTTGGATAAGAGGTTCAAACAAGAAATGATAAAAGAAGTTGAACGGCTTCACGGGCAAGGCATTAGCTGGCAGCGGCTTGAAAATTTTGGTCTTGAATACCGCTGGATAGCCAAATATCTTCAGAACAAAATGACGCTTGAAGAAATGAAAGAAAAACTATTTCAAGAAATCAAAAACTACGCCAAGCGGCAAATGACTTGGTTTAATAAGGATAAAGGAATATATTGGGTTAAAAACCTGCCCGCCAGTGGCTACGCCATCAGGCGTTGGCAGGCGGGCGAAAAAGAATCGGAAAAATTAATCAAAGATTTTTTAAGTTATTAAAATAACCAAATAATATCTGGTTATTTTAAAAGTTTTTTCAAAATATCAGAAACGGTTTCCGGGTTGGCTTTACCGCGAGTTTCTTTCATCACTTGGCCAACCAAAAATTGCAAAGAGGCAATTTTTCCTTTTTTATAATCAGAGACCGCCGATTGATTTTCTTTTATTATTTTTTCCGCAATTTTTAGAAGTTTACCATCGTCCCGAACCTGAAGCAAATCTTTTTCTCTAATTACTTGCGACGGGTCTTTGCCGGTCGCCCACATTTCTTTTAAAACCTCTTTAGCGGCCCGCGAAGTGATGACATTGCGGTGAATCAAGCAAATCCATTCGGCAAAATTTTCGGCATTGATTTTCGTGTCATCAACTTCGGCCAACGCTTCATTTAACAGTCCTAAAAAATCGCTTAAAAGATAGTTTGCCGAAAGATTAATGATTTCTTGTTTCTCTTTTTCTATAAAATGAGGGCTCGCATCTAATTCAAGCGCAAGCAAACTGTGCCTACCGGCAGGCATGCTGTCTTTATCTAGGCCTTCTTTATCCCAGTTCATAAATTCGCTTACAACGTTTTCAAAATAGTTCGCCAGTTTTTCATTATTAACCAGAATATTTGTTTGACCGTCTTGCAATCCGTAATTCTTCTTAAATCTTATCCTTTTTTGCGATGGCAATTCCGGCATCACCGCTTTAATTTCTTCGGTATTTATTTCCATTATTGGCGGCCCGCCCGCAGAAGCGGGCGAGGCTCGCCCATCCACAATAATGTGGATGGGCGGCAGATCCGGCTCTGGAAAATAACGATAATCATGTGATTCTTCTTTCGTCCGCTGGGAAATAGTTTGCCCGCCTGCAACGCTATGCCAGCCCGCATCGCTACGCGAAGCGTTGCTGGCGGACGTAGCATTGCGGGCAGGCCCCTTCGTTTCATTCCATCCGCGAGTTTCTTGCGTAATTTTTTTACCTTCGTTAAGCAACTCCGTTTGTCGCTTGATTTCATAATCAATGGCGTCACGCACTGCTTTAAAAGAATTTAAATTTTTTATTTCAACTTTCGTTCCCAACTTGGAACTTGGCGGTCGAAGCGATATGTTCGCTTCGACCCGGAGTTGTCCTTTTTCCATATTGGCGTCGGAAACGCCCAAATACCGCAATATCAGCTGAAGTTCCTGCGCAAAAGCCGATGCTTCTTCGCCAGAACGCAAATCCGGTTCCGTTACAAGTTCCATTAAAGGCACGCCGGCGCGGTTAAAATCAATTAAAGAATGGCCGATGTGGCCGAAATGAATAAGGCGCCCCGTGTCTTCTTCAAGATGAATGCGGGTTATCCTGACTTCTTTATCAAAACCGGGAATTTTTAATTTGCCGCCAAGACAAATCGGTTCATCATACTGGGAAATCTGGTATCCTTTCGGCAAGTCGGGATAAAAATAATTTTTCCGGTCCCATTTTGTAATTTCCGAAATTTTGCTAGAAAGCGCCAATCCAACTTTAATTACATGATTTACCGCTTCCCGATTGATAACAGGTAAAGTTCCGGGCTGGCCGGTGCAAATTGGGCAGATATTAATATTCGGATGTCTTTCATCCAGATCGTTTTTGGACGCGCAGAACATTTTGGTCTTTGTTTTTAGCTCCGCGTGTATCTCTAATCCAATTACTGATTCGTACTTAGTCATATATTAAAAATAACACAAAATTTCAAATAAAAAAAACCCCGCAGCTCCGACGCTTTTGGGGTCGGAGTCCCGACTGAAACGTCGGGACTGCGGGGTTATCTTCTTAATATTTCCAAAATATCATTAAAAATTTCTTCTTTACTGCGATTGCCGTCAATGTGAATTGCTAATCCGAGATTTTCAAAATATTGGATTACTTCTTCAACATCGGTTTTATACCAGCTGAATATTTTATCAACCGCTTCTTTGGTTGTATTTTCGGCTCTAACTTTAAGCGATTCGCCGCACTGCGGGCAAATTGGATTTTCAATCAATTTTCGGTCGCAAAAAGAAATTTCGCAATTATCGCAGCTTCTTCTTAAGAATATTCTTTCTTTAGCCAGATTTTCGTCAATGTCTATCGCGACTATAATCGGCTTCCGCTTTAAAAGTTTGAGAATTTCCATAAGCCCGCATGCCTCTCCGATTTTTTTGGGCGCGCCCGCGAAGACGATTGGCTCAAACTTTTCAAGTTTAATCAAGCTGGCGACAGTAAGATAATTAATGATAATTTCTGGCGCCAAATTCCCTCTTCCCAAACTTTCGCCCAAGACCGGGAATTTATTTGAAAGCCGCCGCAATTCATAACCGCTGCCGAAAAACTTGAAACCGCACAAATCCTGAAGCATCCGGCCTTGGGTATCCTTACCGCAGCCCGGCCGACCTTGAACAATAATCGTTCTGCCTTCAAATCTATCGTTCCAAAGCGGTTTTGGGCGGTCATTAATATTCGGATTGGCAGTTTTAATCCGAGTAATGAGTAGTCTAATGCCGTCGCGTCCTTTTTTAAACGCTCCAATGTGTTTTCTTATAAAACCAATGACTTCTTTTTCGGAGTTGAAAACCAAGCTATACCAATCGGTAAGCATTCGTATCATGAAAGTGGAATTATTATCCAAAATTCCTTCGCCGTGCGGCCCGATAATAACGAGTTTGGGAACGCCGCGCAGACACGCCATCACCGTTTCGCTTGTAGTCCCGCCACTGGCTTCGGGAGCCGGTCTTGAAATTACAAAATCAGTTTCCCTCGCGCTTTTTAAGCTTTCAACCAAAAGCGATTCTTCTTTAGCGTAGTCATAAAATCTTCCCTGATCGCGCAATCGTTTCATCTTTGGACCGTAAACGGCTTGCGGGTGGCCACGCGATTTCAAAATCTCAAACGTGTCTCCGATTATAGTAAAACCGTTCTGCCTAAGAAAACTATCTACCTGATTTTTGCCGTGAAAAGCGGCAGAAGGATCGCGTTCAATCGGCCCTGAGCGATAACAGGTTACCATGACAAATTCTTCCTATCGGGATATTTTTTATAAACAAATTCAAAAAATTCTTCTCTACTCTTGAAAAGCGCCGTGTTGAAATAGGCAATAAACGGGCTGGCTTCGCCGCCAAGATAAACAACCCACTCATCTTTGGTTTTGGTATGGCTTTCATGGGTTTCGTGATTAACGCCGGGCGAAGAAACCACGCCGGGCCACAGCGTTACGCCAATGTCGCATTGGCTTACAAACCAATACAAGTCACGGTGGACAATATGATTATTTATCGTCACCGTTTCTTCATCGTCAGATTTTTCAATTTGAAAAGCACCGACGGCTTCAACCGCTAAGGGGCTAAAAACGGTAAAGGGCTTGTCTAACTCCTTAATAAACTCGTCAATAATAGTTCGTTTTTCCGGCTCCCGAAAATGGGAAATCGGCATTTTCACGTAGACTGTTTCTATTTCCGGATGGAAAATCAGCTTATAAAGGGTTGAGATCGGTTGGCCAGTCGGTAAAGCGAAAAACGGCTTGTCGGCAAAATCGGCCCAGCCAGAAGTAACTTCGACTTCAACGTTTTGCCAGTAGAGAATTTTGGTATAGGTAAGTTTTCCTCTCCACTCTCCCCTTTGGTTTAAGCGATGGGCAATATTTCTAAAATCGTCAATAAAAGTTATGTACATATCGGGCGAAAACTTCTTTAAAAATCTGTCGTAAGTCCGGTAAAATCTTTCTTTCCACAACATAAAAGCGTGCATACAAATAATTACGGCGTCGTAACTTTCAGAATTTGCGGAAATGTCGGATATAATTCCGGCAAAAACAGCCGAACGATTCATCTGAAGCAAATCTTTATCAGCGTTTAAAAAATTCTTTTTCTGAAGTTTTATACCGCAACTGTGAGCGTGTTTTAACATCATTTCACCAACATAGAAAATTTTTACTTTTTTCCCGCGCTTCGTGCAGTAATCTTCCCATTCCCTGAGATATTTCTTTTCGCCTACGCCGGAAATGCTTGTGGTTAGAACAAGTTTCATCGCTTTTCTCCTTGTTGTAAAAGAACAAATAATTTTATTCATAATTACATAAGCCAATAAAAAAAACAACCCCGCAAATGCGGGGTAGAAATTTTAATTACCTTTTCTTCTTTGAGCCGATTCTGATTCAGCCCGGCTCCAGAAATAATCACCGTGGTCAATAAATTCCATTAATGAAGCGATGGATGGGTCTTTTTCCAAAAGTTTATTATGCATTTCTTGAACCAAACGACGATAAGAAGGGTGGCCTTGGGGGATAGTCCGAAGCTCCATCAAGTGAAACGCCTCGCGATAATTCATGCCCATGTACCAGCGAATATTAAAGATGAATAAAACCGCGTATTGAGCCACTTCCGGGCCACAAGCATCGCGTAAAAGATTGTAAAGCTCTTCTGACTTTGCAACGCAAGCTTCAATTTTATCGCCAAAACCGGCTTCGCATAGTTCTTTAGGAACGCTGTAGCCGAGATTAGGATTTAAAAGCTGGCGTTCTTGGGTTAGCATGCGGTGGCGTTGAAGATCCCGATAAATTCCAAAATCGCCAATTAAATCAAATGTGATAGGATAACCGAATTCTAAGGCCCGCCCCGGTTTATTGCGGCGATTGCCACGAACGCTTTTGTGTTGACAATAAGTTTCAATTATCAGAAACTGTTCTTCAGAAGTCAGATTGGAAGCAAAATAATAAAGGGCTCTTAAAGACAGATTCGTATAAGGATAAAGAATGTGGGCAATGGCCATCAGCCGTGGCGCCCATTCACCGGCATAAAACAAGTCAACGTTCGTATTTAATCTATCAAGTTTAGCGAGCCTTTCTTTAAATCCAGATATCAACCTTTTCATTTCCCGATCAACAATTTTTAGATGTTCATTTTCCTGTGCTCGCCGCACATATTGAGGAATAACTTGCGAAAGCGCCTCTTTAGCCTGATAGCCCAAGCTTCTCATTTCTTCCAGGTTATGGCTCAAAAGTTTGGTAAGCATATTTTGATAAGCTAAACCTCCGCCATTGAAACCAACATTAGTAAGAGTCGCGGCCGGTAAAAGCACTCTAATTGTATCGCAGGTTTTAGTACGAATATCCATGCGATAAGTTTGCTGCCACGCTTTAATTTCCTTATCATCGGTAAGTTCTATAAATTTATATTTTCTGGCATCGCCGACCCTAATAGCATATTCGGCTTTAGACTCCGGTTTTAATTTTCTAAAATAATCAGACATTGGAGCAACCAAATCGGCATAGGTTTGGAAAATAAAATCCATTGCGGCTTCGTATTTTTCAAGCAAGCCGGCAGCAATCACTTCCTGCGGCCTTAAATAACGCCACAAACCAGATTGGTTTTTTTGATCATAAACAACATAACGAGTGCTCTGTTCAATAGGCGATAAACCAATGCGGCAATCTTCCGTTTCTTTAGTGGCAAGGTTGGAAATATTTTCACAGGCAAGACCAGCGCTTTCTTGCTCACCTACTGAATCGTCGCCAAAAGCGATCAAAACTCTGTCAATAATGCCTTTAAGTTTTTCAACGTCAAGTTTGCCTTCCGGATTCAAAAATTCCTTTATTAATCTGACTCTGGCGCCGCCCGGCGCTCTTGAATAACGTGCAAAAAGCGCGCCGCCAAAACCAGATAAAGTAGGCAAAAGACAAAAAACATCCGATGTAGGATCAGTAACATACTGCTTTAATACCTCAATTTCTTCAGGACTGAAAATAGGATCGTATTCGTTGCCTTGCATCTTTACCTCCGCTTATCAAGAAGTTTAAAAATTATTTCGCACGCCTCGTTTAAAACTTCTTCTGCGGATTTAGAGGCATCAATAATTACCCACTTGCCGTCGGGATCGTTTTCCGCCTGCTCCAGATAACCATTGCGGACAGAGTGGTGGAACCTTATCGCTTCCAGTTCAAAACGGGTTTCCGGTTTCTTGCGCTTTAAACCGATTTCCGGATTAATATCAAGAAGAATTATCAGGTCAAAATCAATATTTTGCCTTGCCTTGGCATCTCTTATAAGAATATCGGTAAGATCAAGGCCGCGGCCGTAATGCTGATAAGCAATGGTTGACGGAGAAGAACGATCGCAGAGAACAATATCTCCCCTTTTGAGAGCCGGAATGATTATTTCGGAAAAATGCTCTGCCCTGCCGTCAATGAAAATTGCCAGTTCTTCTTTTGGCGTTAGAAAGTGGTCGGGATTGAGCAGAATATCACGAGCGCTTCCTCTGGGTTCTTTAGTTTCAACCGTACCATGAATTCTGTTTCGTAAAATCTCACCGAGCGCTCTTATCAACGTTGATTTGCCCGCACCCTCGCATCCTTCAAAAAGAATCAGTTTCCCCGGATATTTATGCGACATCCGTTCCCTCCGTTCCAGATAGATTCAATCCCGACGCCTTCAGGTCGGGACTCCGACCAAAGCGTCGGAGTTTTCCATTTATTATGCTTACTACCTGAGCGCGAAGCGACTTAAATTCCGGATCGTGCAAAGAGTTGTCCAGTTCAAAATCGGCCATTGGCCATAAAGTTTCAATCAAACTTTCGGCCTCGGCCGATTGTTCGGCTAAAAATTGTTCCCAAGTTTTTTCAGCATCGCCCGGCCGGTCGTTTCTAATAACCAATCTTTTATGCGCCTCTATAGGCGGCGCGTAAACGTAGCCGAGAAAACTGTTTGGCAAATTTTTTAACATTTCCACGTCTTTTGGCCGGCGAACGCCATCCAAATAAACAATATCCGCCGAATCGGCCAAGACCCGCTTAAAAATTATATTGCCTAGCAGGTTTTCACCAAAGGCCTGTCGCAGAATCGTGGAAAGTAGTTGTTGGTTGGGCCGAGATTTTTCAAGATAAAGCAAATCTAAGACCTCGCTAAGCGGATCGGAAAAATGATGAATTGATACGGTTAATTTTCCGGCAAACGCCTCTTTAGCGGCTAAGTAACTGCTTTCTTTTCCCGTGGCCGTATGGCCGATTATGGCAAGATAGAGTTTCATGTTATTTTTTCTCCAACGATTCTTTTACTAATCTTACCCTATAACCCAATCTGTTGAACATGCCGCCCGAGCTACTGAGCCGGTCAAAAAGCTCCTGGAATAACTCAACCCAATCAATATCGCGATGTTCCAATTGAAAGTTTAATCCCAAAATTTCTTTAATCATTTCCGAAGTCGGTTGAAACTCCTGATTATTATAGTAGCCGGTATATTCAATTGAGGCCACGGGAACGCCGGCTAAATCTTTAAGACATTTCAGGCACGGCGTGCCGGGAATGCGGACGTGCGAACCCTTTAATTTTTCCTGGTCAGTGTTATCTTTAAGATTCATTTCCGCGTGGCGAGTGCGTTCGCAGTGACCATTAATTATTAAATGCCCCGCTTCATCGCAGTGCGGCTGGCCGGGCAAAGAACCATTATACGAAAGGCCCGCTATGCGCTTATTTTTTTCGGCGCTCGCGGAAATTAATAGTCTGTTGCAGCTGCCCATAACCGAACCAAGCAGCGTTATCGCCCAATGAACCCTATCGCGCAACTTTTCTCTTTCCGTCATTTCTTTCTCCTCCGCCAACTGGCGGATTAAATTTTCAAGCAACAAGTTTTGAAATTTTAACTTAAAGATTTTTTTTTAACAATATTGACAAAAGATTTTTTTATTTTCAAATAAAAAATAGTGAAAAAATTGTTTTCTAAAGTTTTTGCAGGCGTTTTAGCATGGTTTTTCCTCAATTCCTGACTATAGTCAGGAATTGAGGAAAATAAAACGCCGAGCCGAAATGAATAAAAAATAAACCTGTTCGAAAATAAAATTCTAGGCGGGGGCGAGCCAAATTTTCTTCGAAAATTTGGGGCTAAGGAATTTTATTTTCGAACAGGTTTATTTAATAACCTCAATTCCCATTGAACGGGCGGTTCCGGCTATGATTTTTTCTGCCGCTTTCAGATCGTTGGCGTTTAAATCAACAAATTTTTTCTCGGCAATCTCTCTAATTTGCGCCATAGTTACTTTCCCAACTTTGTTTTTTTTCGGATTGCCGCTTCCTTTTTCAATCCCCGCCGCTTTTTTTAAAAGTGCTGCCGCTGGAGATGTTTTGAATTTCATGTCATAGGTTCTGTCTTCGTAAACGGTAATTTCTACCGGAATAATGTCGCCGGCCATATCTTTGGTCGCCGCGTTGAATTTACTGACAAATTCGCCGATATTAAGACCATGCGGGCCCAAGGCCGTGCCGACCGGGGGCGCCGGCGTTGCCGCTCCAGCCGAAATTTGTATTTTTATAATTGTTTTTATTTTCTTTGCCATATTTTTCTAAAAATTAATATTTTTAGCTAAAAATATGAGCATCTCGCCGAAGTCCGCCAAAGGCGAGACGAAGGCGGATAGCCCACATATTTCTACAATTTCTTAATCTGGAGTGAGTCAAGTTCCACTGCCGTTTCGCGGCCAAACATTGAAATTAAAACTTTAACCTTGCCTCGCTCCTCGTCAATGGCGCTTACTTTGCCGTCAAAATCTTTAAACGGCCCGTCAACAATTTTTACCGGATCGCCGACCGAAAATTCAATTTTGTATTTTGATTCGCCGGCGCCGACCATCCGCTGCTGGAGCTCTTTAATTTCTTCCGAGGAAACCGGAATGGGTACTGTTCCGGCGCCGATAAAACCGGTCACATTCGGCGTGTTTCTAACCACATACCAGGAAGCGTCGGTAACAATCATTTCGACCAGTACGTAACCTGGATAAATTTTTTCTTCAACCGTTTTTCTTTTGCCGTTTTTTATCCGGATTTTTTTCTCTTTCGGCACCAAAACGTTAAAAATTTTATCCTGCATGTCCAGAGACTCAATTCTTTGTTTTAAATTGCGCGCCACCGCGTCTTCGTATCCGGAATAGGTATGAAGCACATACCAATTTCTTCCTTTTGAGATTTGTTTCGCCATTTATTTAAAAATGAAAATGTTGAATATATAAGTAAAAATAAAGTCCAGAGCGCCCAAAAACGCCGCTACCGCCAAAGAAACGCCAATAACCATTATCGTGTAATTAACGGTGTCATTTTTGGTGGGCCATTTTACCTTGGCCATTTCCACCCTTACTTCTTTAAAATATTGTTTTGTTTTTTCCAAGTAGCTCATATTGGCCTTACCCTTCCATAGCTTTAGCGGAGGAGGGCAATTTTAAAAAGCCCGCGGGCTTTTTATTATGGTTCTATTGTAGCAAATGTATAGTTTGTGTGTCAATACCGGATTTTTATCAACGTTAAATTTAGAAGAGCCTGCGCGGTAAAACCGCGCAGGCTCAAGTCCCTCTACCTGCTGGCAGGCAGGACTACTACTTGTACTTGCGAGGAGCGACGAACACCCAGCGGCGGCCAGCGTCCCAGAAGAAGCCGGGGTCGCCGTAGTAGCCACCCAGCCACCGCTCGCCGTCGTCGAGATCGACTCCGAACACCATCAGGTCGTCGTCAGAATCGGCGATGGGCTCCATGGCGACCCGGATCCATTCCCTGTAGGGCTGATCCTGGTAGGCCAGGCGGAGGGCCGGGCCGACTTCCGCCGGACAGAGTTCCAGGCCGAGCTCGATGGCGCGAGCGTAGATCGCATCGCGACGAGCTCCGTCCTTGAAGCCGAGCTCGGCAACGGTCACGAGGACCAGATCGAGCTGGACTTCCGTTCCGCCGACCTTCACCTTGTTGAGGATCTGGTCGGCGTAGTCGCCGATGCGGTACCCCTTGGCCTTCAGGGCCCTGCGGTACTCGCTGGGCGACTTGTTGATGCCGAGGGTAATCGTCTTCCAGATAGTGAAGGACTTCTCCGCCATCTTGACGACGAGCTCGCTGGATAGGAAGCGCTGAACGCCTTCCATGCCGCCGAGCTTGTCGATGACAGCCTGCATCCTGCTCCACGTCATGTCTGGATACTTCATGGCCCTTTCTCCTTCCGACCGATGGTCGGGATTCTTTTCCTGTCCGTTGGGCAGGAAGCCGCATTATGCGGCGTTAGTATGGGAGACGCTAGATGACCATCACCATGATAGTCACAGCCATAAACCACTGAATGGATCAGGGACTTATGGCTATGACTATCTCTGTTGCAATAGTTATTTTTAGTTATTTAAAAAGAGCTTAATAATGTATGTGTAGAGTATAGCATAAATATGGTTTTATGTCAAATATCTAAATTTCTAACGGTCTTGGCGTGCATTTGGATGAAGCGCTTCCTGGGAGCCACTTCGTCGCCCATTAGAATATCAAAAACCTTATTGGCTTTTTCGGCGTCTTCAACCATTACTTTTTTCATAGCGCGGTTTTCCGGATTCATAGTTGTTTCCCACAATTGTTCCGGATTCATTTCGCCCAGGCCTTTGTACCGTTGGATATTGGGACTTAATATTTTTTCTTTTTTAAACGTGCTTAAAATTTCTTCTTTATCTTCGTCGGTATAGGCGTATTCGTTTTTTTTGCCGCTTGAAATTTTATAAAGCGGTGGCTGGGCGATATAAATGTGGCCTTTATTTATAAGTTCGGGAAAATACCGGAAAAATAGAGTCAGAAGCAAGGTCCTTATATGAGCGCCATCAACATCGGCATCGGTCATGATGACAATTCGGTGGTAGCGCAATTTTAAAATATCAAACTCTTCGGCGATGGCCGTGCCAAGCGCTATAACCAACGCCCGGATTTCTTTAAAAGCCAAAATTTTGTCAATTCTCGCCTTTTCAACGTTTAAAATTTTTCCGCGCAAAGGCAGAATTGCTTGGAAATGACGATCGCGTCCTTGGCGCGCGCTTCCCCCGGCGCTGTCGCCTTCAACTATAAAAAGTTCCGATTCGGCCGGATCTTTGCTCGAACAATCGGCTAGTTTTCCCGGCAAAGCCAACCCTTCCAAAATCCCCTTTCGCAGTACCGTTTCCCTTGCCGCTTTGGCCGCTTTTCTCGCCTTTGACGCTAAGATTGTTTTTTCCAAAATTTTTCTGCCGTCGCTGGAATTTATTTCAAGCCACTCGGCCAAGGTCTCGCCGATTGCCATTTCCACGGCGGTTCGAGCTTCCGGGTTTCCAAGCCGAGCTTTGGTTTGGCCTTCAAATTGCGGTTCTCTTAACTTTACGGAAAGCACCACTGAAAGCCCCTCTCTAACGTCATCGCCGGTTAAATTTTCTTCCGATTCTTTAAGATAACCGCTTTTACGGGCGTAATCATTCAGAGTTCTCGTTAGCGCCGTTCTAAAACCGGTTAAATGCATGCCGCCTTCCCCGGTATGAATATTATTGGCAAAACTTAGTTCTTCTGCCTGAATATCTTCGGTATATTGAAAAGCGGCTTCAACCAAAATGTCTTCGACGGTTTTTGAAACATAAAAAATATTGTCGTGAATCGGTTTTTCATCGCGAACCAAATACTTCACAAACGAAATGATGCCGCCTTCAAAATAAAACGCGTAAGAAGCATAGGGTTCTACCCTTCTATCGCGAAAAATAATTTTTACTCCTTTGGTTAGATACGCTTGTTCCCGCAAATGATCTAAAATTCTTTTACTGTCAAAATTGATTTCTTTAAATACTTCCGTATCCGGGTCAAAAGTAACCGTCGTGCCGGTATGTTTGCATTTATCGGTTTTTTTAACTTTGGTAATAGCCCGGCCCCTTTCGTATTCTTGAACCCAAACAAAACCATCCCGGCAAACTTCAGCTTTGAGCCACACTGAAAGGGCGTTAACCACAGACACGCCGACGCCATGCAAACCGCCGGACACTTTATACGACTGGCCGCCGAATTTACCTCCGGCGTGAAGCGTGGTCATAACCGTTTCCAGCGCCGATTTTTTGGTTTGTTTATGGGTTTCTACCGGAATGCCGCGGC
>CAZBVM010000014.1:0-14719 GCA_964495505.1 uncultured Candidatus Saccharibacteria bacterium | reverse complement strand
AAATTAATAATCAACTTATGAAAAAACAGAAAATCAGCGACCCGGAAAAATTAGGGAGAAGCAGAAACAGGATAAACAATCGCCCTGCCAAAAGATAAAATTAAAAAAGTTATTTACTCGGCTTCTTCATCAGCTTATGGTAATCAGACCCACTATAAAAAGAACAAGGGAGTCGAACTTCGACTCCCTTGCGCAATGAACCAGGCAGGGGCTGCACTAAATCTTCATACCCTCTCGTCTCTTCAGGTAAGAGGCGAGAACAGATTCAATGTCATCACTCGACTTCACCAAGAACCGAACGTCGTTATGGAAGCCGACCACTGATACTTCCAGTGCGTGCGTCAAAGCCAACAGCTCTGCAATGTAATGACCGACATCCTCACCCGCATGGGCATCCCTGAATACTGCGCGGTTAGTCCAAGGGGCGAGCGCCAACCGGAAGATAACCTCCTTTGTGCAGTCGTCGCCGACGGCGTTGCTGAGAGCGAGTTCAACTGCTTCCTCAAGAGAAACTTCCAGCAGTTTGCATCCTGCTGCCGGCTCCGCTACCCTTTCCCAGCGCGGGAGAAAAAAGAGCCGAATCGGGACTTGCACTGTGGTGTAACCCACAGTAGAGCCCGCCCGGACGAGATATTTGGCCTCGGCCGCGATCCCGAGCTTAGCTCGGAGATTCCGGAGAACACAATTATCTGCGGTCTCTTCTGGCCGCAGATAGCCGCCCGGGGTTTTGAGGATGGGGTGCCCGACTTCCGACCGCTCCTGCTCGAGAAGCACGACATAAATCTGACCGTTCTTCTCGTGTCGATACGGCAGGGCCAAGGCGGCTTCGCCAGTCCGGACAAAAGTGGTCACAGTACCGTCTGTTGCCACTTCAGCCCACGCCTTCATATAGGGGGAATTGTCAAAAAGCTGAACCTTTTTGGGCATTTTCGCCTCCTTTTTACAGAGAGTGACTGACTACGTATGATCCAAAAAGATAGCTATATTATAGCAGGAATTATATTTTTGTCAAATTCTTGCAGCCCCTACAGAAGTCCCCTTTCCAGCTTATTAAAGAATTCTTCCACAAGTGAATTGAAATTAAAGGCGAGTTCCATATTCCCCACCTCTTCTTTATTAAACCACCTTACTCGTTGACCTTCTGTTAGCGACTTATTTAGTCCTTCTTCGGCCATATTAATTCTTCGCCAATAAGTGTATTCCGTCTTATCGGGAAATTTAGTCACTTTATAAAATTTAAAGTTGTCCAAGCCTAAGCCAAGTTCTTCTTTAACCTCACGAATAATGGCTTCTTCCGGAGTTTCATTAATTTCTGCGCTCCCTCCGAAAAGATTCCACATACCCGGATAGAGGATGCTCTCCTTATCGTCCCGTAATACAAGGAGTATTTCGTTCTTGTCGTTTACAAATATAATGCTTGAACCGATCATTTTGCCACGACTTTAGTAAAAGCTCACAAATAAGAGATGTAAGTTTTATATAAATCTCGATGAAATTTATTTTTCAATTTTTTAGGTTTACCGCCCTTAAAAGATTTAATGGCCTGAGCCAAATCGCCGACTTTAATTTCGTTTTTGGAAAAAACTCGTTTGTAATAAAATTGGTTTTTGTGTTTGGTAAAAACTTCTTCGGCAATCATTTTAGCTACGTCTTTCACGTAAGCCAGATTTAACTTTTTATTGCGGCTCTGGGGATGAATTGTCAATTCTTTGCCGTTGGCAACTTGATAACAGAAAGTGGCGACCGCCGAGTTATAAAATGGCCGGCAACCCTCGCCAAAAACATTAGTCAGGCGTAAAATCGAAACTGGGGACTTGTTTTGTTTGGAAAAATCCTCCAGCATTATTTCCGTAAGTTTTTTGCTCTGACCGTAAAGCGTCTCGGTTTCGGCTTGAATTGAGGACAAAAAAATCAATTTGGCGCGGCTTCTATATTTTTTCATCGCCGAAATTAAATTATAAGTAGCCGCAACGCTTCCAGCTATTATTTCCGCATCCGACCCGCGATTAACCGCCGCGGTATGAATAATTACATCTTTATTTTTGACAAATTTTTCCAGATTCTCGCCGGGGTTCAAAAGGTCATTTTGGGGTCGGTCAAAAAAAGACAACCGAACGTTTCTTTTGTCTCTTAGAGCGCTAACGATATGTTTTCCAATAAAGCCGTGGCTGCCGGTTATGCCGATACGATTCATTTCATTTTAAAAGATATTTATTCAAAAGCGGGCGACATCCCAAACTTTGAACCGGCTTTTTTATTCTTGAAATTTTCCAGTTCTTCTTTTATCTCGTCAAGCGAGAGAAGCAATTCTTTGAGTCCTTCTCTTGATAGTCTTTTGGCGTTGGCCGAAGTATGCCCCTCATGCAACAAGTCATTGTTTTTCTGGCCTTTGTAATAATATTGCCGGTAATCCATGCCCGGCACTTCGGGGTTTATTTTATAATAATCGCCGCAATCCTCGGTGCGAAAAGTTTCTTCGCTGGAAATTAATGATTCGTGCATTTTCTCGCCCGGCCGGATGCCGATTTCTTCGATTCCCCCTTCATAATTGAAAATTTCCACTAAGGCCTGGGCTAAATCGCCGATAGTGGCGGCCGGCGATTTTCTGACATAAATTTCGCCGTCCTTGCCATTAGTCAAAGCGTACAAAACCAAATCAATGGCGTGAGCCAAAGGCATCATAAACCGAGTCATATTTTTATCAGTAACTACAATCGGTTTTCCCTCCTTCATTAAATCAATAAAATAAGGAATAACCGAACCGCGGGTGTACATTACGTTGCCGTACCTGGTGCCGCACAAAGTTGTCTTGCCTCTTTTTTCGCGCGAAACCGCAATCATAATTCTTTCCATCAAGGCCTTGGTCATTCCCATGACATTTATCGGATAAACCGCCTTGTCCGTGCTTAAAACCACCACTCTTTCCACATCGCGCAAAAGAGCCGCGTCAATGACGCTATGAGCGCCCAAAGCGTTTGTTTTAATGGCTTCCCAGGGCGCAAATTCGCAGTTCGGCACCTGCTTTAGAGCGGCGGCGTGAAAAACGTAATCAACGCCGTACATCGCGTGAAAAACCGCATCCCTGTCCCGAACGTCGCCGAGAACAAAACGCAATTTGTCGTTATTGTACTTATGGCCCATATCGAACTGCTTTTTCTCGTCGCGGCTGAAAATTATGATTTTTTTGGGGTTATATTGGAGAAGCTGGTCAACCGCCGCGTTGCCAAAAGAACCGGTTCCGCCGGTCACCATAATCGTTTTATTCTCGAATTTATCTTTGTAATCCATATTATCCTTTTTATTATAGCGGTTTGTTCCCTTTTTTCAACGTTTTGTTTTTTTCGTAAATTTTCGCGTCTACTAAAAATCTATACCACAAACCCTGTAAAAAGTGAAATATCAGACCCTCTTTGCCGTCCAAAAATCCCAAACGTAAAAAATAGCGGTAAAAAAAATAAAGGAATGCCCGGCAAAAAAGAGGCAGTTTGTAATAAAAATTCCTTTTTCCGCCAATACCGACGTACCCCCGCAAGATGTCTTCCGCCTCCCTCGAGGCATAATTATTGTGTTTCTGAATCCACCAGTTTAAATTATTTTTATTGTCATCCACGAAATCGTTTTCCAGTTTTACGCTTTTCCCCTCCGACAAAACTATATGCTCGTCCATCGCCCTTTCTTCGGATTTCGCTTTCCCATATCTAAATAAACGCAAAATCCAAACCGGATAATAGCCCCCGTGCTTTATCCGTTTACCCATAAAATAAACCCGGCGCTTCATATAAAAGCCGCTTACATCATGGGGCGTGTTTTTCAGTTTTTCAGTTATTTCAGCCCTGAGCTCTTTTGTCAGATATTCATCGGCATCCAAGCGCAAAATCCATTCATTTTTTATTTCTAAATTTCCCAGTGCCCAATTGAATTGTTGGGCTTGGTTTTCAAAAGGATGCTGGACAATTTTAACGCCGTATTTTTGGGCAATTTCCAATGTTTTGTCAGTTGAATAAGAATCAACTATAAAAATCTCGTCCGCCCATCCGGCAACGCTTTTAAGGCAGTTCCCTATATTAAGCTCCTCATTATAGGCCAAAATGACCACGGCCACGGAATTCCTCATTTTTTATTATTTTATTATTAAACTAACCTATTTTTAAGAAAAAGCCAAATTTTCGGCAAATAAATAACCGGCGTCTCCCTTTATTTCATTGACGATTTTTCCGTCTAAATCAAAAAGTTTTACGCCAAAATTAGATTCTCTTAAATTGTCAACTATTTTTTGAATGTCGCCGCCCGGGATGATGACCCCGCTGGAAAGAAAGGAATTATGAACCTCCATGGCAATATAGTGAACTTTTGAAAACCAATTTTCTTTTTTCTTAAAAAGATCGAATTCCGAACCTTCAATGTCTATTTTTAAAAAATCAACTTTATTTACACCTTCCCTCTCCATTAATTTATCAAAAGAAAAAACCGGCGGAGGATTGTCGCCGAAGCACTTTTTTCTGATTTGCGGATTGGCGAACATTCCAGAATCTTCTCCAATAAGACCCCAAACCACCGACACTTTATCTAAACAATTATTTTCTTTTAAATTTTTATTTATTTCGACGATAAATTCTTTAACTGCTTCAACCGCCACCACTTTTTTAGAGCACAAAGCGGCAAGTATGGTGAATATTCCCATATTGGCGCCTAAGTCAAAAACTACCATCTCCGGCTTAAGCTTAAACTCTGGCAATGAAAAATAAACTCCCCGAACGTAAAGCTCCGTTGCCCTGCCAAAATGTTTCCCGTCCAAAACAATATCTTTGTCGAAAACGCGGAACTTATATTTTCCCCCGAACATTCTTTCCCTCGCCTCCCGCAAATCCCCGTTTCTTATGGTTGATGGCAGACCAATGATTAGAACAATCAAATTTCTGAACCAGGTTGAAAAATCGGCCATTGGCCATAAGGCAATTATTTCCTTAAGCATTCTTTTTATCTTTCCGAAATGCATTATTATTTTATTTCTTTCTTGCAAAAACCATCAAATGAGCGCCCAATGATGGCAAAAAATTTCCTAAAATTTCAAATATTCTACCTATTTTATTTCTTCTTGTTGAAAACAAAATATGGGAAGAAACAAATTTTGATATTTCAAAATTCTCGGATTTAATAAGTTCTTCGAGCGTCTTTTTAGTGTAGATATGGTAGTGATACGGAGCGTAAGCAAAAGTCGGCGTTTTTCCAAAAAACATCTTTATCCGATTAAAACTAAAAACCAAGTTCGGAACTGTAATAATAAGATAACCACCCGGATTCAATATTTTTTTAGCTTCGCGGACAAATTTCGCGTCGTCAAAAAGATGCTCCATAACCTCGCCCGCAAATATGACGTCGAACTTTACTCCGAAATCGGGGAAACCGTCGTTCAAATCGGCCCGGAAAATTTTTACTCTACCAACACTGCTCCTCGGGTTGATATCTACCCCAAAAAGATTGGCGCCAGAGTTTTCTAAATAATCAACGACTCCACCCTTGGCCATGCCGCATTCCAAAATATTTTTACCGTTCAAATCCAAAAACCTTGAATGGATAAAATCAACCGCTTTTTTGATGCGAATGGGGTCGGGGACTTCAAAATTTTCAAAAACTTTTTGCTGGTTATCCATGTTTATGTCTGTTTCCTTAATAATTCATTATACTGTTCAATAAACCCGCCCGCTATCTTGTCTGGCGAAAATTTCGATTCAATTAACTTTTTACCTTTTTCACTCATTCTTTTTGCCCGCTCTGGGTTTTTTAATATTTCTAAAATGGCCTTAGCTAATTCATTGGTATCTTTATTGATAACGATACCAGCCTCAGCTTCGCGTATATATGGAGAAATACCGACCTGATTTGTAATCACAACTGCTGTCCCAGCCGTTTCGTAATACATCGCTTCAACCACCGCCATCCCAAAATTTTCAGAATAAGAAGGTAAAACAAATACATTTGGAACTTGATAAGCTGCAATTTTCGTAGCACCTACAAGAGTTTCCGTAAAGATAATTTTATCTTTGTCTTTGTCATTTAACTTTTGCTCTTCAATCAACCTTTTTGCTTTTTTACCATATCCTTCCTCATCTGGACCGGCAATCACCAAAACCGCCCTAGGTTCTGCTTTAACTACTTGGGTAAAAGCCGGAATTAGAGTATCCAAGCCCTTTTTCCAGCTAATCCGACCCAGAAAAAGAATTACCTTGGAATCTGGCTTAATTCCAAATTTAATACGGAAATCCCTAGGGCTTACCTCTTTCTCCTCCTTTCTTGAACTATTAACATCAAGGGCATTTGGAATAATAACTGATTTTTTCAACGGCAAACCAGACTCCAAGTATTCCTCTTTTTCCAGTTCCGCGGTGAAGTGAATAAGGGCGGCATTTTTAAGGTCTCTCTTACTTATCAAATTTAAATATGTTTTTTTCAAAAATGCGCTTTTTTTAACTAGTGGTTCTTTCATCAAAGAACCCCTGGGAGAAATAACATAAGGAATCTTATAGAATCTCGCCCAGAAAGCGGCGGCGGAAACCGGGAAATTCCAGACACCAGTGATATGAACCAAATCAAAGTTTTTTATGTTTTTCCATAAAGCGACGAACATTCGCGGGGAAAAAGTATAATGAACGTAGCCGTAATAAGAAAAATAAAAAATTTTTACGCCGTCCATTAGCGTTTCTTTGTCTAATTTAATCCTACCATCTTTTTCCAACCCGGCATTGGTTGTAAAAACCGTAACGTCCGCCCCCTTTTTAACCAAATATCTATTCATTACATGAACCGACTGTGTGGGACCGCCCATTTTAAAAGCCGGCCAGTAAGAAGGCGCTATGTGTAGAATTTTCATAATTTATTAATTTTTTTGTTTTCACGCATTATCCGTTCATACTCGCCAATCATCCGCAACCCGTAATCATCCCAAGTAAATCCAGAGGAAACTCTTTCTTTCGCGGATTTTCCCATGGTCGCGCGAATCTCCGGGTTTTCATAAAAATAAACTAATTTTTCTTTCAATTTTTCCGTGTCGCGAATGGGTATTATGAATCCGTCTTTCCCGTCCCTCACGATATCCTCGCCGCCAGTATTAGTCGTGCAAATTATCGGCAAGCCGCATGCCATCGCCTGCGGCTGAACCATGGCTAAACCCTCCTCTATGGACATCATCGCAAACACTGAACCTTGAGAATAATATTTATGGAGCTCGCTTTGTGGAACATGGCCGATATAGCGGAAACCTCCCTCGTATTTCTTGAAAAACGGCTTTATTTCATTATTAATTGAACCGATAAGAAACAATTCCGAATTTGGCAGTTTCAACTCTGAAAACGCTTGTAAAAGATAATGCACTCCTTTGCGAAGCGTCATTCCGCCGGCAAATATCACGCGAAATATATCATCCCTTTTGGGTATTTGTTTAAACAGGGAAAGGTCAACGCCATAAGGCACGTGAATAATCTTTGAGTCCGGAATTTCTTTTTCCAAAAACGTCCGTTTTACAAATAAAGACGGGATAGAAATATAGTCCGCCTCTTCATACTCTTTGAGTTCTTTTTCAATAATCTTTGGGTGAGCCACTATCGGCTTAAGCCCGAATTTTTCATATTCTTCTTTCAAGATGTTTGTCTGATAAATAATATGCGAACTGCCATGCTCAACAATCGTTATCGCGCCGAGTTTTTTTGCCTTTCTGAGAGTTTTCAAAAAAGACGAAGAACCGCCGGCAACAATGTCAGCCTTCCGAAGCGCTAAACACGCAAAATAATCAAAGGTTTGCTGAATAAAATATTGCGGATTGTAAGTATTTCTCAAAAATCCGGGGAGTTTATGCCAGCCACGAAATAAAATTTCTTTAATTAAAATCGAACTTACTTTTTCTTTTGGAATTCCGTATTTTTTAACCTCAAACTTCGGGTAGGAAGTTATGAGTTGCTCTAAGTAATCTCGCTTTAATAATTGCTGGGCGAGATTAAAAAGCCAAAATCTACCGGGAACCGAAATAGCTACTTTCATATTTTTTTACTCCAGTAACCGCGACCGTAAGATGCGAGCAGTGAGTCACCCAAGTAATTAGTGGATCAATCAAGAAAAGAATTCTTAGTGGGAAAACCAAGAGCCAAACAACTTTAAAGTTTATTTTCTTTCGGAGAAATCTGGAAAGCGCCATCTGCAGCGCCGTGATAATACCGGAGACGTATTCCTTTTTTACGAGAGTAATGCCCGCTTTGTTAAATATTTTTTCCAACTCTTCATGGGTATATCCCCAACGAACGTGCCCGCCGTCTTCATAGGTCGAAAGCGGCGTTTTATCATCTCCGAGTAAATGTTTGTAATAATGTTTATAAGGAGCGGTAAGCAATACCGTGCCGCCCGGTTTCAAAAGATTGGAAAAGTCCTTAACAAGTTTTGCGTCGCCTAACACATGTTCGATTGTTTCGAAACAGATAATTTGGTCGAATAAACCGAGCTTACCGGATAATTCATCCAATTTTCGCAGGTCGCCAGTCATAAAACGAACGCCGTTGATTCCTAAAAGTTTCGCCCGCTCTTCGGCTATTTTATTATTTCCATCATCAAAAGAAATTCCTACTGCCTCATTTCCAATCCTTGCCGCATACATAGTAAAAGCGCCGGAACCGCAGCCAGCGTCCAAAGTGCGTAATGGACCGGCTAAAAGATGTTTTTTAAGCCATCTGTACCTGTCAAAAACAGCCACATCGCCGTGTAAAATTGTGGCGTAATAGCCGATTAATCTGACCAAAGCGTTTTCCATAATTTACAAATTGTTGTTTTATGGTCATATTTTATAGTAATTTTTTTTCAACTTCTTCGCAAATAATATGAATTAACATAATATGGACCTCTTGGATTTTGGCGGTGTCCTGGGATGGAACGATTAATGAAATGTCAGCGCCATTTTTTAATTTTCCTCCGTCCCTACCCAACAAACAGATTGTTTTTAACCCAATTTCTTTGGCTTTTTGAATTCCGTCAACAATATTTTCGGAATCACCGCTGGTTGAAATACCGATAAAAATATCTTCCGGCTTGGCCAATGCTTCAATTTGTCTGGCAAAGACGGATTTAAAATCATAGTCATTACTCCAGGCGGTGACGACAGAAGAATTGGCGGTTAAAGCAATTGCCGGATAGCCCCTTCTTTCTTTTTTAAATTTACAAACCATTTCAGCGGCAAAATGTTGAGCATCGGCCGCACTGCCGCCATTGCCGGCAATTAAAACCTTATTGCCGTTTTTAAAACAATCAATTAAAAGATTGATGGCTTGCTCGGTTTTCTCAGCAAAATCCGGTTTTTCCAGTAAAGTTTTTCTTAAATTGATGGATTCTTGGATGGATTCTTTTATCATGTTTTATAATTTATTTTCAAAATATTTTTTAGCGTTTTCATATCGCTCAAACGTGCCTATATCTTTTATATAGTCCTCAGTCAGATAACCATAAATATCCTCTGAATCATAGAGTTCGCTTATAACATCTTTTTCAATATTGCAAAATTCTTTGGGGATAAAATTAAAAATATCATTTCTAAAAATGTATATGCTGGTTATGGCTGTATTCGACTCCTGCTGTCCCCGGCCGATAATTTTTTCCACGCGAAAATCAGAATCAATTTCGACAACATCGCTGTCATAAGGATGGTCGCTGTGCCTTAAAACAAGAGTGGCGATGGCATTTTTATTTTTATGCGACTGGAAAAGCGACTTAGCGTCAATTTCCGTCATTACATCGCCGCTTAAGACAATAAAATTTTCCACATCTTTGAAAAATGCTTCGGCATTTTTAATGGCGCCAGCTGTTCCCAGAGGAATTTCTTCATCACTATATTCTATTTCCACCCCGAGTTTTTCGCCGGAACCAAAATAATTTTTAATCACGTCGAAAAGATAATGTCCGGCAACCACAATTCTAGTGATGCCGTGTTTTTTTAAAAGTTCTATCTGGTGGTGAATAATTGGCTTGCCCGCTATTTCTAACATCGGTTTCGGTATTTTATCAGTCAAAGGCCTCATCCTCTCGCCTCTGCCGCCAGCCAAAATCAGCGCCTTGACTCTTAAATTCATTTCAATTAAATCCGCTGCTTCGTCCAAATCCGCGGCAATAAAATCAGGCACAACCTCAAATTTATTATCAGCGCCTGCGCGGCCGTTTTTTATGAGAATTGTCTTACAACCCGCGTTAATACCGGTTTCAATGTCCCGTGTGGCATCGCCGATCATAAAACAATCTTTTAAATCAAGATTAAAATCTTTAGCTGCCTGCCTAAGCAGGCCGGTTTTTGGTTTTCGGCAATCGCATTCAATCCGATATTTTAAAAGTTCTGGAGTAATATCGGGGTGATCTCTTTCCGGATGATGAGGACAATAATAAATAGCGTCGATTTTGGCGCCGGCCTCTTTAAATTCGCGCCTCATTTCTTCGTGTAAAGCGGCTAATTCGTTCTCGTTTAAAACGCCCCTGGCGATATCCGGTCGATTAGTGACCGCAATAACCAGGCCGAGCTGATTAATTTTTTTAATGGCGGCGGCTGCTTTGGGCAGTATTTTCAATCGACCAACCTTTTTAAAAGCCACGTCTTCGGTAATGACTCCGTCTCGGTCAAGAAAAAATGCTCTCATAATGATTAGAAAACGTGATTAGGCGCATAATAAATTATTTGACTGCCTTCATTTTCAAAAGAAAATGGGACGTAGAGTAGTTGGGAAAGCGCCTTTTTTATTTTCTCCTGATTTTCTGGCCGGGCGTATATCAGAAGAAATCCGCCTCCGCCGGCGCCGAGGAGCTTGCCGCCAAGGGCTCCGGCCTTTATAGCTCTATCATAAAAATCATCAATTAAATCATTTGATATTTTTGACGAAAGCCCCCTTTTCAACTCCCACCCCTTGTTAAGAAGTTTGCCAAAATTCCCCAGCCAATCGCCACTACTTTTTAATATAACGATGGCCTCGTCTACCATGTCGCGCATTACATGAAGTTCTTTTGTCTTATTGGGAATGTTCTTAACCTGTTCAACCACAATTTCTGAAGCGGTTCTGGAAAAACCCGTGAAGAAAAGCATCATGTGTTTTTGCAGATTCTCGCGCCTTTCTACATTTAATTTTATCGGTGTAACGGTAAAACCGCCGTCTTTATTAAATTCTATTTTATTGAATCCGCCGAAAGCCGAAGCAATCTGATCTTGTGAACCGACGTTCTCTTTAATAAGATTTTGCTCAATATGAATTGCTTCTTCTGCCAATTTCTTTTTATCCGGAATAATTCCTTTTAACCCATAAAGGGAGTGAAGGAGGCAGACTGTGAAAGACGAACTCGAGCCCATACCCGACCTGGCGGGTAAATCTCCGGTATAGTGAATCGCCAACCTGTCGTCAAAATTCATGAAACGCAGGGTCTCGCGCACCGAGGGATGCGCTATTTCATTTATATCTTTGACCTCTTCCACTTTCGAGTAAGCAATCCTGATTCTATGAGGGAAAAACGGAGAAAGACGCAAAAGATGCAAATATGAATACTTGTTGATTGACGTGCTAAGCACGGCTCCGCCGTGTTCTTTAACCCATGCGGGATAATCCGTTCCGCCCCCGAAAAAAGATATACGCAGAGGTGTTTTTGTAATAATCATAATTTAATTACGAAATATATTAATTAATTTCTCTATCATATCGTCTATATTATTTTTCGGAGACCACTTTAAAAGCGATTGCGATTCGGAAGAATCCGCCGTCAATGTAAAGGCCTGTTTGGTAGAGTGGGTAAAAATTACCTTACCTCCCAGTTTGTTCGCCACTTTATTCGCCAGGTCACGCATTGAAATACGGCTGGAAGAAAGAAAAAAAGGATAATAACCGGGCTTTGCAGCTACGGCATATTCAACCGCCTTAAGAATACCTTCCGCCACGTCATCAATCCATATCCATTCCCTTTCGTGCAGCCCCTCTCCGTAAATTTCTATGTCTTTCCCGTCTAAAACGGTCTTTATGAATTCTATCGGAGCGTGCGGCAAAAAAGTGCCATAACCCAGAACATTCGCGAGGCGCGGAGTTACGATTTTCATTTCCGAAGCTTCTTTTACAAACTGCATAGCGGAAAATTCTGCTGCGGCCTTACTCGCGCTATAGCCATGCTTTGGATTAAAAAGAGAAAATCTTTTCTGGTGATCACCGATCTTATTTTCGCCGTGAACAACCATAGAGCTGGAGAAAATGTAGTTTTTAACTCCTGCCTCACAAGAAGCTTTTAGAACGTTCAAATTTCCCATTACATTTGTCTCAAAAAGGTCAATGATTGACGGCGCTTCTTTCATTGTGCCTAAAATCGCCGAGAGATTTATAACGGCATCCGGCTTTTCTGCCGCTAATTGCTGCGTGAATGTTTCCGGATGCCGAACATCCTGCTTAGTGGAGCGCGAAAATGCCACAACTTCATGCACGCCCCGCGCTCTTTCTTGAAGCGCCTTGCCAATAAATCCGTTCGCGCCAAAAATCACCAATTTCATGCTTTAAATGCGTCAATTAATTTATCGATCATCATATCCATATCATATTTGGGAACCCAGCCCAGGGCGGATTGCGACTCTTCCATATCCGAGGTTAAAGTAAAGGCCTGCTTGGTAGAAGGGGTAAAAACAACCTTACCGCCCATTTTTGAGACAATCTTTTCCGCTAAATCACGCATTGAGATTCGGCCACTCGAAAGAAAAAAGGGGTAATAGCCGGAATTCGCTCTTGCGCCGTACTCTATCGCCCTCAAAATTCCATCCGCCACGTCGTCTACCCATATCCATTCTCTCTCATGGCGTCCTTCGCCGTAAATTTCAATATCTTTTCCGGCAAGAATGGTTTTTATAAAATCAATAGGCGCGTGTTGCAGTTGCGTTCCTTTATCCAAAACCATCGTGGCGCGCAGAGCCACAATTCTCATATCCGGCGCTTCGCGCAGAAACTGCTGCATTGAATATTCCGCAGCAGCCTTGCTTGCCTGATAGCCGGATTGCGGATTGAAAAGGGAAAAACGCTTTTGATGCTCGCCCAACTTGTTTTCCCCGTGCGCTCCCATAGAGCTCAAAAAAATATAAATTCTCGCGCCCGCATCATAAGCCGCTTTAAGAACATTCAGGTTGCCCATCACGTTTATTTCAAAAAGTTTCCGGACCGGAGGAGACTCTTTTACGCCGCCAAAAATTCCGGCGAGATTTATAACAGCATCCGGTTTTTCTGCCGCGAGCTCTACCGTGAATGTTTCCGGATGCTCTACGTCGTATTTGGGCAAATCGAAAATCGAAATTTCATAAGATTCTTCACGCGCTTTTTTTTCAAGAGCTCGACCGATAAACCCATTTCCGCCAAAAATAGCTATTTTCATTGCTAATGAAATTAAAATTTTCCCCGGCCGATTGAAACATAATCAGCTCCGAGTTTTTTCGCGTCCTCTTTTTTGAACATATTAGCTGCGTCAATAATAACCTTAGCTCTCATCGCAGGAATCAACTTGTCGTATGGCGCTTCTTTAAAATCTTTTTTGGCAACAGCGATAACAACAACGTCTGCGCCGGAAAAAGCCTCTTCAATTGAATTTACCTTGTAAGGATTATCTTCCACTAATGGATCGTAGAGCGCGATTTTCGCCCCTCCTTTTTCCAGCGTTTCCATTAATGGCAGAACAAGCGATCCTCTCATATTGGAAGTAAACGGCTTGTAAGTTGCTCCTAAAAATCCTATTTTTTTATTCTCAAAATCTTTGAACCTGGATTTTAATTCCCGCTCCATGAATTTATTATGCTCGTCATTTACCGCAATCACCTGCTCAAAGAGCGGCACGCTCGCGCCAAGCTTTTTTGCTTCATTTATTAAAACAATGACATCGCGGGCTACGGTGCCAGAAAATCCCAAGCCAGGCAAAGTATAGGCTTTAGGACCGATTCTTTTATCCTGCCTGAGAATTTCGCCGATCCGCTCAAGATTGACATTAAAATGTTCGCTGAATTTGGTGAGTTCGGAAATAAAACTGACGGTCATCGCAACAAAAATATTGGCAGCATGCTTTGCCATTTCCGCTTCCTCGAGCGTAACGGAAAACTTCGGCGAATTCACATTTTGGAAAACTTCTAAGACTTCTTTTGTGATCTCCGGCTCGCCTCCAAGCACAATATAATCTGGCTCGACAAAGCGCTTCAGGCCATCGCCAAAACGTAAATACTCCGGGAAATAAGTGATGCCGATATTTTTATTTTCTTCCTGCCATTTTCTGCAAGTACCAATGGGCAATTGGGAAGAAACGCAGATGATTTTAAAATTGTTGCTTTGGGCTACTTTCTTAAAGTGATTTTCAATGTCAGCCATATCAATCCCTTCCGGGATGATATTCACGTCTTGGGCAAAAAAACAAATATCCGCTTTATTTTTTGGGTCAGCGATATTATCAGAAAAAGAAAGTTTGCCGCTCTCCGTATATTTTTTTATTCCTTCGGCGATTTCCGGCTCAAAAACCGGCGGTTTGCCGTTTTTGTAGTTCTGATAAACCTCTCTATCAGAAACCAAGTTTACCCTATGTCCGAGCTTACAAAGCCCCACTGCGTAAACCTCGGCTAAATGCCATGAACCGTATACCGTTGTTTTCATAATTTATTTTACTTTCCCATATTTGGTCGCAAAACGCAACCATCCAAACATCTGCGTCCTACAAT
>CAZBVM010000013.1:0-18715 GCA_964495505.1 uncultured Candidatus Saccharibacteria bacterium | reverse complement strand
TGGTTGATCCGTAAAGTACCGCATCCATGTCCACCTCCATAAATCCTTTTGGCTGAACGCGATGCTCCTGCGAAGCGCCCAAGAGGTCATAAAGGAAAGAAAGAGCAAACTTCAGGCCTTCTTCCCAATAGAAGAACCCGCGATTCGCGGCTTCATAATAACCGGAAAAATCGAAAGTTCTGGGATCGGTTAGGGAGCCATAATTGCCGAGTTTTGAGAAATCATGTTCGCCTAAAAATTCGGCTACATCCTGGTCTTTTTCCGACTTAGGACGAACTACTACAATGCCAAGCCGTTCCGGTTTTGAAAGGACGATGCGTTTTACCCTTAAATGCTTCTCCACAACTTGCCGCCAATTATTGGAGTAGCGGCGCATTAGCTTGTTAAAAACCGCCGCACATTGCGGACAAGCGTGGGTATTGACCGTTAATTCTACTTTCGCTTCGGAAGAAAGCATCTTAAGAATTGCCCCGCGGATTTCTTGGGGAAAAACTGCAAGCGGCTCTTCATGCAGCGGACAATCTAATCTTGTCCTCTCAAATTTCCTAGTAATCGTCCCGAGAATTTCCAAGCCCTCTTCATCGTTTTGTTCAACAACCCAGAAAGGCGCGAAAAGCTGGCCTTCTGGCCGCTTAGTATAATCAGCGAGCCCTTTGGCTAAGAGCTCGGCAATAGTGCTTTTGGCGGTACCGATAGGTCCATGTAAAAGATACATGCGATGCTCTTGGCCAAGACCAAGAGCCGCCGCCTGCAGCACGTTTACGAATTTCATAACGGCGGCGTCAACGTTATTTCCATACACCGCGTGGCGGTGATCGGAGTCAAATGGATCATCAAAAATATTCCAGCGAATAACTTCTTCGCGATGCCGCCGGTAACGAGTACTGCCATAATGCGCGATTGCGTTAAACAGCCGCTGATGCGCGGTCTCTACCGTTTGCGGATGTTCAATAACTTTTGAAAAATAACCGTCCATTGTGCCTTCCCAAGATAAATCCGAGGGTAGGTCAACCTGAACGCGGCTTAAAATGCTTCCGGTTGGCTTTTCCGACATTTCTGGCTCCCTTGCGTAGATGTTTATTAATTGTTAACGAACCTTATTTAATATTTAGAGTATTGAATAAGCTATAAAATTTGTCAACACTGAGATTTAATAATTTCTTTAACCCGACGCCAAATATAGGGCAGCGCTTTATGCCATGGACCAATCGGCACATAAACTTCCACTCGAAAACCTAGATCGCGCCACTTACGCTTTAAATCGTCTCTGAAGCCGTAAAGCGTTTGGATGATAAAACGATTTTTGGGTATATCGCGCTCTTCGGCAAATTTTAAAACGCCATCAATCATTTCTTCATCTTTTATTGTGGCGATTGCCGGCTCGTTGCCACAAAGCAATAACCGTTGTGCAAAATTTTTCATCCGCTCTCGCGTTTCCGATTTGCTGAAATCGCCTTCAGCGTAAGCGCCTTTTACCAGACGAATTTTTCGGCGCCGGTTGATAAATTCTTCAACATCTTTTTCACTTCGCTCAAGATATGCCTGAACCGCCTGCTTAACACCGTATTCCCCGGGAATTTTTTGGAACACTTCTAAAGTATCATCAAGATATTTCACGCTTTCCATGTCTATTTCAACCGATATTTTTTGATTGCGAGCACGCCTTGAGAGCCATATAATATATTCGCGATAAATTTCTTTTGAGATGGCCAGTCCAAGTTGAGTCGGTTTTACGGATATTTTGCCCCCAATCCCTCTATCATGGAGTTCGTCAATAAGATAAAGATATTGCCTGAATGTTCGCTTGATTTTTTCCCGGCTGGTATAATGCTCGCCAAGTAAATTAATAATAGGCGTGAAACCCTCATCTTGCAGCCGTTTGGCGACTTCAATGGCTGATATGTAATTTGACGCGGGAATAAATTTTTTCTTTATGGCCAAAAATAATAATACAAAAAATATCTTTGAAGCCACCGCAAACAGTCCGATCCACGCGTACGTCCAATCCATTTTTAACCTCCGCGTTTAATTTTCAAACAACTTTTGCTTTTATTTTGACAAGCGAGGAGCAAAATGAAAACTTGTTTTCATTTTGTCCGAGCGCCGTCAAAACAAAGGGTTAATACCCTTTATATAACCCCAAAGTAAAGTGTTTGTCAAAATAAAAAAAATAAGATAAAATACATTAGAATTTTTAATGGCGCCATCGTCTAGCCCGGTCCAGGACATCAGCTTTTCAAGCTGAGTACGCGGGTTCAAATCCCGCTGGCGCTACAAGCAGATTCTAACTTCGTCCAATACCCAATCTAATTTGACTAAATTTCACTATTTTAGTATTCTAATACTTACTTAGATTTACCTTAACAACAGGAGATAAAAATGCAAAAAACAAAGTTAGTTATTGGTGCCCCCATAAAGCACGAGAATATGCTTTGGGCAACAAAGTTTTTTGCTCTTGATGCGCTTGTTTTCGCTGAGATAGATGGTAAAAAAATTATGGTTGTCGATGCCCTTGAATATGGCAGAGCGAAAAAAGAATCAAAAGTAGATGAGGTATTGCTTCCCGAAGAACTTCAAACAGGAGAAGAAAAGAAGGGGCTTTCGCTAGAAGAACAGGCACTCTTACTCCTTCGCAAGTACGAAGTCCCCTCGGTCACTGCCCAGCCGGAACTTTCAGCCTCCATATACAAGTATCTTATTGATAACGGAATTTCAATTGAATTTGCTGACCCTCTGTTTCCGGAAAGAGCAATAAAAACCGCAGATGAAATTGCTGATATTATTTATGCTCAGCGAGCGATGGAAGAAGTGTTTCCAATTCTTGTTGATATGCTCGCCAATGCCGAAATCCGTAATGGAAAACTTTGGAGCGGTGGTGAATATATAACTTCAGAAATGCTTCGACTACTCTTTGATTCAGAGTTGATGAAACGCAATTGTATTTGTGATGCGACCATTATTGCCTCAGGTGACCAGGCAGCTGACCCACACTGTTTGGGATTCGGACCAATTGTTGCTGATATGCCGATTGTTTTTGACATGTTCCCACGTTCACGAAAAAAGTGGTATTGGTCCGATATGACACGGACAGTTGTTAAGGGAAAGCTTTCTCCTCAAGCTCGAAAGATGTATACAGCGGTCCTCGATGCTCAATGTAAGAGCGTTGAGATGGTAAAAGCTAGTGTTAATTATTTTGATATTCACAAAGCTGCAGCCGATTTTCTTAAGGCACAAGACTTTAAAACTGGAAAAAACGAAGAAGGATATTTTGGTTTCTTCCATGCTGTCGGCCATGGCGTTGGTCTTGAGATTCATGAACCTCCTTTTGTAAAACGGGACAAAACCACAATTCTTGAGGCGGGGAATGTTATCACCATTGAACCCGGCCTTTACTACAAAGGCATTGGCGGGGTACGCGTTGAAGATACAATGGTTGTTACCGAAACTGGTTGCGAAAATCTGGCACAATCTCCTAAAAAACTTACTGAACTCCCGTAAAAACTATTTAAAAAGCAATAAAATAAACTTGCAAACAATCAGCATGGTTAGCCCATGCTGTTTTTTTATTTGAATAACAAAGTTTAAACTGATAAATTAATAAATATGTATATTTTAGGAATTGAAACGTCATGCGATGATACCGCGGCGGCTATGATAGGAGCGAAAGGAGGATTTGATAATCCTTCCTTTTCCGTTTTATCAAATGTTTCCTATTCTCAAGTCGCGATTCACAAAAAATTCGGCGGCATCGTGCCCAACCTTGCTAGTCGCGCTCACCTCCAAAAAATCGCTCCCACAGTCAAAGCCGCACTATTGATGTCGGACATCAATAGTGAAGATATTGGATTGATAGCGGTAACGCGAGGGCCGGGACTTTTACCTTCGCTTTTGGTTGGTGTTAATTTCGCCCGCGCCTTGGCTTACAAATGGAAAAAACCGATTATCGGAGTAAATCATATTGAAGGACACATCTACTCAAATTGGTTAGAACCAATTCGAGAATTTCCAATTTCCAATTTTCAATTTTCAAAAAAATCCCAATTACCAAATACTAAATACCAAATACCCGCCCGACTCGCTTCGCGATTCGAAGCGGGCGGGCAAAATACAAAATCTTTGTTTCCAGCTTTAATTTTAATTGTTTCCGGCGGGCATACGGAACTTGTTTTGATGAAGGATTATGGAAAATACAAAATTATCGGCGAGACCTTAGATGATGCTGCCGGCGAGTGTTTTGATAAAACTGCGCGGATTTTGGGTTTCGGTTTTCCGGGCGGCCCTGCCATCGCCGTTTTAGCCGACAAATTTAAAAAGAAAACCCCATTTTTCCCACTTGGAAGCTCCGCTTCCAAGTACGATTTACCAAGGCCGATGATAAATTCAAAAGATTATAATTTCAGTTTTTCCGGTCTTAAAACCGCGGTTCTCTATTCACATAAAGGAAAAAACGTGTCATCCGTGGCGCATGAAATTCAAGAGGCCATCACTGACGTTTTAGTCGTTAAAACCTTAGAAGCGGTAAAAAATTTCCGGCCGAAAACGGTTATGATTGCCGGCGGAGTGGCGGCAAATAAAAAATTACGCAGAGAAATGGCCTTAAAAATCGCGCCGCTCCAAATTCCTTTTTTCGCTCCTGATTTCGCCTATACCACAGATAACGCGGCGATGATTGCCGCCACCGGATATTTTGATTACCTTGCCTATCGGCAGGCAGGTCTAAAAAATAAACCGAAGCCGGATTCATGGAAAAAAATCGAAGTAAATGCTAATCTTAGGTTATAAGTCAATTTTCAATTATCAATTTACAATTTACATTGAATTTTCAATGAATTAATTTCCAAACATTTTAAAATTGAAAATTAAATCATTGATTGAAAATTGAAAATTAGAAATTGAAAATTAACTGACATAATAAAATGATAGAAATACCCAAAGAACTAAATACTGCCTATAACCCCAAAGATGTTGAAGAACGCATATATACGCTCTGGGAAAGGTCAGGCTTTTTAAATCCTGATAAATTACCCGGAAAAAGAACTAAAAAATTCTCGATGATGATGGCACCGCCCAATATCACCGGTTCGCTTCACATGGGCCATGTCTTGGAAAATACCGAGGTTGACATTTTAGTGAGAATGAAAAGGATGGGGGGGTTTAAAACATTTTGGCTACCGGGGATAGACCATGCCGGCATTGCTACTCAAAACGCAGTTGAAAAAGAATTGCGCCAAGAAGGTTTGCGCCGCCAAGATTTAGGAAGAGAAAAATTTGTTGAGAAAGTTAAAGAGTGGAAAGCAAAGTATGGCAGTATTATTTTAAACCAATTAAAAAAATTGGGTGTATCTCCGGACTGGTCGCGAACCAGGTATACAATGGATTCTGGATATACCAAAGCGGTCCAATTCGCATTTAACCATTATTACAAAAAGGGGTTGATTTATCGCGGTGAGCGCGTAATCAACTGGTGTCCGAGATGTGAAACAGGAATTTCCGATCTGGAAGTAGAATATAAAGAAGAAAAAGGTAAATTATATTTTATTAAATATCCGTTAGATACAAAATACAAAATACAAAATACAAAATACATCATGGTGGCGACTACCCGTCCCGAAACCATGCTTGGCGATACAGCAGTGGCAGTTAGCCCTAAAGATAGTCGATATAAAAATTTAATTGGAAAATTTGTCATCCTGCCGATACAAAACCGTAAAATTCCTATTATTTCTGATATTGCCGTTGACATGAAATTTGGAACCGGCGCCGTTAAAGTAACGCCGGCTCATGACGCGACCGATTTTGAGATTTCGCTGCGACACAATCTGCCAAAACCGCAGATTATCAACGAAAAAGGAATTATGACAAACGAAGCTGGAAAAATATGTGAAGGCCTAAAAGTCAACGAGTGCCGCGAGAAAGTTATTGAAGAGCTTAAAAAATTGGGTCTGTTGGAAAAATTTGAAGACTATGTTCATAATGTAGCCTACTGTGAACGTTGTGGTACCAAAATTGAACCTCGCCTTTCGCAACAGTGGTTTTTAAAAATGAACAAACTTGCTAAATCAGCAATTGGTGTAATAAAAAATAAAGAAATGGTAATCCATCCGAAAAAATGGGAAAAAGTTTTATTAGACCGGCTTAAAAACGAAAGGGATTGGAATATCTCCCGGCAACTTTGGTGGGGACACCAATTGCCAATCTGGTTTTGTGAAAACCAGATTGGAATTTCTAATTCTCAATTTCTAATTTCTAAACAATTGGAAAATTTAAAATTTAAAATTGAAAATTCATCGGCAGAGCAATTTATTGTGTCGGCTATCGAACCAAAACAATGTCCATTTTGCAAAAACTGCGCAATGAAACAATCCGCCGATGTCCTCGATACCTGGTTTTCTTCAGCACTTTGGCCATTCGCAGCACTTGGCTGGCCCGACAAAACAAACGACCTTAAAACATATTATCCTACCGACTTTATTACTTCAGCAAGAGATATTTTAAACATTTGGATTGCTAAAATGATTTTTTCTGGCATTGAATTTATGGGTAAATCACCTTTCAAAATCGCTTATATCCATGCCACAATCTTAAATAATGAGGGTAAAAGAATGAGTAAGTCACTCGGCACTGGCGTTGATCCGCTTGTGTTAATAGATAAATACGGCGCTGATGCCGTTCGATTCGGCGTAATCTACCAAAATCTCGGTAATCAGGATATTCGGTTCAACGAAGACACAATGTTAACCGGTAAAAAATTCTGCAATAAAATATGGAATGCTTCCCGATTTGTTCTATTACAAATCGGGAATTCTCAATTTTCAATTCTCAATTTTCAAAAAAATTCAAAATTCAAAATTCAAAATTCAAAATTAACGATTGTAGATAAAAAAATTTTAAGCGGGCTTAAAAAAACAACTGCGGAAGTTGGCAATTTAATTGAAAAATATAAATTTGGGCAGGCGCTTCATAAATTATATGATTTTTTCTGGCATGAATATGCCAATATTTATATTGAAACCGCTAAAAAGCAATTGGCTAACAATAAATTAAAATCTTCAACCCAAAATGTCCTTCTGAAAGTCCATATTGATTTGTTAAAATTGCTTCATCCGTTTTTACCGTTTATAACAGAAGAAATATGGGAAGCGTTTAATAAAAAAAACTTATTATTAGTAGAAAACTGGCCGGATTAATAATGAAAAACCAAAATAATAAAAATAAAATTCTAGGTGGGGGCGAGCCGTTCGCCGTAGGCGAATGGGGCTAAGGAATTTTATTTTTATTATTTTGGTTTTGAATCTTAATTATGATACAAAATATTTATTCTTTAATACCGGTGCTAACTCTTGCAGTTTTGCCAAGTTTAGTATGGTTATTTTTTTATCTAAAAGAAGACACGCACCCGGAACCGAAATATTGGCTTTTTATAATTTTTATTATGGGCATTGCTTTGGCACCATTAGTTATTTTTTTTGAGATGGTTTTAAACAAGTGGGGAAACAGCATGCTGATATTTCTCATAGCCCCACTGGTTGAAGAGGTGGCCAAATACGGCGTGGTTCATTTGGCTTTAAATAAAAATCCGGTTTTAGATGAACCAGTTGATGGTATGATTTATGTTATTGTTGCCGCTTTGGGTTTCGCGGCCATTGAAAACGTTTTTGCCATTTTTTCATTTATTCCGGTGGGGTCATCCGGCTATTTGGGCGCTACTTTTAATTTTATGTCAATGCGGTTTATAAGTGCCGTGGCGCTTCATGGTTTGGCTTCTGGCATTGCCGGCTATTATTTTTCCAAGTTTTATTTTGTGGAAAAAAACTGGAGTTTAATTTTAAAAGGTCTGTTTTTTGCGACTGTTCTCCACGGAATTTATAATTTTCTCATAACAAAAAACGGAGAAACATTCCCTTTGATTTTAGTCGGCATTATTTTGGGTGCCGCCGCCGTTTTGGTTATTTATCTCTTTAACCGCCTGAAACACTACAGAGTTTATCAACAAGCGGTTGTTGACGAAACCACTGTGGGTAAAATATAATAAGAAGAGAAGAAAATGAAATTTTAAAATTGTAGGCGGGGTCGTGCCGTTCCGACGTAAGTCGGAATGGGGCTACGACAATTTTAAAATTTCATTTTCTTCTCGCAAAACTATGCCGGAACAAAAAGAACAAAATTGGTCGCCGGGCGAAACCGAAGGTCAGCTTTCCATCGACGTTTATCAAACACCGACTGATATTGTTATTAAATCAACTATTGCCGGAGTAAAACCGGAGAATTTAGATATCGCCATTACTAACGATATGGTAACGATTCGCGGTAACCGCGAAAGCGATGATAGTTTGGAAAAAGACGATTATTTTTACCAGGAATGCTACTGGGGGCCATTTTCCCGCTCTATAATACTGCCCGTTGACGTTCAAACTGAAAAGTCGCTGGCTACTTTAAAAAACGGCGTTTTGATGATAAAACTTCCCAAATCCGAAAAAATCAAAACTAAAAAGATTGAAATAAAACACCACGAAGAATAACAAAAAAATTCCCCTTAAGGGGATTTTTTTGTTATCGGCGTTTTTCTAAAATTAAAACTCTTTATTCAGTAAAAACTTACAACTTAAGAACCGATCGGAAATTAAGTTGTTAAATTTTATATTAGTGCTGTGCGTCCGAGAGGACTCGAACCTCTAACCCTTGCGGGACAGCGTTCTAAGCGCTGCGCGTATTCCAATTCCGCCACGGACGCAAGTTTAAATATTATAACAGGCAGCGAGGGAAAAATAAAAACTTGTTTTTATTTTAACCGAGCGAACTTGTTAGATCGAACGAAGCGAAGATATAACATAAAACCCACCCCGCGGCTACGGAGTGGATTTTTGGTTTTTAATCTAACTAAAACCTTCCACTAAAGAATGTTTCAATAAATGGCCTAAATGAATAAGTCAGAATAGCCACCGCCAAACCGACAATAGCGTAAATCAAAACGGTTTTTGATTTGGCTAAAGTGGTCTCAGAAGCGCCCGCCGTCATATATAAAATCGCGGCGTAAATAAGCATAATAAGAGATATTGTAAATACAATGCCGCCCAACCAGTTAAAAACAGCTATTATTATCGTGCTAATATCCTTTGGGCTGGTAATAAGCGGTCCGGGCGGTCCGGAAATTTGCGCCATCGCCAAAAGCGGCAACAGCAAAGAAATCCCCAAGGCCGTTCCGACAGCGTATTTGTTAATTTTCTTCATAAATTATTTAATGATTAATAATTAATTTTTATCGACCTCAAATTAAAAATTGCCTTTTAAAAAATTTTGGATGAGAAGGGCCACGCCATCGGCGAGTATAAGAACTGCTAAACCGATTACGGCATAGAGCAATGTTTGCCGCGCCTGAGTTACTCTTGCCGAACTGCCCCCGCTTGTCATAAAAAGAAACGCCGACCAAAGAACTATGATGGTCGCGATAGTAGTGCCAATCCCCAAAAGCCAAGTGGCGATAGTTCCAATTAAGGTGGGAATATCTTTGCCGCCGCTTCCCAAAGGATTGGGGATGGTAATACCCTGCGCCATTGTCACATTGACCATTATAGCAAAAAACAGCAAAAAAAGCAATCCGTTTATCCACATAACCAATGTTGGGTTAAGTTTTGACGTTGAAAAAATCTTCATAACTTACATTGCATATAATATATAATAAATCTTCGTTTAACAATTTATTTGATTCCAGGGCCAAGGAAAAACGCCAGGTTCGGCAAAGACGGTAATCATGGTGTTTAGCACCAGCCAGGAGCCCAAAACCCAGGCAATGCCCCAAACCAAAAGCCATAATTTGCTTCTAGCGTCTGTGATTTTTTGGGGGCTACCGCCGGAAAACATAAAAAGAAAACCGATGTATGCTGCCATTAAAGTTACCAGAGAAGCGCTTGTTAAAAGGAGAAAATTAATAATGTTTTGCAGCAGTTTGAAAAAATGGCAAACCGTGCAAGGAGCGGGAGCGTAGCTTGTGCCGCAAGGCACAATGCCTTTTAAAAAATCCAAATTGCCAATAACCTGCGCCTGCGCCACATTAGTATTTGGTATCTGGTATATGGTATATAGAAAAATCACTGACAAAATCAGTAATAATAATTTATTAATATTCAAAGAATTTTTCATAATACCAAAATACTAAATACTAAATACAAAATACAAAATACAATTATCTTCTCATCAAAGCCGTTACTCTGTCCGCTGCATCAGAAATCGCTTCTGACGGCTTAGCTCCGGATAAAACTACTGAATTAATCATTTCCTTAAAAATTCTTTCAACTTCAGCCGGATCAACCCGATACCAATTTGTCGCCGATAAAACTATTTCAGCAAAAACTCCAAAATCCGATAGTATCTGTTCTTCCACCAACAAGTCGCGCCGCGCCGCCGGTCTCAAGGTTTTTTCGGAAAAATATTTATTGACATCACGAGTGGTTGAAAACATTAAAAATTTCCAAGCATTTTCGGAATTTTTTGAAGTTATTGGAACACTATAACCCCAAAAGTCGCCATAATTAACGACTTTGGTTGCATCTTTTAATTGTGGTATCGGCGCCACGGCAAAACGTAAATTCGGCGAACCCTGCTTGATCCGATCAACATTTATAGTATAATCAAAAATGATTGCAGTTTGACCGGAAGTAAACGCATCAAAAGAATTAGGAAATTTATCATTCCAGGAATAAGCGTTGGATTTGGAGCTGCTAAAATCAGTATAGAATCGCAGGGCTGATTCGCCGGGACTGTAATAAATTGAACGGTTTACTAAAATTGAACTGTCAAAAGCTGCCGCTTTGCCATCGTCGCTTATCATTTTGGTTCCACTTTGAAGCATTAATAAGCTTAAAATGTCGGCACTATTATTAACATTATTGGCCGTACCAATTGCCACTCCGGATTTCATCAGATTGTTTGATTTATCTAATTTTCTAAGTTTGGCAACAACTTTAACAAATTCGTCCCAATCTTTCGGCGGCGTCGCGATACCAGCGGTGTTAAAAAGATCCTTGTTGTAAATCATCGCCAAAGCATCGGTCCAAACCGGCAGAGCATAAATTTGATTTTTAGTTACAAAATCAGTTGTGGCAATGTCAACAAATGTGTCTTGAAAGTCTCTTAAACTCATCATTTCTTGAGGCAGAGGTAAAACTTTATTGCCATGTTTTGGCAGCCACGAAGAATGAAACATGATAATGTCCAGCGCCTTGCCAGAAGCCAATGCTTCTAAAAGATCTTTTTCGTAGGTCTCTGGATTCATTAGAATATAGTTAAAAGAAATACCGGGATTTTCTTTTTTAAAAGCGTCAAAAATCGTCTGCCATAAAGACAAGTCGTCGTAAAGACCCCAAAATTCCAAAGTAACTGGTTCTTGACCGGCCGGGCGCGAACCCGGCAAGATTCCAAAAAAGACCGACGCTAAAAGGATAACTATAATGATTATTGTTCCGACAATTATTAGCTGACTTCTTAGTATTTCACGGCCAAAAATTAACATACTATTAATTATTTTTTAAATATAAATCCGTAATGATGAGTGCCGGCATCAATGGCTTTTATTTCGGAGAACCCTTTTGATAAAATCAGTTGTTTTAATTCGGCTTCTGACAGGCGTGATTCTTTTTGGGGACCGACAGCAATGTAGGGTTTCCATTCAATTACAATTAGGCGGCCGCTGTCTTTTAAGACCCTTTTAGCTTCATCGAGTAAAGCCGACTTATCCGGCGCTTGAAATAAAACATTGGCAATCATAACCGCGTCGCAAACGCCGTCCGGCAAAGTTGAACCATTGGGTTTTTCCAAGTTGCCCCGGATAACCTTTATATTAAAAAGCCCCTCAATTTTAGCTTGCGATCTGATTGATTCCAAAGCCGTCGGCAAAACATCAATGGCAAAAACTTGGCCTGACGGACCGACTCTTTTGGCGAAAGCGATGGCAAAAAACCCGTGGCCGGCGCCAAAATCGGCAATGGTTTCATTTGGCGCGATATTAAGCTCGCCAGTAATTCTTTCTACATTTAAAAACTCTCTTCCTTCCATACGATAATTTTATAACAAAACCGCAAAATAAACTATCCACAATCTATTTCGCGGTTTTGATGATTTTATCGATTACGCCATAAGACTTGGCTTCCAGTGGCGTCATATAAAAGTCCCGGTCGGTATCTTTTTCAATTTTTTTAAGAGATTGGCCAGTATGTTTGGCAATAATCTGGTTAATTCTGTCTTTTATTCTGATAATATGGCGCGCCGCGATTTCCACTTCAATCGCCTGGCCTTCGGCGCCGCCCATCACTTGATGAAGCAGAATTTCGGCATTCGGGAGAGAATATCTTTTCCCGCGCATGCCGCCGGCTAAAATTAAAGCAGCGCCAGAAGCCGCCATGCCGACGCAAATCGTTGCCACGTCGGGTTTAACAAACTGCATGGTGTCATAAATCGCCAGAGCTGAAGTAACCACGCCACCCGGAGAGTTGATATAAAGATAAATATCTTTTTTTGAATCCTCATTTTCAAGATAAATCAACTGAGCGATAACCGTATTAGCCACAGCATCGTTAATAGGACCGGTAACGAAAACAATCCGCTCTTTTAAAAGCCGCGAATAAATATCGTAAGCTCTTTCGCCCATGGAAGTTTTTTCAACCACGATCGGAATTAACATGGTATTTTCATCTTAGCAGAAATGGGGTAAAATTGACAGATGAAACAAAAAGAAATTTCAGATTTACTGTCCGAATATTCAAAAGCGCTCTCGCTTCTTGAGAAGTACGATTCCGGAACATTGACGGAACCCGAAGGCGCGCCGGCAGAATTTGTTTTAAAATATGAGGATTGTGTTGAAATTATTAAAAATGTTAAGGCGAAACTTATCGCAGGCAGTTTATTCGGTTCGGAAAGAAGCGGGATGTTTGAGGGAGTTATAAAAAACATTTACCAAACGTTTGACGGCAAAGAGCTTTACGACACTATTCAAAAGAAGGCGGCCCATCTTTTATACTTGGTGATAAAAGACCATCCGTTTTCTGACGGCAACAAGCGCATCGGCGCGTTTTTATTTGTTTATTTTCTTAGTAAAAACAGCTATCTCTATAATGATGGCGGAGAAAATAAAATAGATAACAATACTCTGGTCGCACTAGCCCTTCTTGTCGCCGAGAGTAATCCAAAAGAGCATGACGCAATGGTAAAAATAATAGAAAATCTCCTAAATTAGGAGATTCTTTAAACTATTTGAAATTTATATTTTATCTTATTTCTCTTGTATTCATGTATTAATACATGATATCAGATGACAGGTGATTTTAAAATTACATCAACTATATCTTTTTCAGCCATGTAGCCCTGCCTTTCATGTCATTTTTCTGAGGTGGAACGATATTAGCTAAACCTTTGATAAATCTGTCAAACTGTTTGGCAAATTTTTGCAGTTCTTCTCTTTTCTCTAACTTTGTGAGAAATATTTTATAGTTGTCAGTTTTATCTATCGCTTCCTTAATTCGGCCGACAGTAGTGGTGCTAACTTTTAAAACGTCGCTAATATCTCGATAGATATACCCTCTATTCAATAAAAAGGCAATTGCTAATCTTTTTGCTAATATTATTTTTTCGGTCTTTGTTAAGAGACCATTTAGAAAATTTTTAATGTCAAAATCGTTATTCAGCCGCGCTAAAAGCCACCAAAAAGCGGCTTGGATTTCCTGATTAGTTTCTTTACCGAGCGGATTACGTGATACTTGTGTCATTTTTATCTTGTAATCATGTATTAATACATGATTACAAAGATTGTTGCAAGATTAAAATATTTATTCATAATCTTTTGGTTTTAATTCTTCATTAATTTCTTTTTCCGGCGAGGGTTCCCGCTCAGATTCATCTGAGCGAGGCTCGCCTAATTCTTGGGCGGCGGTTTCGGCTCCCGCCTGAACCATCTCCGACTCTTTCAAGCCCTCGGTAATATTCTCCTCTTTTTCTTCCGCCGCTAATTCTTTTTCAGCCGTTTCTTCCGCTTCTTGAATAATCCCCCCTTCTTTTGTTTTTTCCTCCGCTATTTCCTCTTTAGATTCCGGTTCTGCTGCAACAATAATTTCGGGTCTTAATAATTTTTGCGCTGATTTGAAAATTTTCTCCGCGGTTTTTTCGCCAATACCTTCAATTTTTATTAATTTATCAACTGAAGAGTTTAAAATATCTTCCGGCGTGTTAAATCCGGCGTCGCGAAGTATCTCGGCGGTTTTTTCGCCGACGCCTTCTAAATCTTCCAACTTTAATTCCTCTTTCACGCCTTCGGTTGTCAAAACGGCGCCGATAACATCTATTTTCCAGCCGGTCAATTTTGCCGCCAACCTTACGTTTTGACCGTTTTTGCCGATAGCGAGAGACAACTGATTTTCGGGAACATAAACTTTAGCAATGCGCCGGGGAAAAATCTTGACTCCGGTAACTTTGGCCGGCGACATGGCGTTTGAAACAAAAATCTCTGAATCTTCCGACCATTCAACGATATCTATTTTTTCCACGCCGATTTCCGAAATGACCGCCATTACCCTTGTCCCTTTTTGGCCAACGCAGGAACCGACCGGATCAATGCCCTCCTCATTTGAGAAGACAGCGATTTTAGTGCGGCTGCCAGCTTCGCGGGCGATTGACTTAATTTCACAGGTTCCGGCTCCGATTTCCGGAACTTCAAGCTCAAAAAGCCGCGAAATCATTTTCGGGTGAGACCGCGACAGCACAATGCTCGGTCCTTTAGTGTCAGTATTAACCGCTAAAATATAAAATTTCATTCTGGCGCCGGAAAAGTACCGCTCGGAATATACTTGTTCCTCTTTCGGAAAAACAGCAATAGTTTTGCCCAAATCAACAAAAATATTATTTTGTTCAATCCGCTGAATGACGCCGCTTACCAGTTCGCCCTCTTTGTCTTTGTACTCATTCCAAACGGCTTCGCGCTCGGCTTCGCGAATCCTCTGAATAATAACTTGTTTGGCGGTTTGGGCGGCAATACGGCCGAAATCTTCGCGGGTTTCAAGGGAAAACTCAAGCTCGTCAAGAACAGCGGCATTTTTATTTATCTTTTTAGCTTCATCAATCATAATGTGGCGCTCTTCATTAAAACGAATTTTCTTCTCACCCTCCGTAGCTTCAGCGGAGGAGGGTTCCGACTCTTCATATTCCTCCTCCTCTGGCTTTAACATTGACTGGTCAACGACAATTTTAATTTGAAAAAACTTAACATCGCCCGTTTTCGGGTTAAATCGGGCCCTGATAATCTGGCCTTTTTCTCCGTATTCTTTTTTGTAAGCCGCGGCTAAAGCCATCTCTATCGTTTCCAGAACTTTTTCCTGTGAAATGCCCTTTTCTTCCGATATTTGGTTTAATGCCGAGGCGAATTGTTTTAAATCCATACTTTTATAAATAGGCCCGCTCGCGCGGACCCCATCAGTGTTTATATTGTATATGGTCCAGAAAAATTTGTCAATACCGCAACAAAAAAATAATCCCGAAAAATATTGGGATTATTTGTGTGGCGTAGGGCCGGTTTTAACCTCGTGTTTAGGTATAAACTTTCTTAAATATCTTTTTTGTTCGTCGGTAAATCTTACTTTTAAAACTCGTTCCAATTGATAAATTCTGCGTTCGAAAACATCGGGCATTATTTCATGAAGAACCTCGTGAATTAACGCGGGTATCATGCTTATTTTCGTAGGATGCTTACATTTCGAAGCGCTTAGAAAAATCTCATTGGTATTGGGATCGTACAGGCCATACAGAGTCTTGCGTCTCCCCTTTTTATAGCCCGGATCAGTTAAAAGCTTCTTTTTCTTTATTGATAAAATCCGGTAATTGATAGCATCCATTATCATTTTAAAAAGAAGATCAACTAGCCGGTCGCCACAAAGCGGCGGCTCCTTTCCATTGTTTCTCCGCTTTGCCATTTCCCATCCATTTTTAAAAGAACTAGAATGACTTTATTTAAAATGGTATTGATTTTTTAAAAATTTGTCAATAACAAAAACTTCAGAATAAAGGCAAAAACCCTGGTTATGTTTGACCAAAGTATTCGTAAAGTTTGGGTGAAAACGCCTATTTAAACTCGGCGTTGTAACAAGAAACGCCCGCGCAGTTTTTGAGAGCAGAAATCCACTGGCTTAAAATTTGGCGCTGCTGTACACGTTGAGGCGAAGGGTCGTTATGGAGACTGTCCATTTCAAAAAGACTTAAACCTAAGTCGTAAAACTCTCTCTCCCCTGTACCGTACTCTATGTAGGTAAGATCGGGGGTGTTGACGTCAAGGTTGCTCGTGCGCACTTGGGAAAACGCGGGAGGAGCATAACTAATAGGAAAACTGCCGCTAACAAGCAAGCTTTTTTCTTCATCATCTTCAGAAATCGGAGCAGTGGGGGAGGCAGAGGGACTAGATAACTCAACCAAAAATCGTTTGCGCCAGTTTGGCAAATTCGGATCAGCCAAAAGCGGCTTTAACGAAACACCGTCAACAGTATGAGTAGTTACTGCTCCGGCGAAATCCGCAATAGTTGGCGCAAGGTCGTTATTAAGGGCGAAACGATCCGTCGCCATGGGCGCCGAGCCCCCGGGCGGGCGGATAAATAAGGGCACGCGAATAGATTCTTCATATGGGGGTACTTTATAGGAAAGACGGTGTTCTCCATGAAGAAAGCCGTTGTCGCTCGCAAAGATAAGAAGCGTATTTTGCAATCTTCCCGTGGCCTGCAACACATTAACCACCGATCCGATGAGGTCATCCACCGATCTTAGCGACTCGATATTGTTGCGATAAATTTTTTCAAGACATGCTTCCCCGCTTGATGTAAGCTGGGGTGTGGCCTGAACGTAAGAGGGCTTGTCAGTCACATCGCTTTCGTTAAAAGAAGTAGATTTGGGCAGAGAAATTGCGTTTGCCGTTCCTTGATATTTTGGAGCCGGACGTATAGTCATCTGCGGTCCATAATTGGTTGAGCAATTCGCGAATGCCAGAGGCGCCACTTCAACGTGCGGCGCAAGTGGAGTAACCACCAGAAAGAACGGCTGGGAGGGGCTTACCGAAGCTTTTTGGATAAAATTAACCGCGCGTTTTGTCAAAACATCGGTCTGATAATCCGCAGGCGTATTACCGTACCTAATCAGCTTTCCGTTGTCATTTATTGTATAATTGTATTCTTTGTAAGTGCTGATATCTTTTAATCCCTGCCAATCACTCCAGCCGGGAGGAACATGATAGGGGTTCAGACAAGAACTTTTCGGACTAAAAAGTTTTGTTCCGTAACCATTTAAGTATTTCCCTATATGGCCGGTGAAATAGCCGGCGCTCTGAAGCCAGGTGGCAACCGTAGAGTTTTCGTTTAAAGCAGTACATCCGCCCAACGGGTAGGGGGCAATCCCATTGCCCCAAACATCATGGTTATGAGTATATTGTCCTGAAAGAAAGGTGGCCCGGGAAGGACAGCAGAGCGAAAAAGAAACGAACGAATTGAGAAAGGTTGTTCCCTGATCAATAATATGTTTTTTGAGATTGGGCATCCAGCCTTGACTTAACGCCACATTAAGGCTCCCAACGTCTAAATCATCGGCCATAATAACTACAATATCTGGGCGCGACGCGGTTGCCGCTTTCCCCGGCTCAAACTTCCCGCTTCTATTGGCCACCAGAATTATGCCCGCTGCCGCTCCCACCGCCAATCCCAACACCAACCAGGCCTGCCAAGTTTTGACGCGGGTTTTGCCTATTAACACATATTCTTTTCCGAGCGCGCGCATGACCGCGTCAATCAGTTTGCCATTGACAGGTTTTTTGGGCTCAACAGGGAAAATTGATTTATTTGTATTATTGTCCATAAAACTATAACAGCGCGAAAATGCGGATTTCTTATGGGGCTGCCGGGCCACTTGCTGTACCCTCGCCTCCGGGCACACCGGCGCCTCCGGGTCCTGGTCCTCCTCCTACACCTCCGCCACTCACGCCTCCTCCTGGTGCAGAGCCATCGTCAACTCCCAATCCGCTGTATGCCGGAAAACTTGGTAAGGCCGCGCCACCGATTGATTGACCGCCGAAGTTTGTTGCGCCAAGGGCAATCGCGATTGCCGGCGAGTAACCTGAACCCATCGGACCGTGAGGCCCGCCGTAGATTGCAGCCGCTCCGAGCGCCGCGGCAATGCCGGCTGCCGTCGGCGAGATGGTCCCGCTGTCAAGGCCGGCCTGGACAGCCTGCGCTTGAGCCATGGTCAAGGTTCCGTTCGTAACGGCGAGCGAGAGTGTGGCATTCAGTCCTCCAAAGGCCACGGCTGGGCCGCTTAGCGCGTTTTGCAGGGCATTGTAAGCACCTTGGGTCTGATTGACTGCAATGAAGGCCGCGAGGAGATTTCCTTGTTCTGCCGCGGTTTTCGAGACTTCGGCAAGTTGGCTTACCGTTTGCGCCATAGCCACTACTGCCACGACGTCGTTATTGGTAGTAGCAAGCGCTTGCGCTTCAATGGCCATGGCGTGAGCGAGCGCGGCGAAATCCGTTGCCGTGAACGACACCACGTCGATCACCCCTACCCCGGTGGGAACTATGCTGAAACTTATAGCGACTGTGCTCGAATCAATAGTGATACTGCTATAGGGGCCAACAACGGTGACGGAGGTTGGGGGTGACAGGGCAGGGTCAGCCATTACCGCCACGGCGGCGGCATAGACGGCCGCGTG
>CAZBVM010000012.1:0-18960 GCA_964495505.1 uncultured Candidatus Saccharibacteria bacterium | reverse complement strand
AATGGGTATCGCCGCCGGTGGCTTTTACCTCAACCGTTTTCTCGCCTACTTCAAGCACCGAAATGTCAAAAGTGCCGCCGCCGAAGTCATAGACCACAATCTGCTCATTTTTCTCTTTATCTAGACCATAGGCCAGAGCCGCGGCAGTGGGCTCGTTAATAATGCGGCGCACTTTGAAACCGGCGATTTCTCCGGCGTTTTTGGTTGCCTGCCTCTGGGAATCGTCAAAATAAGCCGGAACGGTAATGATGGCTTCGGTGATTTTTTCGCTAAGTTTTTCTTCCGCATCCGCTTTTAATTTCTGGAGCACCATCGCCGAAATTTCTTCCGGCCGGTACCATTTATCAGACATCTTAACTTCAACTCCGCCTGTCGAAGAACGCTGCATTTTATAAGGCAGCCACTTAAGATCGCGTTGAACTTCCGGGTCTTCCCACCGGCGGCCAATGAGCCGCTTGATGGAAAAAAGAGTATTTTTCGGATTAACAACCGCTTGCCGCTTCGCGAGAAGTCCGGCTAACCTTTCGCCGTTTTTAGAAACAGCAACCATTGAAGGCGTTGTCCTGTTGCCTTCTTTATTTTCAATTATTTTCGGGGCTCCGCCTTCAACAATTGCTACTGCCGAATTAGTTGTTCCCAAATCAATTCCTAAAATTTTTGCCATATTTTTAAATATTTATATTTATAAATTTTATTTGTATACTTTAACTTTTGCAGGTCTTAAAACTTCGCCGTTAATCATATAGCCCTTTTGTAGTTCTTCTGCCACTGTTCCGGATTCGCCAGATTCCCGCCCCGCAGCTGCGGGGCGAGGCTCGCCCACTTCGTGGGCGGCAACTGCCTCGTGTTTTGTCGGATCAAATCTTTCTTTTTCTGTTGCCATCGCTTCAACTCTTTGGGCTTTTAGATAATCTTCAAATTGTTTTTTAATGCCTTCAATTCCTTTAACCCATTTCTCGTTTTTCAAATTTTCCGGAATTTCGTTAAACGCTTTATCAAAACCGTCTAAAATACCAAGAAGCGGCAGTATCATTATCTTAGACATCCATTCTTTGATTTCTTTATTTTGCGATTCCATTTCTTTTTTAAGATTTAAGTAATCGGCTTTAGCGCGTTTCCAGCCGTTAAGATATTCGTCGCTTTGCTTCCTCAAATTTTCAATTTCCAATTTTAAATTTTCAATATTATTATTTTCTTCCGCCATATTTATTTTCATTAAATAATTTATCAACTAAGAATTTCTTAAAAAATTCTTCGGAAACCTCGGGAAATATTTTTGAAACGCATAACATAATTTCCTGCGAAGTGCTTAGCAGTTTATTCGTCAAAGCGTCAAGCCGCGCTATTTCGCTTTGAGAAAACTCATCCGGCTCGCGAATCTCGTGAGTAAAGAAGTGCCAGCCGCGAGGGGTAGGAATCCTCCCGCCAGATGTATGCGGCTTAGCCAAAAACCCAAGTTCTTCAAGATATGCCAGGTCATTCCTAATTGTAGCCGAACTTACTTCCAAGTCATAATTTTCGGCCAAAAACTCAGAACCAACCGGCCGCGCCGACTTTATAAATTCCTCAACTACGATTTCAAAAATATACTTTTGCCTGTTATCTAAATTCATTATAAATACCAGTATATACGATGGTTATCACTCTTGTCAATAGATTGCTAAAATACATATTGCATCATTTACCAGCGATAGCAAGTAAATGCTTCACAAGATAAAACACAATCATCGCATAAGCTGCTTATAGGATTTTTGTGCGACCAAATAATAGCGCTCATATCTAATATATGATAGAATGGTTTATATTATTAATTTTTTTTAAATAAAAATGAAACAAATTACCGAAAATAATTTAACCTGGGTTGATATTGAAAAACCGACCAAAAAAGATATTGATTGGCTAAAAAATAATTTCAATTTTCATCCGGTTACTTTGGGAGAATTGATTCCGCCGTCAAAACGGGAAAAGGTGGAGCAATTTAACGATTATCTATTTCTTGTAATGTACGCTCCAATATATCAATTAAAAAAACGAACAACCGAGCCGGTTGAACTTGATGTTTTGATAACTAAAAGCCATGTCATAACGCTTCATAATGAACATATCGAGCCATTGAACATATTTTCAGAAAGTTTGAAAAAAATTGAAATGAAGAGAAGAATTTTTAGTGCCACCAGCGGACATTTGCTTTACTTCATTATTGAAGATATTTTAAGTTTCGCAGAAAGGCAGCTGGCGCATATTTCTAAAAATATCAGTATGATTGAAGACAATATTTTTAAAAATATAAGCCGAGACATGATAAAAGAAGTATCAACCATAAAAAGAGACGTTCTTGATTTCAGGATGACTATTCGCCCGCTTTATAGAATTTTTAATTCTTTACACGAAAAAAGCCATATCTTATGGTCCGACGACATGGATATCAAAGTTTATTTCACCGACTTAATCGGTGATTATAATCGCCTATGGCATGAAATTGACAATTATGCCGATACATTAGATGCGCTTGAGAAAACAAATATCAATCTCATTAATGATAAGACAAACACCATAGTTAAAACATTCACGATTATGTCGTTTTTAACTTTTCCGGCAATGCTGGTTGCCACAATACTTCAGATTAACACCGGCACCAACCCGATTTTGGGACGCCAAAATGATTTTTGGATAATTTTAGGAATTGTAGCAATTACAATTTTGGCAATGCTTACATATTTTAAAACTCGAAAATGGCTATAAAACTATATAATACTCTAACTCGTAAAAAACAGGTTTTTAAACCGCTCCATGACAAGCAAGTCGGTCTTTATACTTGCGGACCGACGGTTTATAACTACGCGCATATCGGCAATTTAAGAGCTTATATTTTCGAGGATATTTTGCGCCGCACGCTGGAATACGATGGTTATAAAGTAAAACATATAATGAATATCACCGATGTTGAAGATAAAATTATAAATGGCGCCAAAAAAGCGAAAAAATCGATTTATGAATTCACAGAACTATACGAAAAAGCGTTTTATAATGATTTAAAAAAGCTAAATATTGAACCGGCATTTAAATATCCGAAGGCCACAGCGCATATTCCCGAAATGATAAAAATTATTGGGGCACTCTTAAAAAAGGGGCTGGCATACAAAGCGGACGGCTCAATTTATTTTGATATATCAAAATTCAAAAAATACGGCCGTCTTTCTGGCTTAAGATTCCGTAAATTAAAAGCTGGGGCAAGGGTGGACGCTGACGAATACACCAAAGAGCATGTCGAAGATTTTGTTTTGTGGAAAAAGGCTAAGGCCGGCGAGCCGTGGTGGGACGCAGATTTTAGCTCGGCCGGCCCCGCCTTCGCTAAAGCTATGGCGGGCAGGCCGGGATGGCATATTGAATGCTCGGCAATGTCAATGAAATATCTAGGCCCGACTTTTGATATCCATGCCGGCGCGGTGGATTTGATATTCCCCCACCATGAAAACGAAATCGCCCAATCGGAGGGCGCCACCGGAAAACCGTTTGTAAAATATTTTATTGAAGGCGAACATCTGCTCGTTAATGGCGAAAAAATGTCAAAATCGCTCGGCAATGTTTTTAATATGCGCGATATAGAACAAAGGATGGTTGATCCGCTCGCTTTCCGATATTTAACGTTGACCGCCCATTACCGCTCAAAATTAAATTTCACCTGGAAAAGCTTAGAAGCGGCGCAAAACGCGTTTGATAACTTGCGCGAAGCGATAAAAAATTTAAAAACAGAAACGCAAAAAAAAACGAGTGAAGCGAAGCCCCGTAGTGAGGCGAAGTTTCTACTACTGGGGAAATTTAAAAAATATATAAACGACGATTTGAACATGCCGCGAGCGCTGGCGCTTTTATGGGAAGTTACTAAATCACAAAAATTGGATAACAAAACAAAATACGCGCTGATTGTCGATTTTGACAGAGTGTTCGGATTAAATCTGGGCGTTATTAAAACCGAAAAAATTCCGCCGCAAATTCTGAAACTGGCAGAGACCCGCGAAAAATACCGCAAAGAAAAAAATTTCAAAAAATCCGACGAAATCCGCAAAAAAATTGAATCTCTCGGCTGGATGATTGAAGACACACAGAGGGGACCAATTGTAAAGAAGAAATAAAATAAATTACGGCATTTTTAGACGATCGTCAGTGTTTACCGTAATTTATTTTATTTCTTCTTTTACCATTTTTATTTCATCTATAAGTCCCGCGACCATATTGTAGTTTTTTGTTTCTTCGTAAGTAACCCAGGCGTGATTTATGCTGTCTTTATCAAGCGCTACTTCTCCGCTTTTATATGGCGCGTAAAAACTTAAAATTACAACGGGAATATTATCGGGCCTAATAAATGTCAAGTCGCAAAGATATTTCAAATCCCCCACTTCAATTCCTGCTTCTTCTTTGATTTCCCGTCGCAGAGAATTTTCAACTGAGTAATACCAATGTTCGGATGTGGTTTTGGGCGTATTTATGTAATCATCAACAGAAAGCCCACCGCCGGGAACCGTCCATTTTCCCGGAAACGCTTTTTTTTCAAAACTTCGCTGAAGTAAAAGGTATTTGTTGTCCTTATATATAATACAGGTTGACACAATGCGATGTAATTCCTTATTCATATGATAAATATTTATCATAAATATCTTTTATTCACAACTTATTCAGTTTTTTATTTGCGAGAAATTTTTCAAAGAATTATACTTTCACTGTTATGGCGCTTAAAACATTTAAAAAATCGTTGACGATCGATCCAAACAGGCTCCCGCCGCAGGATATTGAGGCCGAACAGTCGGTTTTGGGTTCGCTTTTGATAGACAAAGACGCCATCGTTAAAATCGCCGATATTGTCGCGCCAAAGGATTTTTACCGCAAGGCCCATGAAATGATTTTTGAATCCATAGTCGGGCTTTACGCCAAAAGCGAACCAATTGACCTCTTAACGGTTTCAAGCCGGCTTAAAGAAAAAAAACAATTCAAAGAAATCGGCGGGATGTCATATCTCACGACGCTTATGAACTCCGTTCCGACCGCTTCAAACGTTATCCACTACGCCAAAATAGTTAATCAGAAAAGAGTGCTGCGCGACTTAATCGGCGCTTCATATGAAATATCGTCGCTCGCTTGGCAGGAAAATAAAAATATAGATGAAATTATAGATGAAGCGGAAAAGAAAATTTTTAGCGTTTCCCAAACTTCTCTGATTTCCGAATTCCAGCATATTAAGCCCCATCTCGGAGAGGCCTTTGAAAGATTTGACCGGCTCCATAAAGGCGACGACACTTGGCGGGGCATTCCCACCGGTTTTATTGATTTAGACAAGCGACTTGCCGGTTTGCAAAAAGCCGATTTGATAATTTTAGCCGGCCGGCCATCTCTCGGAAAAACTTCCTTAGCGCTTGATTTTGCCAGATACGCCGCCGTTAATGAAAAAGTACCGGTTGGCATTTTCAGTTTGGAAATGAGCAAACAGCAGCTTATTGAACGCCTCATCTCTGCCGAAGCCAATGTTGATAACTGGCGGCTCAGAAGCGGCCAGTTATCCGATGAGGGCAAGGACAACGATTTTGAAAAAATAAGCCGGGCTTTAGATTCTTTATCATCGGCGCCGATTTATATTGACGACGCCGCCAGTCCAAACGCCCTGCAGATAAGAACCATGGCCCGCCGCCTTCAGGCGGAAAAAGGATTGGGACTTTTGGTTATTGATTATCTCCAGTTAATGCAGGGAACCGGTCGGATAGAAAACCGTAACCAGGAAGTTAGCGAAATTTCCCGGTCGCTAAAAAATCTTGCAAGAGAACTAAACATACCGATTCTTGCAGTTAGCCAGCTTTCCCGAGCTCCGGAAGCCAGAACCGATCAAATACCTAAATTATCGGATTTGAGAGAATCGGGTTCTATTGAACAAGATGCGGATGTGGTTTTATTTATCTATCGCGAGGACAAAGTGAAAAAAGACAGCGACAGAAAAAATATCGCCGAAATTCATATCGCTAAACACCGCAACGGCCCGACGGGAAAAATTGAATTATATTTCAACGAAGATTACACGAGTTTTAAGAATTTAGACAAATTGCATTAAATAAATATAAATAATATAATTTTAAAATTGTCGTAGCCCCATTTGCCTTCGGCGAACGGCACGACCCCGCCTACAATTTTAAAATTATATTATTTATATTCTTTGCTTATGTATCCGAAGCCGATTCAAAATTTTATTGATAAATTCTCCCGCCTGCCGGGAATCGGGCCGCGCCAAGCCGCCCGATTGGCTTTTTGGATTCTTAACGGCCCCAAAGAAACCCGCCAAAATTTAAGAACAGCGCTTGAAGGACTTGATAAAGATGCCAAGACATGCGAATTATGCCACTATATAAATGAAAGTGATAAGTGCCATTTTTGCGATAACCCCGCCCGCGACCATGCGACTATTTGCGTTGTTGAAAAAGAAACCGATTTGGCAACTATTGAAAAGTCCGGAGTTTATAAAGGCCTTTATCATGTTTTGGGTGGGTTATTTTCGGCTTTGGATACCGCGGTGCCAAAAAACTTGAAAATGCCGGAATTGATTTCTAGAATTGAAAAACGTAATAGGGGAAAAATCGGGGTTGAAGAAATTATTTTAGCGCTTTCTCCCACTCACGAAGGAGATTTAACCGCTTATTACTTGGAAAAATTATTAAGACCATTAAAAATAAAGGTAACCCGCCTTGGGCGGGGTCTTCCTTACGGCTCCGATGTGGAATTCGCCGACGCTAAAACTTTATCTGGAGCGTTAGAATCAAGAAAAGAAGTAAAATAAATTACGGCATTTTTAGACGATCGTCAGTTTTTGCCGTAATTTAAAGTATCTTTATTTTATTTAATTTCCAGAATCTCTACTTCCGTGAAATGCTGGCGATGACCAGCTTTTTTCTTGTAGCGGGTTTTACTGTGATAATGAAAAACGATTATTTTTCTTGTTCGTCCTTGTTTTAAAATCTTTGCCGTCACCTTTGCGCCCTCAATAAGCGGCGCGCCAACCTTAACTTCTTTGTCGGCAACCAATAAAACTTTGTCAAAATTAACATCACCACCTTCGGGTGAATCTATTTTTTCAACTTTTAACTTCTTTCCTTCTTTAACGATATATTGTTTGCCCCCTGTTTTAATAACTGCAAGTTTTGCCATTTTTATTTAAATTTTAATAAATTTAACTATAAAACTGAGCACCCCGCCCCTTTTCTATAGATATATTATCAATAATCATTTTGTGAGAGCCGTAAGGCGGCTTCGCCTTTTAATCATTTTATATCATTGGTCTACCGATGGAAAAGAGGCGGGGTAAGGTTTTCTTAACAAAAATTTAAAAACTTTGCAAGTTTTTAAATTTTTGAGAAAGCCCTTACGAATTAATAATGTAAAGGGCGATGCCAGCCAGCCATAAAAAAACTCCTGAAATTGAAGATATAGCCGCTAAAAAGTAAGCTAAGCTTTTCATTCTGGCCCATAATCTTAAAGCCAAAACGCCGTTTAACACAAAAATGATTAAACCGGCAAGCGGCAAAATAAATATATTTTTAACCTCGCCAAAATAATCAACTCCAAAATCAACATTATAATGAAGCACAATAGGAATATCGCTTCGTTTTATAAAAAAATAAAAAAATAAAAAAAGCCCAATATTCAAAACTAAACCGGAAATCAAAAATGATTTGATGATTTTATTTTTAAAAAACTCTTTCATTGGATTGGAAAATAGTTAAAAAATAATTTTATGAAGCTTTTGCAGCCCCGATGGCATGGTCTCGCCGCAGGCGAGCATCGGGGCGAAACGGACAGCGAGGTCATCGCTGGATGACCGAGCGCGCGAATAAAATTATTTTTTCACTATTTTTAATCATTTAAAATTTAAAAATATAGCGAGTAAAAATCCTAAAATTGAGAAAGCGGCGAGTGGCGGCAGAGCCGGCATGGGCCGGCGAACTTTTTGTAAACTGAATATAAGATGCATCAGTAAAAGTCCGAACAAAGAAGCGGCTAAAACCGTCCAAGCTGCCGCGGCGCTAATGACATAAGCTGAAGTCGCCATTATAATTGGAAAAACGAAATCTCCCGTGCCAAGCATCATAAATCCTTCACCGGGATGAGCTTCGTTAATATGCATTTTAAAACCGTGCCAATGTTCGGGGTAAATCATAGCAAAAATCGCCCTACCGGCAATCATAGCTTTCGCCATTTTCACCATATGTTTTGTTTTATAAACCGCAATATAGTCGTAAAATGACATAAAAATCAGCAAAATTGCCACCACATAAGGGGTTAAAGAAGCGCCGAGCGTTGCCGCGATGCCCGGCAAAGTTAAAATTAAAACAAAGTTATGAAACCAAACATATGGATAAAAAATATAAATTATTACAAAAAGCGATGAAAAAATTAATGACCATATGCTACTTAAAAAAATTCCGAGCGTTACTAATGTTCCGGAAAATAGCGCCATGAGAAAAAAAATCCGCAAGAATAGGCCGCCGTGCATAATGCGAATCAAACCCAAAACAATCGCCGTACCGATGCTAAAAGCCAACAAAAACTGCCACCAAGAAATTGACGCTTCTCCAATTTCTCCAAATTCATAAATTTTAGCGACGGAAAAAATACTCAAAACCCCAATCAAGAAAAATGATATTAACTCTTCTAAAAATATTTTTAAATTTAAGTTGTGAGAAAGCATATATTTAGTGAAGCAAATTTTATGTACCGCCACCGGGATTTGCCGCCCAAATAAATTTGGGCGAGCCTCGCCCAGCTTAGCTGGGCGGGAACCCGGGTTCCGGCGGCTTGCCCGCCTAAATTCTTGTCTAATAGCCCTAACGGGAGTCGAACCCGTGTTTTGGCGTTGAGAACGCCACGTCCTGGGCCTCTAGACGATAGGGCCGAAATTTTGGCGGGTAAAAGAACGCCATGTCCTGTGCCTCTAGACGATAGCGGCTTAAAATAATTCAATTATTTTAATAATGACACAAAAAATAACGCCCTGTCTACATATACAAGGCGTTTTAATTGTGACGTGGCAGCAATTTTTGATGGCAATTATTGCAATAAAGGCCATCATCCTTGACATCCAATTTAGTAGTTTTCTTGCAATGAGGACATTTCATAAATGTAGAAATTTTTCTGTCATCCATTTTGCCGCTCACTATTTTAAAAATATAAAGAACTTAATTCGTTATTTAAAGTATAACACAAACTTTATTATTAAAGAATATCGCAACTATGGATAATGTGTTGATTTTCCTGTATAATTTGTTACAATGAATTTCTCAAAAAATTTAGTTTTTATCCACGGATGGGGCGCTACGGCAAAAATATTTGATACAGTTTTTTATTATCTAAATGATGAATTCAATATCCGCTATTTTGATTTGCCCGGCTTTGGCAAAACACCGATAGAAAAAATAATGACGCTTAAAGATTACGCTGATTTTGTCTACACATTTTTAAAAGATAACAAAATTGAACAACCAATCATTATCGGGCATTCTTTCGGCGGCGCCGTGGCAGTAAAATTAGCCATATTACACCCAGAAAGCATTTCCAAACTGGTTTTAGTTAGCGCTAGCGCCGTTAGGTGGCCGCGTCATAAAATTATGTTTATAAAAAAGATGGCAGACATTATAAAACCATTTTTATCTGAAAAATTAAGAAAACTTATTCTAAAAATATTAAAATTAGATAAAACTGATTACGCTCAAATTGACAGCCCAAAATTAAAAGAAACGTTCAAAAATGTTATTAACGAAGACCTAAGCCCCTATTTATCAACCATAAAAATACCAACTTTTGTAATTTGGGGGGAAAAAGATACTGTGACGCCTTTAAAGGAGGGGAAATTTATAGCTAAATTAATTCCTAATGCTAAGCTTTCGATAATTAAAAACGCTGGTCATTTTCGATTTTTAGAAAAACCGGAAGAATTTGTAAGATTGATTAAAGAATTTGCCTTATGATGCCAATTAAAAATTTGCTTTATTTACTTCAGCTTGAAGAATACGATTTGAAACGATTTAGCGATTGGTTAAAAAATAATCCAGATCGTGTTGTCTTGGAAAAAAAGAAGCGGATTGATTGGACGCTAAAGGCCATGATTCTTTTTATATTGGCTAATTTTTTTAACATTTTTACACTTGGGAACAGACCGTTGGCGATAAAAATCGCTTTGCGATTTTTATCGCCAGTTGATAATTTGGCAAAAAGATTTTTAGTGTTTCTGGCGTCTTTTAAAATAAGACGGATGTCCGCCAGAGGCGGATCCGCCTCTGGCGGAAAAAACCTTACGGTTATCGGCATTACCGGCTCTTACGGAAAAACGACAACAAAAGACACAATTTCACATGTATTAATACATAAATACAAAACGCTAAAAACCGAGGGAAATTACAATACGCTGCTCGGCGTCGCCAAAACAATATTAAAAAATCTCAAACCAAAACATGAAATTTTTGTCGTGGAAATGGCCGCTTATCAAATTGGTGATATTAAAGCAATAGCAGAATTCATTAGACCAAAAATAGGCATTGTCACTGCCATTGGCCAGATGCATCTTGAAAGGTTTGGAACCGAGGAAAATATTTTAAAAACAAAATTGGAACTTATTGAATCATTACCTAAAGACGGTATTGGATTTTTACCAAAGGAATTAGAACCGCAAATATCTAAATACTTTCATAATTCTCTCCCTACGGGAGATCTCTCGAAGGGAGAGAATTATGGAAGTAAAGGTAAAATAGAGTTTTTTTCTTCTACAGAAGACTTATGTATTAAAATTGGCGAACTATTTAGGATGAGTAAAGATGAAACTGTTGGATATTTAAAAACCGCACCGCAAACGCCTCATCGTCAAGAAATTATTAAAACTTCATCTGGCATCACCATTATTGACGACACTTATAATTCCAATCCGGCGGGATTTATGTCGGCCTTAGAAACATTGAAAAATACTCCGGCGCAAAGAAGAATTTTGGTTACCCCGGGAATGATTGAACTTGGGAAAAGGCAATTTGAACTCAACAAGGAAGCAGCGCAGAGCGCCGCCAAAGTCGCTGATTACGTGATTATCATCGGCGAAACCAACAAAAAAGCCCTTAAAGAAGGGCTGAAAGAAATCTATGCCAATGATTACGTTTATAAAGTTTACGAGGTTTCTGATTTAGACGCGGCAAAATCAAAACTTTCGGAACTTGCCATTTCAAACTCTGTAATTCTCTTAGAAAACGACCTCCCTGATCACTACTTTTAGTTCTTATATCCACCGACTTTAGAAACCAAATCCGAATCGTAGCTGAAAGTTAATTCTTGTCGTTCCTTGTGGCGTTCGAAGCCAAGTTCTATAAGTTTGTCCAATAAATTGCTAAATGGAATACCGGACTTTTCCCAGAGATAAAACCCTAAAGAACCAGGTAAAGTGTTTATTTCCGTTATCCAAAATTCTTCCGTATCCGGTTTAATCATAAAATCAACTCGGGAAATCCCGGCGGCATCAACCGCCCGAAACACTTTTTTTGCTGTTTCCTGAATTTTTTTAGTAAATTCTTCGCTAATCGGCGCCGGCACAAGCCGCGAAAGCCCCGCCATCCCCTTACCCTGAGCCGCGTCGAAGGGTTTTGTTTTTCCGCCTTTAAGATATTTATCTTCGTAGGTCAACATCTCGCCATCCTTTATCGGCTGCTCACAAACCGAAGCGGTCAATTCGTTGTTACCGATGACTGAACAATTTATTTCAACAATCCCATTTTTTCCTTCTTCAACGATAAGCCGGCGGTCAAATTGAGAAGCGAGATCAATCGCTTCCTGCAGTTCTTTAAATCCGTCGGCCTTATTTATGGCAACGCTTGACCCGAGGTTAGCCGGTTTTACAAAAACTGGATAGCTCAAAGTTTTTTCTATATTTTTTATAATTTCACCTTGCCCGTTTTCCCATTCGTTTTTTAAAAACCAGAGATATTTTACAATCGGAATGCCGTTATCTTTAAAAACTGATTTTTGAATAATTTTATCCATTCCCACGGCCGAACCGGTAACGCCGCTTCCAACATAAGGAACGCCCGCCATTTCAAAAAGTCCCTGAATTGTTCCATCTTCACCGTAAGTGCCGTGAATAACGGGAAAGTAAATATCAGTTTTTATACTCCTAAAAAATTTCAGCGTTGATTTTGGCGCGAGTGCCTTGACGCTTGGCGATGCTTCAAAAATGTACTCAGCCACTTTTACGCCGAGTTTTAAATTCTTAAAGTTATCAATTTTTTTTAGTTTATCATCAACAAGCCAGCGACCGGATTTATCAATATAAACCGGAGTAACATCGTATTTTTCGCGATTGATATTCTCAAAAACCTGCATTGCCGTTACAATAGAAACTTCGTGTTCTACCGAACGACCGCCAAAAACCACCGCAACTTTTATTTTATTTGCCATATTTAATGGATTGTATGCTCTTTACTGTTTAATTTCAACGGGTTTGTCTGGGGGAATCTCTAAATAACTGAATATAAACTCTGCCAGCTCTTTAAAAACCGGAACCACCGTGCTTTCAGCGAAACGCACTCCCTTCGGATTATCAAGTTTAATTAAAGCAATAAATTTCGGATCATAGGCCGGCGCAAAACCAACAAAAGTATGTATTTACTCGTCTTTATAGCCACCTCTTCTCAGGTCAGGTACCTGAGCCGTGCCGGTTTTTCCAGCAATCGTATAGCCAGTTACCCGCGCCTGCCTACCGCTGCCGTTTTCAACCACTTTAATCATCATACTTATTAATTTGGCTGATGTTTCAGAAGAAATTACTTGCTGAAATAATTCACTTTTTACTTTGTAATTTTCGCCGTTATGATAAACGATGTTTTTTACCAAATGTGGTTTTATTAGTTTTCCGCCATTGGCAACAACCGCAAGAGCCCTGATAAGACCTATTGGTGTCATTGCCACGCCCTGGCCAAAAGAAGCGGTAGCAAAATTAATGTCTCTCATACTTCCCAAAACTGATAAATCGCCGGTAATTTCTGAAACATCAATGCCAGTTTTGCTATCAATGCCAAAATCTTTTAGATACCTTAGAAAAGTATCTTTGGGAATTTTTTGTTCCACAAAAACGGCGCCGGTATTAAGCGACTGCTCTAAAACTTTCGTCATTGTCTGCCATCCTAAAACTTTATCAGGAATAGAATTGGAAATAACCTTATTCCCCACTTTAACAGTTCCAGTATTGTAATATTCTGTTTCTGGGGTAACGGCGCCGGTTTCAATGCCAATAGCCATGGTTATTGGTTTAAAAACAGAACCAGGTTCATAACGTTTTAGAGTTGTTGGATTTATAAAAAAATCTGGATTTGGGGTTGTAAAATAATTATTGGCGTCAAAATCTGGAAAAGAAGCCATCGCAAAAACACTGCCATCATTGGGATTCATTACAATAATAGACCCACCATCAGCCTGCCAATCTTTAACGGTTTTTGAAATTAGAACCCCGGCCTGAGATTGAATTGCCGAATCAATAGTTAAAATTAAATCGGCGCTCGCAACAAAGCCAGTAAGTTCCTTATCATAATATTCTTCAAGTCCGTACTGACCAGCCTGACCGTTTTTATTAAAACCCAAAAACCCGATAACATGAGAAAGATAGAGGCCTTCGGGATAATATCTTAGCGTCTCATCTTCAACGCCGACACCGATTTCGTTTTGATTTTTAATTATTTTAGCAACTTCTTCCGAAACCTTTTTTTTTAAAATTTCATAAGGATCGCCGGTTTTAGATAATTTTTGAATTAATATTTCTTTGTCCAGTTCTAAAATCGGAGCGAGTTTTTCAGCCAAGATTTCTGGTTCTTTTATCTTTGCGGGTATAGCGTAAACAAGCGGGAATTCTTTATTTAAAACCGCGGCAAAAGGCAAAGCGTTTTTATCAGTTAGAAAAATACTGCCGCGGGGAGCAGTACTATTGCTACTCTCGCTTATAACTTTTGCCTTAGCCAAATAATATTCATGGCGAATTACGGAAAGATAAAAGAATCGCCCCCAGATAAGGAGGCCGAGTGATATGAAAATAATAAGTAAAATTAAAATCCGATTTTCAATATTTTGTTTTGCCATAAATTTCTAAATTTTGGAGCGAAGTGAACAAAATTTAGATAAATTTGTGAGCACCCCGCCCTTATTTTGCCTCACAATAATCTGGCGGCGCGAGGGCGAATAGCCCTGCCCTATTCGGGCAAGCGCCGCAGATGTTTTAATAGATTTTACTAAAAGATAGTTTATCATGTTTTTGAGTTGCAAAATAAGGGCGGGGTAAATTCGTCTTACAAAATTTTCATCATTAAAAATTAGAAAATTTTGAGTCTCATTTATTTTTGGCAACAGGGCCGGAAATTTTAATATATTGAATACTCTCGTTAACCATAAGGTTAAGATTTTGAGCCGCTTTTTTTAAAAAACCGATGCTCCGTTTATCGGCCAATTCCAAATTAAGAGTCCTGATCTCTATTCTTAAGCCGTCAATGTATTTTTGCAGAGAAGTTTTTCGATAATTAGCCATAGCTGCGTTATTGGCAATAAACAAATAAACAATAATTAAAACAGCGGCGGTTAAAAGCGCAAAAATATTAAGCTGTTCTATCTGCGTGTTTTTATAAATTGTTTTTATCGTGATCATCTTTTTTCTACTATTCTTAATTTCGCGCTTCGGCTTCGGGGATTAATTTTTAATTCTTCAGCTGATGCCGTAATCGGTTTTTTGGTTATTATTTCTATAATATTTTTTTTATTTAAATCTTTTGACCAATTTTTTATGGAGCGGTCTTCCAATGAATGAAAAGAGATAAAGGCCGCCCGGCCGCCGTTTAAAAGAATTTTAGGAACAGTTTCCAAAACTTTTTCTATCTCTCCGAGTTCCTGGTTAACTTCAACTCTTAGCGCTTGAAAAATTAGGGTTGCGGGATGAATTTTCCCTCGACGTTTTTTAACCGACTCAACAATCCTTACAAGCTCTCCTGTCGTTTTTATTCTTGTTTTCCTATTGATAACAATGGCTTTAGCAATTGCTGCGGCTTTCGGTTCTTCGCCCCATTTTTTAAAAATTTCTGTTAACTCTTTTTCGCCGTATTTGTTAACAATATCTTCGGCGGTAATCGGCGTTTTGGTGTCGTAACGCATATCAAGAATTTCGTTTTTAGAGAAAGTGAATCCTCTGCCGGAATTTTCAAGTTGAGAAGAAGACATCCCGAAGTCAAAAAGGATGCCACTCGCAAAACCAAAGTTATTTCTCTTAACAATACTCGCCAAATTTCCGAAAGAATCGTTTATAAAAAGAACTTTGTTTTCAAACTTTCCTAATTTGCTTTTAGCGCGAACAATCGAATCAAGATCGCGGTCTATGGCTAGTAATCTGCCGTTTGGTGATGTTTTTTCTAAAATGGCTGCCGCGTGCCCGCCATCGCCAACCGTCGCGTCAATAAAATTTTGATTCGGCTTGGGATCAAGATATTTTAAAACTTCTTTTATAAGAACAGGTATGTGTGCCATTTTTATATTCCGAATTGTTCCAACCCTTCTGCTAAGCTTCCTGATTCTTTTTCCGCGGAAACGATATATTTATTCCACATATCCTCATCCCACAATTCAATCCGGTCTCCAACTCCGACTATTACGATTTCTTTTTTGAGGTCTGAATATTCTTTAAGCGATTCGGGAATGAGAATGCGGCCCATTTCATCAATCTCAATTTCGTTAGCACCCGATAAAATAAATCTTTTAAAATTTCTGGCTTTTGCCTGCCCTAACGGAAGTTTATTAAGTTTTTCCATAAAGAGCTGCCAATCGCGGTTGGGGTAAATAAATAGGCAGTTATCCAGACCCCTCGTTAAAACCGGTTTTTCTCCAAGTTCTGTCTTTAGCTTTGCCGGAATTGTAATGCGGTTCTTTGAGTCTAAATTGTGCTTGAATTCTCCTGATAGCATATTGAGTTATCCACAGATTAGTATAGTTATCCACAAACTTACCCACAATCTCCCACCAGATGATTTAAGGTTATTATAATAAGAATAATTAATCAAGGGGGTTAACTGTGGATAAGTTTTTAAGACAAACAAACAAAAAACACCCCCGCGACTGCGGGGGTGTTTTTTGCTAGCGGGACACTTAGTAATCTCTTCTGCCGCCGCCCCTAAAATCCCGATTGAAACCGCCTTCCCTCCTGGATCGCTCTTCCATCGGCCGGGCTTCGTTTACGGTCACGTTTCTACCATCAAGATCTTTGCCGTTGAACATTTCAATCGCTTTAGCAGCTTCCTCTTCGGTAGACATTTCCACAAAACCGAATCCTTTGGAACGGCCGGACATTTTGTCAGTGATGACAACCGCCGATTCCACGGTTCCGGCTTGAGAAAATGTGTCTTTCAGGGTTTCCTGGGTTGTGTTGTATGACAACCCGCCTACATATAATTTCTTAGCCATTTTATTAACTATTTATTTTATAGCGTAAGTCGACCTCTCTTAGAGTATCTCCTCACGCATAAATGGCGGAATTGAAAACTCACAAGAAAACTTACTGTATGGCAGTATACTCCTTGTTTATCAATATGTCAATAATAGAAATTATAAAAGGCTCGCTTGCGCGAGCCTTTATGGATTCGTAAATATCACTATTAAATTACTGAACCTTAAGCGGCTCCATAGTGCCGGTCTCGTATGCCTTCTTAGTGTCGGAAGTAAGAACAATCACATACATCCTATCGCGAGCTTCCTTGCCACGCAAAGTCTTATCCCCGACACGAGCTTCCAATCGTTCACTCGGAGCTCCGATAACGTTAGTGATAATCCAGCTCTGAACATAGCCATCTCCACGCCACTTGTCATAACCGCGAAGCATGTCCAAAAGTTTGTCTTGCACGGCCCGATAACCCTCACGGCCGGCTTGGACATATGCCAGCATTTTATCAGCGATGTTAAGTCCCTTAATATCAGGGACTGCTTCCACTACAGCCGCTAGAAATGCTTGGCTAACGGCACCTTTCTCACCTCTGGCCTTGGCATAGTTCAGAAGAATCTGGTCCATCTTTTCGGACTTATATTTCACAAGTCCGAGTTGCTCATAAAATCCTGAAATATAATTGCTGAGATAATTCTGATTTGAAAGATACTGGGCATTCAACTGGGTTGACCAGTTTACATCTTCGGTTCGCAAACTGTTGGCATAACCATATAGAGTAAAAAAAGTAATAATCAGAACACCAACAATCGCTAACAAGATTATGACCGGTATAATAGCAAATCCTTTTGAGTTGCGAATTGTTTTCATGTGGCTTCTCCTTTCAGGGGTTGGGGGTTGTGGGTTCAAAAAATTAACGGTATTTCCTATTATAAAACCAACTACGCCAAGAGATGTCGGCTACAAAAGCCGCGGCAACCCAAACGCCTAAAGATAAAATGAATATCACAAAAATAATCCAAAATTTTTGCCAGCCGGTAATATCAATCTCATTTGAAAGATAAATAAAACCGTTGCCAGCGCCAGTTTTGCCAGTCATGGCAACACGCTTGAACTTCGTTTGCGGCTCATCAAGTCCCCAGATAACTTTCTCTAAAATACCGTCTCCGCGCTCACCAAGAACTCCAGTTTTTTTCTTAAGATCAAATTTACCGTTGACTTTACCAATAACCGACTCTGGAGTAAGCGGGATTCCTTTGATATTCCTGATAGCAACGAGCATTTCTTCATTACCTAAGGGCATTCCCGTTGTGGCTCTTGCCCACTCAACGGTAATGCCATTTTTTGTCCCAATGACCACAATTACACTATTTTTACTTATAGTATCGCGTTTGAAAATTTCGCGGTTCTGCCAGTAGGCCTTAAGCGCCAGAATGTAAGCATCGGGATTTGCGTTAACTTTATCGTTTAAAACAATAACAAGATGAAGATCGCCCCCAAGTTCCGTGCCAAATGCGGCATTAAGATAACCCAAAGTAGTTTGCCATTCTTTTAAATTTGCCGGTTGGTATCCGACAAAAGACACTTTATCCGCATAGTAGAAATCGTAAACTCCGAATTGTACCGACGGCAAAAGATTTACTTTTTTGTATTCCTCTATTGCCGAGGAATATTGCTTTAGAATCGTCCGATCGCTTGCTAAAATGTAGTTATCGTATTCCGACCGCTTTGTAACGGGACCCGGATTTCCGGAATCAATCCTCCACTTTGCAGCTAACCAGAATGGCGGCGCGCCGACTCCGGCTCGACCAATAACATACTGCGGAACAGAAACGCCTGAACGCCACTTATTTGCCTGCGGGTCGTCCGGCAAACGGCCGTAGGCAATAGCGTAACTGCCCAGCGTTGTTTTGATGATATAATCCGTTTCCTTGTTTACATATGGACAAGAATGATAGCGGGTCTCAAAACGAACACCGGTACAAGTTTGGTTATTCCCGCACGAATAAGTATAAAACACAGGAACAATATATGGATCACAGTCATATGTTTGACGGCAAGAACCGTCACGCGTACAAGCCGTCACATCAGCAGTCGCCGCGAGTTCCCAGCCATTCCGATACTCGTTGAAAGTTAGATTACCCTGCTTGGCTAAATTCCAGCCGATTTTACCGACAGCTGGGGTGATTATCAGTGCGATAATCAACATACCGATTGTAAATTCCGTCCAGGTAATAGTTGGAGCGTGGTCGTAATTTGGCTTATAGAACCGGTCAAAATAGAGTTTGATAAGTAAACCGGCTGCGACCGCAGACAAAACTGACATTACTATCACTGCGAACATCTTTACCTCCTTCTATCTTAACTTAAGCAAATTTTTAAGCAACAAAATTTTGTTTATCTTATAACATAAACGTCTCAATATTGTCAAATGCATTATGGGTAAATTCAACCTTGAAGTGCAACACTAAAGACTTCTAATGGGGTCTTCCAGC
>CAZBVM010000011.1:0-19308 GCA_964495505.1 uncultured Candidatus Saccharibacteria bacterium | reverse complement strand
ACGCTTCCTTGAGATTCTCCTTCGCTTCTTTAAGCGTTTTTCCTTGTGTATTGACTCCAGGAATCTCCTCAACCCACCCGAGATACCATTTGCCTTGTTTTTTATATATTGCCGTAAATTGCTGTTTCATATGTGAGAATATTACTATTTTTAATCAAAAAGGTCAATTTTTACTCAATTCTTCTTCAATAATCTTTTTTACCATATCGCCGCCGGCCCGGCCATGCCTACCGGCAGGCAGGCCTTTGACTTCGGTCATAACAGAGCCCATTATTTTGCCGAATTCTTTAGTCGTCGCACCCATTTCAGAAATTTTTTTCTTAACCACCGCCCTTAATTCAACTTCTCCCATTTCTTCCGGAGCATACTTTTTAATAATTTCAAGCTCTTTTGTTTCTTTTCCTGCCAAATCACTGCGGCCGCCTGCTTCATATTGGGCAACAGATTCTTTGCGTTTTTTAATCTCACTTAACACAACGGAAACGGTTTCTTCGTCCGAAAGTTCCGATAATTTTTCTAATTCTTCCGCCGGTTTATTTTCCTTAGAAAGTTTTGTCCTTTTTAGAAGTTCATTATTTTTAATAACACTCAATAAAAAACGCAGAGCCGAAACAACTTCGCCATTACCGCCTTTGAGAGCCTTAGAAAGATCTGAACTAATTTCGTTTTTTAAACTCATGCTCATTTTCTAATTTACCCAATTTGTAAAGTCGTTCTCTTTCTTTTTGAACCCTCTCGCGGCGCAAGGCGCTTAATTTCTTTTGCCGTTTGGTGATGGGCGAAACGTAAAAACGGCCGCGCCGGGCCCGCACCAAAACGCCGCTTTGCTGAATGCGCCGGCTAAAGCGCCGCAATAGGCCCTGAACTGATTCTTTTTCTCTTTTTCTGACTGTTATTGGCATAAATTTCTATAAATTTAGTAATTTTAGAAAACAAAAAATAAAATTTAAAAATTGTCGTAGCCCCACCCCGCAGCTGCGGGGCGGCGCGACCCCACCTACAATTTTAAAATTTCATTTTTTGTTTTCTTTTGCCTGCCAGCAAATGAAGATGCAAATGATCAATCTCCATACCGGCGTCGCGGCCGACGTTAAAAATCAAGCGATAGCCATTTTCCGAGACCCCGATATCTGCCGCTACCTCTTTAGCTTTTAAAATTAAGCTGCCCAGTAAATTTTTATTTTCACCGCTCAAAGCGCTTACCGGTCCAAGATGCATTTTTGGAATGATTATAAGATGAACCGGCGCCTTGGGATTAATATCTTTAAAAACCAAGAACTCAACGTCCTCCGCCACGATATCGGCCTGAATTTCCCTGCTTACAATTTTACAAAAGATACAATCCATTGATTTTATATTTAATCATTATGGTTATTTTCAGTCAATATGGGAGTTCGCGGGATTATTTTCTTCAGTCGTTTTTTTACCTCGTCAATAATTTTTTCCAAAGGAATTGTTTCCTGAACGCCGGATTGCATTTCTCTTAAAATCAGGGTATTATCAAGCGCCTCCTTCTGCCCAATAATGAGCGCCAAATCAGCGCCCAACCTGTCGGCTACTCTTAACTGGGCTTTAATAGAATCCCGACCAAATGATTCTGAAATATAGATATTACTCTTTCTAAATTCTGTGAAAAGTTTTAAACTTTTCTTTTTTGCCAAGTCCCCCAACTGGGCCAGAAAAACGCGGGCTTTAGGTTTCAAGGAGGCAACTTTTACTTCCTGCCGCCTCATTTCATTTACCGCGCGTTCAATGCCGATCGAACCGCCCACCGCCGGCGCTGGTTTGCCTCCCAAATTCCCCACAAGGTAGTCATAACGGCCGCCGGAAGCAAGCGCAGTTTTAGAACCAATGGAGTCTTCCGGCGCAATTTCAAAAACAGTCCGAGTGTAATAATCAAGTCCCCGCACCAAATAAGGATCTAGAACGTAAGGCAGGCCCAACTCATCTAAAAATTCCAAGACTAACTTAAAATGATCATGGCAGGTCTTGTCTAAGTAATCAATAGAATTCGGCGCCGATGCCTTCAAAGCAACACATTCCTCTTCTTTGCAATCTAATAATCTTAAAGGATTTTCTTTAAATCTTTTTTTACAGTTTTTGCAAAGCCGGCTTACCTTGCTTCGGTAATACATTTTAATTTCATCTCGATATTTGCCCCAGCAATTTTTATCGCCGATACTATTAATACGAATGACAAGATTTTTTAACCCGATTTCGCTAAGTATCGCATAAATTAACTGAATCACTTGGGCGTCAAGAACCGCATCGCCTTCTCCGACAACGTCAAAGTCAGCCTGATGAAACTGGCGGTAGCGACTGGCCTGGGGCGCTTCATGCCGGAACACCGGTCCATAGTGGAAAAATTTAACCGGCTGGGGCTGACTCCCAAATCCGTTTTCTATATACGCTCTCACAGCGCCGGCTGTAAGCTCCGGCCGCAACGCCAAAAAGTCACCGCCTTTGGTTTTAAGCGTATACATTTCGTGCTCTATAATATCCGTCGCGCCGCCAATGCCCTTTTTGAATAACTCGGCCATCTCCAAAATTGGGGTCTCAATCGTTTCAAAACCATAGTAAGCCGCCAGTTCTTTACTTATTTTAAAAAATTTATCCCAGTATTTTTGAACGCCGGGCAGAACATCGTTCATGCCTTTTGGCGCTTGAAATGCTCTTGGTTTTGGTTTTCTAGACATTATTTTTACTAATAACTAAAAACAGCGGCTTTAGCGATTGGCCAAGCCCTGATCCAGGCCCGGCCCACAATATCGTTTTTCGGCAAAGCCCCCCACTGCCGCGAATCGGAAGAGGCCGAGCGGTTGTCGCCTAAAACAAAAAATTCGTTCTGGCCCAATTTTTTTTTAATGTCGCCTGTAGTGGTATCCTCTTGCGACAAGTAATTTTCACTAATGAACAAACCGTCGGGATTGCCATCATTATAAATTACAATTTTGCCGTTTTTAATTTCAACCGTCTCACCGGGAAGGCCGATGACTCTTTTTATGTAATATTTTGAAGTGTCAAGCGGATAATGAAAAACAATAACTTCCCCCCGCTGCGGAGATTTGAAATAATAACTTATTTCGTCAATAAGCAAGTATTCGCCATCTTCAAAGTTGGGCTCCATAGAAGCGCCTTCAACAAAAAACGGCTGAACCAAAAAGTAGCGCACCAGCCCGGCTAATATTAGGGCAATCGCAGTCACCTTTATAATATCCCAGGAAAATGTAAAAAATGACTTTAGGTAGTTCATTTGTTATACTACTCTACAGTAAAAAATGAATAAAATCAAATTAATAGTTGGTTTAGGCAATCCCGGAAAAGAATATGAGCACACTAGGCATAATGCGGGCTTTTTATTTATTGACGAATTAGAAGTCCGACTTCAAAAATTCCCCGAAGTCGGACTTCGGTTGGCAAAGCCGCGAACATTCATGAATAAATCGGGCATGGCGGTTTTAGCACTAATAAAACAATTTAAAATAAAACCGGAAAATATTTTAGTTGTTCACGACGATATTGATATTTTATGGGGCAATTTTAAATTTTCATTCGGCCGACGCTCGGCCGGCCACGGGGGCGTTGAGTCGGTAATAAAAGCGCTTAAGACCAAAAATTTCTGGCGTCTACGAATTGGAATCCAACCCGCCTTCGCTAAAGCTACGGCGGGCAAGCAAAATACAAGAGTGAGGGCGGACAAAATAATTTTGAAAAAATTTACCGCAAACGAGATGAAAGAACTTGGTAAAATCATGAAAAACGCCATTTCCAAGTTGGAAATGGCGTAAGTAGCGTGGCTATCCATTTATCTACTTAAAATTTGATGCTGAAGCTCGCGTAAGTCGAGCTTCAGTTTTTCCTTAATTTCTTCAATGGCCACGTTGATTTTTAACGCCCTTGATCTGGTATTCGGGCTGTTATCATCAACGGTTTTATACGTCCACCCCAAGTAAATCCCGATAAGCTCCGGCCGGCCGTCTCTGAAAGCCATAACCGGAAAACCCGAATCTCCAGAATCCGTTGACTGCGAAAGACCGAATTCATTGTTATTTTTTTCTGTTCCGGCCACGCCGTCAAAAACAGCGCTTACCAAAGAAGTTACGTAACCCGGCCTGGCTACTTCTGAATGAATTTTTGGCCGACCGTTCATATAAATAAAGTGGCCAATTTGCAATTCACCGCTTTTCCCAATTTCAAAAGGAAAATTCGGCGCGCTAATGCTTTCCTGCATTTCAAACAAACTAAAATCTTTTTCTATATTCCGGTACAACTCCTTTAAAGAGTGCTCCGAACCGTCCGCCAAAAGAATCTTCGTGCTATATTTCATAACTTTAAACTCAAAAATTTGTTCCAACACTCCGAAAGGAGCATTTATCATTACTTTTTGACGGCTTAAAATTGCGGCATCAACAACATGAGAAGCCATTAAAACATACCGGCCGATAACCACCGCCGGCGCTTCGCTTACTCTCACGACACTTTTCACAGAATCAGGATCTAATTTAATTAATTTTTCCGGAACTTCCAGAGTTACGCTGGTTCTGACATAAACTTTATAATCAAAAATTTTATCTAAATCCCGATCTCTTACTAAGTTATTGTTAAAATCGTACCTGCCGTCAACTCCCAAAATCCTCAATAGTTCAGTAGATGTTTTTTTGTGAGAAGATTGGAGTTGCTTGAATTCTTGATAATTCATAAAATTCCTTGCATGAGAACTGCTCTGGAAATTTCCAATACTGGTAATCCTGGCTTCCAAATTCTGATAAGTTCTAACGCTGATAACGCCGATAATTGCGTTCACCAATAAAATAACAGTCCAAAGAGCGACTTTCTTTCTCATTTGCCTCTCCCGCCTATTTTTAAAATTACTTTCCCTTAAACTGTTAATATAATTATAATGCTTTTGGTTATTCAAGTCAAGCGCGCTAAAAAAGGGCGCATAGCGCCCTCTAGTTGGAAAGAAGTTCAATAGCTTTTTCGAGTTGTTTGTCCTCGCGGAGCGTCTCTGAAGAAGACGGCCGTGGGTCAACGATCTTGTGAGTCGGGACAACGCCAGTGTCGTTGATTTTGGTTTTGGAATTGCCGACTAGGAATTCAAAGGTGGTAAGGCCTAAAGATGAACCTCCGGAAAGCGGAATCACCGTCTGACCGACACCTTTACCAAAAGTCCCACAGGGCAGTTTGCCCGAAGGATCACAGGGCGGACCAACAACCGGATAACCCCAGTCCTTCATGGTTCCGGCAAAAATCTCCGACGCCGAAGCGCTGCCTTTGTTAACCAGAATAACCACCCGTATATCGCGGAACATCCCGGGTGCGCGGTTAAGCCTAAGCTTTTTTTTCACGTACGCGGCATCGTAAACAGTGGACTGATCCCGTTCGCGCATTACTATAAGAACATCGCCGGCACGCGCAAAATCGTAGAGGGCATCAAAAGCACTGTTTAAAAGCCCGCCGGGATTGTTGCGAAAATCAAGGATGATTTTATTAACGCCCTGGCTTCGAAATTTTGTAATTTCTTTACGTAACTCCTCCGGCATAATTTCACCAAATATCTTAACTTTAATATGGCCGATGGCATCTTGAGAACTGCCTATAGTTTTAACCGAAACTTCGTGAATGATAATGGTTTCGCGTACGACCTTAAACAAGAACTCATGGCCGTTTCTGTCAACGGTAATTTCCACCGCAATACCCGGCGTGCCGCGCAGACGCCTCGTTGCGTCTGTAATATTAACCACCGCAACGCCATCAACTTTAGTAATCACGTCTTCTGATTTCAGACCGGCGCGATACGCCGGAGTGCCGTCAATCGGCGAAATAACTACCACTTTTCCGTCTTGCTCTGAAATTTCAAGCCCAACGCCGCCGAACTTGCCTTCCATTTCGGTTTCAAGCATTCGAGCTTCTTCCTTAGAGTGCCACACTGAGTACTTATCGCGGCAGCTTTTTTCGTTCGGCTTCATGCGGAGCATCTCTTGGGCGCAAGCCCGAATGTCGGCCGGCTTGTCCAAGGATAACGTCGCATAAGAGATAAGAATTTCCGCGAAGACCCGCATCTCTTCAACAATAATTTTTTGTTCCTCAGGCGAAACTATGGGCGAATCGACTTGCCTAGAAGCCCCCAAAGACACAAAACCTACAAATAAGATAACCGGCACTAACAGCGCTCGCAACGCTTTCATTTCTTTCTCCATTCCTTGTTTCCTATGAAAAGATTTTAAAGGGCTTTAGTGTTTTTATTATTGCTGTAAAAAATAGCAATGTCAAATTTAAAAAGCCCGAATTTTATGGGCTTTTTTACTGATATCATACAATATTAATATGGTAATGACTCTGAATTCGGCGTTGGGATGATAATTGGCCGGTCTTGCGGCCGATCAGTTTTTTCGGGACCGCCAGCTACGGGCGCGGGATGGAAAATTGTATTGGGGCTTTTGTCAAATCCTCCCCTTCCTTCTTTTCCTCTTTCCCGGCCGGCCTCGTTGCCATTGGCCTTATTTTTATCGCCGGGTTTCCCGCCCTTATGCTTTCCGCCAAGCAGAAGTTGGGTATTTTTTTCTTTAGCTTTTTGCTGAGCATCTTTGAATTGCTCCTGTACTTTTTTATCTGTAGCCATAAGGTAATATCGCGGTTCAGAATGATTAGGCGAGCGCAAAAGAAGATAAATTCCCGATCCAGTTTTTACTTCGCCATAAAGCACCAGATGCCCCGGGTGCCCTTCAGGAAGCATATCTTGAAGCTCCCCAAAAGTAACTGGCTTTGGCCGCGATAAATGATTGAACGCGAGTTTATAAAAATTATCCGCTGCCGTGAAATTCAGCCAAACAAGCGCTCCTAAGGCGAGAAGAGCCGCCGCTTTAAAAAGCGGGCTGCGGCTCCACCAAATAGAGACAACGGCCAGCGTAAATGCAATCACTATAGAACCCAAAAAGTATGGACCGATAAGAAATGCGTACTCAACCATTATGGTACTCCAACAGCGGGGCGCAGCGGCGCATATGTATCATCGGACTTGCCAATAAGTTTTCCGCCTTCTAAAACAAAATTAACAACGGTAATTTCTTGCCCAACCTGCGTTAAGATAACTCTTTTCTTCGCTATTGTCTCCGTGCGGCTTCCATAGCTTATAAAAACATCGACATCAACGGAAACTTCGGTAAGTTCCGAGCCGTTTCTAAAAAGATGCACATTTATAGTGTACTTTCCATTAGGCATATCCCGGCCAAATATAACTTCATAATTCAGCTTGGTTGTATCACGAGTACTACCCAAATCATCCCTTAAGAGATTAAAAGTGTTTCCGGCTCGGTTAGAATACCCAACCGGCCTGTCGCCGGGCGCTTGCGCCCAAAGGTCAACATCAACATCAACGTAATCCGGCCATCTAATCCAGACCATAATGTTACCCGGCATTTTAACCGCCGCCTCGGCTTCGACTTGCTTTTTGGGAGGATTAATAAATACTATAACCATTAAAAATAGTATTAAAAACATCATACCGGGACTAAAAAGCACGTCAGACATCGCAGTCCCAGTAGTATTTTGGCTATCATCATCCCAGTTGTTCATATGAAACCCCAGTATTAACCGCCTCTTCAATGACTTTTCCCATTGCCGGACGCAAAATCCACTTTAAGTTAATATCAAGCCAAATAGACATGCAAATGCCGACAATAGTAGTATCAAGCGCGATGAAAAACTTCCCTTTAAGCGCGTTGAAAACCGGGCCAAATAGCTCAAAATTGCGAAGCGCTTCGAAGTCAGCACCGCTTAAGCCCATACGAAAACCAACCACGGTTCCCAACAAGCCAAGTCTTACTAGCCAATCTCCAAGAGTGGTAAGATAAGAAAACTTTCTAATCATTTTTTTCTCAAGCTGAGCTACTAAAATAGACTTATTGTCGGAGCCAGCTCTGGCAAAACGCTGCGCAAATTCCGCCACCAGCGACTGGGTGGACCTAAGCCAAGAAATTGCTTCCTCCGCGCTTTTTTCCCGCGCGAGCGCGTAATATTTATCAGCAATGTCCAGCTCTCTTGAAACCTTAAGAATCCGCCACACCGCCATTGTTAAACCTAAAAGCCCCAAACCGAAAATGATTCGGGAAATAAAAATTGTGTCAGATTCCAAAACAGCATTAACCCAACCCTCACGGTATGCCCAATAAACCACCGCTACGCAACCGGCGTTAACCGCGAGCGCTTTCAAAAACGTCACAAAATTTGTATTGTTATACTTTGCCGAAGTACCCACGGATATCCCTTTCCATTACTAGTTATTAAGTTGTCAAGATACATTGCCGCCACTATAACCGAGTTGTCTGAATTTGTCAAAATATTATAAATTATGTATATTGGCGAGATAATGCCAAAAGATGAAATCAAAATCATAAAAAAATCTTCGCGGGAGTATCCGAAAATTCTTAAAGAAATTGCGAACGCTCCGAAACAACTCTACGTGCGGGGAGAGTTGCCAAAAAATCACGATTTGAATTTTGCCATCGTCGGCACCAGAGCCGCTTCCGAATACGGGAAAACTTTAACGTTTAAAATTGCCAAAGAACTCGCGGAACTGGGTTTTAACATTGTTAGCGGCTTAGCTTTAGGCATAGACACCCAAGCCCACTTGGGCGCGCTTGCCGGAAGCGGGAAAACAATCGCGGTTTTGGGTTCTGGTATTAATGACGCATCAATATTTCCAAAAGAAAATCTAACACTAGTTAAAAAAATAGTTGATTCCGGTGGCGCCGTTACAAGCGAGTATGAGCCAAACCTTAAATCTGAGATTTGGTATTTTCCGGAACGCAACCGGATTGTTTCCGGGCTTTCCCGGGGCGTTTTGGTCGTTGAAGCGCCGGAAAAATCCGGCGCTTTGATAACGGCGGGACTGGCGCTAGAACAAAATCGAGAGGTTTTTGCCATTCCCGGTTCAATATTTTCCAAAAATTCTACAGGTACAAACAACTTGATAAAAAGCGGTGCTAAAATGGTTACTTCTGTTGACGATATTTTAGAAGAACTAAACCTCGCCGATCTAAAAAAAGTGTCCCTGCGGGACATCTCCCGTAGGGAGAAAAATATGAATCCGGAAGAAAAATTAATTTTTAGCATTATTGAAAAAGAGCCGGTTCATATTGATAAAATTTGCGAAATTGCTAAAATGTCCGCTGCTTCGGTGTTGCCGATTATTTCTGTTTTAGAAATTCAGGGTATAATAAAAAACATCGGCGGAAAATTCGCTAAAATATAAAGAAATGAGGATGAAAATAAAATTTTAAAATTGTAGGTGGGGGCGAGCCGCTCCGAGCAAAGTGAGGAGTGGGGCTAAGCAATTTTAAAATTTTATTTTCATCTGAATTTATATGAAATTAGTTATTGTAGAATCACCGACCAAAGCCAAAACTATCTCCCAATTCCTCGGGAGCGGTTTTAAAGTTGAATCATCATACGGCCATGTGCGCGATTTGCCGGAAAAAAAAGTAGGAATTGATTTAGAAAAAGACTTTGAGCCGGAATACGTTATCTTGCCCAAAGCCAAAAAAAGAGTCGCTGAATTAAAAGCCAACGCTAAAAAATCGGAAAAAGTCATATTAGCGACCGATCAAGATCGGGAGGGCGAGGCAATTTCGTGGCACCTCGTTCAAGCCTTGGGCTTGAACGAAATCAAAAATCAAAAATCAAAAATCAAAAATTATGAGAGAATTGTTTTTCATGAAATCACCAGAACGGCGATTGAAGCAGCTTTAAAAAATCCTCGGGAAATTGATATGCAGCGGGTAGACGCCCAGCAAGCGCGTAGAGTTTTAGACCGGCTAGTCGGTTATAAATTGTCTCCTTTTTTGTGGAAAAAAGTTGCCCGCGGCCTTTCGGCCGGCCGTGTCCAATCCGTAGCGGTTCGGTTGGTAGTGGAACGCGAACGGGAGATTGAAAATTTTAAACCGGAAGAATACCACACCATTTTTGCGATACTGCAAAAAATGGAAGTTCCAAGTTCCAAGTTCCAAGTTCCAAGTTCTGATTTTCTGGCCAATCTTATAAAAATCGGGGAAAAGAGATTAGAAAAGTTTGGAATCAAAACCACGGATGAGGCGAAAAAAATTGTTTCCGATTTAGACGGCGCTGATTATTTAGTTGAAAAAATAACTAAAAAAGAAATGCGCCGGCAGCCCTTGGCGCCATTTACCACTTCAACTCTTCAGCAGACAGCTTTTTCAAAATTCGGTTTCGGTGCGAAACAGACAATGGTAATCGCCCAGCAATTGTATGAAACCGGGCTCATCACTTATATGAGAACCGATTCGGTAAATTTATCAAAAGAATCGGTTGATGCGGCATTTAAAAAAATAAAAAGCTTATTTGGAGATAAGTATCTGGTGGGGGCTCCTCGGATTTATAAAACAAAATCAAAACTGGCCCAGGAAGCTCATGAAGCCATTCGTCCGACTTCGCCAGATGCCGAACCGGAGCAGTTTATGGCAAAACTCGCGCCCCAGCAATTCAAACTTTATGATTTGATATGGAAAAGATTTATGGCAACTCAAATGCCGAATGCTATTTTTGACATGAGCAGTGTTGACATTATTGCGTCAAAATACACTTTTAGAGCGAACGGCAATACTCTAAGATTTGATGGATTTCTTAGGGTTTATCCTATGAAAACTGCCGAAATCGAACTGCCAGCGCTTCAAGAAAAAGAAAATCTAAAATTAAAAGAATTAAAACCGGAGCGGCATTTCACTGAGCCGCTGGCGCGATATAATGAAGCCAGTTTAATCAAATCGCTCGAAGAGCATGGCATCGGGCGGCCATCCACTTACGCGCCGACGATGGCAACCATTCAAGCGCGACGCTACGTTTTAAAAGACGATCAAAAACGCCTCAGGCCGACTGATATCGGCACTTTGGTAAATGATATTTTAGTGGAGCATTTTCCTAAAATTGTTGACTTGGAATTTACGGCCCGAATGGAAGAAGATTTAGACAATATTGCGAGCGGTAAGAAAAAATGGCAACCGGTGATAAAAGAATTTTGGGAACCGTTCAAAGAAAATTTAGACAAAAAATCCGAAGAATTAAATAAAAAAGAAATCACTATGGAAAAAACTGAATTAAAGTGTCCGCGATGCGGGAAAGATCTAGTAGTAAGAATGGGTCGATACGGAAAATTTTACGCCTGCAGCGGTTTTCCAAATTGCAAATATACCGCTCCTCTTGAGTCGAAAGAGAAAGAAGCGTCGGAAGATCTTGGCCAATGCTCGAAATGTGAAACTGGGCATATTGTCAGGCGCCGCACCAAAAAAGGCCGAACCTTTTGGGGTTGTTCCAATTGGCCAAAATGCGACTGGGCCACCTGGCAAAATCCCAAGAAAGATAAAGATTAAGTAAGAAGTAACTTGACTGGGATTTTGTTTAATACTATCTTTTTATTAATGGTTCGTTAAAATAAAAGCAATCGGCGGAGGCAAAAAATGGATTGGCAAAAGTTTAACACTGAAAGCGGCGCGCCGCTGTGGTTTTTGTCTTTGCCGCATACTAAAAATACCTCTATTGGAGTATTAACCAATGTCGGTTCTCGAGATGAAGAGTGGCCAAAAGAAGCCGGTCTTGCTCACGCGCTTGAACATATGTTTTTTCAAGGAAGCACTGCTTCTTTAAAGACACAAAAAGCTATGTCTACTTATATAGAAAGCGTTGGCGGGATAAGCAACGCTTTTACCGACGACGAAGAAACGCTTTACTTCCATAAAATTGACACGGGTGAAATCGCAAGATCGGTTAAAGTTTTAGGAGAATCGCTGTTCTATCCAAGATTTCAAAAAGATATTATCCCTACTCAGATGAAAATTGTTTTACAGGAAATGGCCGATCGAAATGATTCCCCAGATTCTTACTTAGGAGAAAGTTTGACTAAAAAAAGAATGGCCGGTCACCCTCTTTCGCAAATAACCATCGGTTTAAAAGAAGCGATTGAAAATTTTAAACAAGAAGATTTTTTCCGTTTTGCCAGAAAATATTACCACCCGGAAAACTTTACTTATCTTGCCGTTGGCAGCGCTGATCCTCTAAAACTTACCGATCTCATAAATATTCACTTTCCGAAAGTAGAAAAAACAAAAAAACATGAGCGCCGGCCTTGCGTTTTACCGAATAAACCAACTGACAAGCCGGTATTATATAAAGAAACTGAACAAGCGCATATTACTTCAGAATCAGTTTTCCCAGCGGTAACCGAGAAAGAAGCTTATGCGCTTTATCTATTCCAAAAAATGATTGACGGTGGAATGTCTTTTCCATTTTTTCTTGAAATAAGAGAAAAACACGGTTTTTGCTATTCCGTATGGTCCATGGTACAAGAAAGAAGCGACGCCGCTTTTTTTGGAATTGGAATGACAACATTGCCGTCAAATTACGAAAAGGCCTTGGGTCTTGCCTTTAAAATCACTATTAGAGAAAAAAGAAATGAAAAGCTTCTTAAAAGAGCTAAAAAACTAATAAAAGGAAGCTATAGTTTAACTGACAATACTATGAATATCTTAATTGGAGCCGCCCGTAGAGTCTCTATTAGGAATATGCCAATAAGTTTCGAAGAAAGCATTAAGCGTTTAGAAGAAGTGACGATTGACGAAGTTACTGAAGTTGTTGATAAATATCTCAAACCGGAAAATTTTTACACCGGAGTTTTACTACCTAAATCCTAAATTATAAATACAACCCGCGATAAAGCGGGTTTTTCAAAATTTCTTGTCAAAATAAGAGAGATTGGATTACACTTTCCTTATCAACAAATGCTGGAAAAAATATTAACTTATTTTCAAAAAACGCAGGAAAAAAACCTGATTAAGACGGCTTTTGAGCTTGCCGAAAAAGCTCACAGGGGCCAAAAACGGGAATCGGGCGAGCCCTACATTCAGCATCCTTTAAACATCGCGCTAACGCTCACTAAGATGAATCTTGATATCGAAACGGTCGCCGCCGCCCTGCTCCACGATGTGGTTGAGGATACAAGCTATACTTTAAGCGATATTGAAAAAAGGTTTGGCCAAACTATTGCGTTCCTAGTAGATGGCGTCACTAAGCTTGACAAAATAAAGTACGGCGGCGCAGAGGGCAAAGCGGAAAATTTAAGAAAAATGTTTTTGGCGATGGCTAAAGATATCAGGGTGGTTTTAATAAAACTGGCCGACCGCTATGACAACATGCAGACCCTGAACTATTTGGCGGAAGAAAAACAAAAAGCAATCGCTTTAGAGACCTTGGAAATCTACGCCCCAATCGCTTATCGGCTGGGAATGGGTGAACTAAAAGGCCAACTGGAAGATTTGGCTTTTAAATATTTATATCCCGAAAAATACGGCTGGCTTGAAAATGAAGTGGCCGAAAGATACGAAACGCGCAAAAATTATATTAACAAATTAGGACCAATTATTTATGAAATTTTCAGGGGCGAGAGCATTATCCCCGTGGAAATTCACGCCCGAGCCAAACATCTTTACAGTTTATACAAAAAACTGCTTCGTTATCAGATGGATTTTGATAAAATCCACGATTTGGTGGCTGCCAGAATTATTATGAAAAATGTTGAAGATTGCTATTTGGCTTTAGGCGCCATTCATCAAGTTTGGAGACCAGTCACAGGACTCATTAAAGATTATATCGCCACGCCAAAGCCCAACGGCTACCAAAGTTTGCATACTTCGGTATTCGGGCCGAAGGGAAAAATAACCGAAATTCAGATTAGGACTCCAGAAATGCACGAGAGGGCCGAAAACGGCATTACCGCCCACTGGGCCTATAAGGAACATAATTATTTTGGCCGCGATCTTGATGTTTCTAGAAAAGAACTGGCCTGGGTTGAACAATTGCGCGAATGGCAAAGGGCAGTGAGAGGTAGCGATGAATTTTTTAATTCCTTAAGAATTGATTTTTTAAAAGACCGGATTTTTGTTTTAACTCCCAAAGGCGACGCCCTGGACTTGCCGGAGGGCGCCACGCCAGTTGATTTCGCTTACGCGATTCACAGCGACATCGGACATCAGTGCGCCGGCGCTAAAATAAACGGAAAAATAGTGCCTCTAAGCACCGAGCTTCAGTCGGGAGACGCGGTGGAAATTTTAATTCAAAAAAATAAAAAGCCGTCGGAGGACTGGCTCGGTTTTGTTAAAACAAATCTAGCCAAAGAGAGAATTAGAAGCGCCGTAAAATTAAAAAACAAAAATTTAATCAGGGGGCGCCCCAAAACGCTTCCTGCAACTAACCTGCGAGTGGTAGTGCGCGACCGCATCGGCATTTTGAAAGATGTGACTAATGTGATCTCTTTTAAAAAAATAAATATTCTTTCAGTAAAAAGCGAGGGAGGAAAAGATCCATATCACTACTTAAATTTTTCAATTGAATCAAAAAACAAACACAAACTTGAGGAGCTTATGCTTGCTATTAAAAAAACCAAGGGAGTGGAAGAAGTGAGCTACAAAATTTGAGTTATAAGTTTTTTAAGTTTTCTGGTATTGCCGTGTTTCAATAAACCTAAGTAAGAACTAATTGTCGCAAATGTTGGTGACTCTTTTAATCTTTTTACCATTCTCCTTTTTGTGGTCGTTCTCAACACCCGGTGATCGGAAAAACTAACCCATCCTAAAAAATCCACTCCGGAAGCGATTGTTCGTATGGATATTTTATCAGGATGCAGCTGAAGATGAAGTTCTACCAATAAAAAATCTATAATTTTAGGAATTATGCTCAAAAGCCATTTTTTGTCTTGAGATAAAATCACAAAATCATCCGCATATCTAATATAATGATTTGTTTCTAGTTTGCGCTTTATAAATTGGTCAAACTCGTTCATGTAGATATTTACAAATAACTGCGAGGTTAGATTTCCAAGCGGCAAACCAACTTCTGGTTTTACAGAAAAACTTTCTATAATTTCTTGTAAAAGTCCGAGAATATATTTATCAGGAATATATGAGTTTAAAATATCTGACAGAATTTTATGATCAACGCTTGCAAAGAATTTTCTGATATCACATTTTAAAATCCAGCAGGTTTTTGTATTATTGCGGCTAACAATATAAGAAAACACACGGAATCTATTAAGCGCTTTATGAGTTCCTTTATTAAGTCGGCAGGAATAAGAGTCGGAAATAAATGTCTTATCGAAAAAAGGATAAAGTACGCGATAAATCGCGTGATGTAAAAGCCGGTCGCGAACGCTTGCTTTGTGGATGTTCCTTGGTTTAGGATCAGAGATATTAAAAGCATGATATCCGCCATGCTTATAGTTACCAGAACTCAAATCTTCGTGGAGAATAAAAATATTATCCATCAGCTTTAGGGAAAATTCTTGAACGTCAGATTTTCTTCTTTTGTCTCGAATAAACTCTTTCCATGCTTCAAGTAAATTTTCAAGACAAATAATATCTTCAAAACTATGTCGCAATTGAATTTTCATAATAATACATTTAAGACCCCCCCCCCGACCGGTTTTGCCGATTATCCAAAAACTGATTATCGCATACAAAATCTGGCATGAGTATTTGATTCATTTGGATAAAATTTCTAGATTCAGTATCGGGCTTAAGATAGATTCTTTTTTTGTTCAAACTATTGAAAACCTGTTTACTGCGAGTTACAAAACTGAAGAGCGGAAGACAATATATCTTAATAAGGCTTCTGACGTTTTTGATTTACTAAAGTTCATGCTCCAAATCGCCTGGGAAATCAAAGCGCTAGACAACAAAAAATATATTGTTTTATCTCAAGTACTTATAGAGATTGGCAAGATGCTCGGCGGCTGGCAGAAAAACAACGCCTCCGTATATAGACGGAGGAATTGAATGAAGAAAGTTTCGAGAACACCTGGTTGCCATCATTCCACCCGTCCGGGTTCTCAACCGAATTGGCATTAACGTTCCAGCCATCGTTGAACGAGTTCCAGTTGACGCCCACGGCCCAGAACGCGCCGTTGACGTCGCGAACATAAAAGATGTTCGCGTAGCTGTTGGTAAGGAGCGCGCCCGACTCGCCATTTGGCTGGCGCTCCATGAGCGCCCAGATTGCGGCAAGCATGGTCTCTTCGCGCCTGGCCCCGATTTCCTTCCGGATCTCGTCGTCAAGCATCGAGCGGGTGAGCTGCGCGTAGTCGAGCTTCGCCTCGGCAGCTGGCGCCTCGATCTTGCCGAGAAACTGGTTCTTGAAGTTACTACCTAGCCACGCGATCTTCACTCGGGCCTTGCGACTGGTGTCAACCACGAAGTGGTCGCGAGCGATGAACTGCTTGGTCGCCGGAACCTTGATCACGCCGACCGGATCGAGAAGTGGCGGGTTGATGGGCTTGAGACCGAGTAGCTTCCGGAAGTAGTCCCGCTTCACCTCGATGATGTTACCATCGCGAAGGTCGGTGAGAAGTCCGGACTCGAGAATCGCCTGCACCTGTTCCGTCGGCGTTTCCTCGAACAGCGAGAGAATCTTAGAGGCCTGCTTGAGGGTACCCATGATAGTCCTCCCTTCCGCCGTCAGGCGGATTTTGGCGTCGCCTTATCCCGCACCATGCGGGAATTAAGCGGGCCGGTTAAAGAGCTTAAATCTTGATCAGAGTATATCACAGATACTATTATCTGTCAACTTTTTAAAATTTTATCTAAAATAGCGGTTAGTTCCTCTGGAGAATAAAATTCAATTAAAATGCGGCCGCGGTTGCCGGTTTTGGCGAGTTTTACCCTTGTTCCAAAAAATTCTTCAAGCCGCGATTCTAGTTCCTTTGATTCCGCATCAAGAGAATTTTCTCTTACTCTTTTAGAAACTCCTTTAACCTGCCTTCCTAAACTTTCGGCGGCTCTCACCGAAAGATTTTTTAAAATTATTTCATTCATTAGGGCAATTTTTTGATTATCGCCGCTTAAAGCCAAAATCGTCCGGCCGTGGCCTTCGGAAATTTTTCCGGATTCAATCGCTTTCTGGATTTCAACCGGCAAATTTAAAAGCCGCAGCGCGTTAGCCACTCCTTCCCGCGACTGCCCCACCTTTTCGGCCACTTCTTTTTGGGTTAACCCGAATTCTTTGACCAATTTTTCGTAGCCCCTGGCTTTTTCAAGTGGATTTAAATCAGCCCTTTGGATATTTTCAATTAAAGCCAGTTCCAGTTTTTGTTTTTCCTCGATTTTTGGCCTAATTACAGCCGGAACAAAATTAAGTCCGGCTATTTTAGCAGCTTTAAGCCGGCGCTCGCCGGCTACAAGTTCGTAAGAAACTTTAATGCCCGAAGCTGTTTCTTCTTCGGATTTGGTAACAATTAGGGGCTGTAAAATTCCGTGTTCTCTTACGGAATTGGCTAAAGACCTTAGTTCCTCTTCATTAAAATCGCGACGTGGCTGATAGGGATTTTCTTTTATTTGGTCGGTTTCAACTAAAAAAATACTTTCTTTAGTTTTTGGAGCATCACCAAAAATCGCCGCTTCCGGTTTTTTATTCACCCTCGGTATTAATGATTCAAGTCCTCTTCCTAAACCCGATAATTTTGCCATATTTTTTCTAGCGACAAAATTAAATTTAAAAATTGCTTAGCCCCACCCCGCTTCGCGGGGCGGCTCGCCCCCACCTACAATTTTAAAATTTAATTTTGTCGCTAGATACATTACTAATTTGTTTATCTAAATTTATAATTTCTTGCGCCAGTTCGCGATAAGCGTGGCCACCGAGCGAATATGGCGCGTGCTGCAAAATGGTTTTGCCAAAACTCGGCGCTTCGGCTAAAGCCACCGAGCGGGGTATCACCGCAGAAAAAACAAGCCCCGGAAAATTTCGGCGGACTTCTTTGGCCACATCCCGGCTTAATTTTTGCCGCCGATCATACATGGTGAGAAGCGCTCCTTTTATTTTTAAATCCCGTCCTAAATTATTACGTATTAATTCAATTGTTTCAAGAAGCTGACCAAGACCTTCAAGCGCGTAGTATTCACACTGAACCGGAATGATTATTTCTTCCGCCGCCACCAGTCCGTTTAAAGTTAAAAGACCCAAAGATGGCGGCGAATCAATTATAATGTAGTCGTAATTAGTTCTTATTTTTCTAAGCAAATCATAAAGCCGCCATTCGCGGCGTTCTAAATTTACCAGTTCTACCGCGGCGCCCGCCAAAGCGGGCGCCGCCGGCAGAAGATCATAACCAAAAAGACCGGTTTTTCTTATAATTTCTTCTGGTCCAAGAAAATTAGTAAGCGAATGGTAAAGATGTTTATCAAGTGCGCGCCAATCAACGCCAAGACCAACAGTAGCGTTGGCCTGCGGGTCCAGGTCAACAAGCAAAACGTATTTTCCAAGCGCGGCAAGATAAGCGCCCAGATTAATCGCGGTCGTACTCTTTCCCACGCCTCCTTTGGCATTAACGATTGTAATAATTCTAGCCATAGTTTAATAAATTGTATTTTTTAAAAATTTTTTCCATAACAGATTCAGCGCCGAACGATCTAATCTCGTAATCCCATAATTCCTCGACTCTATATCCGCACTTTTTTAAATATCTCCTTTTAGAATGATCTTTTTTCTTTATTTCGGGCAATTCATGCCAATAGCGACCAAATATTTCTACAACTAAAAATCGCTGAGGAAATAAAATATCCACTACAAATTTATTAAAAAGAGGCGCTTGTTTTTGATGCGCTATTCCGGACCTATCGATAACCTCGTAAATTAATTTTTCCAGTTTATTCGGGCTTGCGATTTTTTCTTTAGTCGTCAACGCCTTGACTCTTATTTCTCTCATTGTTTGTCTAAATTCCGGAGATGAACATGCCTCTTTGGTTGAACGGCTCCATCCGTATTTCTTTATGCGAGATTTTACAACATATTCATTTACTCCTAAATCGTTAGCCACCGCAGAAGCGGCCTTGCCGTCTACGACATAAAATTCATGTATTTTCTTGAGATCGATACTTATCTTATTCGCTGGCTCTTTGCCCAATCGAGCCAAGCTCATTTTATGCCTTACCGCTTCAGAAAAAGTTCCGCCCTTGTTCCAAGGCGCTCGTCCAATATTTTCGTGTCCTTTTATAAAATAGTTATATTTCCCCTTAAATTTTTTAGTGTGTTGTCCGCAATCGCAAAGACATAAACGAGGAGAGTACATTTCCGAATTAAAACCGTTGATGCCTCTTTTCTCGTGCCCTTTAATGAATTTGTTTACCGAATAACTAAAGCCTTCTCCACTTTTCTTGGAGTATTTATGTACTGAAACGCACTCCCCACAGCCACACAAACAAGGTTTCGGGGAGTATTTTGTGATACCTTTATTCCAAGCAATCCGCGCCATTA
>CAZBVM010000010.1:0-20073 GCA_964495505.1 uncultured Candidatus Saccharibacteria bacterium | reverse complement strand
CCAGATTTTCATTTTGCCCGTTTGGCCCGGAAGAGGGCATGGAAAGAAAAAAACTTTGATAACGTTCGGTCTCAAGCATTTTTTCCTCCGCAACAAGTGGCGCGGGCAATGTCTTTGAATAGGCAAATGTTGATTTATAATATTCCGCCTGATAATTATCACAAATAGTTTGGTTGCAAGGCGCGACTGCGGGAAATGATTTTATTCCGATACATCCGCCGGCCAAAAAGCTGAAAAGTGCGGCGATAGAAAGTTTTCGCATTGCCAGCGCCTCCCAATAATTTCAAAGTGCTTTCTTCGACTTTACCTTACCAAAAACCTTTTAACTTTGTAAACTATTGAAAGCATTGACAGGCAAAAGCACTTCTGCTATGCTTTTAATAGTTGCGCAATTGTTTAAGTACTGCTATGCTTACCAAAGCTCAGATACAAAAAATAAAATCTGAAACTTCGCAAAATGATAATCAGCTTATGTTGATTTTTGACGCGTTGGGCGATTTTGGAAGATTTCGTATTTTTAGGCTTTTAGCAGAAAAATATGATCTTTGTGTTACGGATGTTGCGGGAGTTTTCGGCATTACCCTTTCGGCGGCTTCCCAGCAGTTAAAAATTCTTGAACGCGTCGGATTGATTGAAAAAACGAGAATGGGGCAAATGGTCTGCTATGAAATAAACAGCCAAAATCCGATTGTAAAACAAATAATAAAAATATTTCCGATCAAAACAAAAAAGGTCGAACAATTAAAATACTAATTTAAATAATAAAAATTTATGGCAAAAGTTATAATTTACACCACTCCTACCTGCGTTTACTGCAAAATGACTAAGGCGTTTTTTAAAGAACACAACGTTGCGTATGAAGAAAAAGATGTTTCAATTGATACCAAGGCGCAAGAAGAAATGATCGCGAAGTCCAACCAACTTGGTGTGCCGGTCATTGACATTGACGGCCAAATTACCGTCGGGTTTGATAAAGAAAAAATTTCAAAGTTACTAAATATAAAATAATTAAAAAAAAGTTTTTTATGACTCAGAAAACATTTTTAATTATTTTATTGTCAGTTACTGCCATCGCGACGCTCGGCGTTTTTTTTAAAAAAATATTAAGAAACGAAAAAGAAATTATGATAACTGGCGGCGTTAAACATAAAGAAATTATGATAACTGACGGCGTTAAACATAGCGTGCCCCTTGACGAAATCCTCGGCGGCGGCCCGCCCGAAGACGGCATTCCGTCAATTGATAATCCAAAATTTATTTCGGTTTCCGAAGCGGGAAAATTTTTAAGCGATAGCGAGCCCGGTATCGCTTTGAGTTTTGATGGCGTTAATAGATTTTATCCGTTCCAAATTTTAGTATGGCATGAAATTGTCAATGACACGGTAAGCGATAAGCGAGTTCTGGTGACTTACTGCCCCCTTTGCTTGTCGGGGATCGTTTTTGACCCAGTGGTTAGCGGCGAGCGAGTTGAATTTGGCACTTCGGGCAAACTTTGGAATTCCAATTTGGTGATGTATGACCGCAAAACCGATTCTTTGTGGTCGCAAATTTTAGGCGAGGCAATCGTGGGAGAGATGACTGGAACCCGCCTCGCGGTTTTACCGTCCGACCAGATTAGATTTGGCGAATGGAAAAAACTTCATCCAAACGGCGAGGTTCTTTCGCGAGACACCGGAGCAACAAGATTTTACGGACAAGACCCGTATGGCGATTACTACACGACCCCGGGAACTTATTTCCCAGTCGGCAAAAAAGATGATCGTCTCAATGAAAAGGATTTCGTGCTCGGCATTGTCATCAACGGAAAAGCAAAAGCCTATTGGCCGGAAGCGGTAAAAAAAGCGGGAAAGATTGAAGACGTTTTTCAAGGCAAAAAGATTATCGTTCAATACGAAAAAGATATTGATGCCGTCCGTCTTTTTTCCGCCGAAGGCGAATCCGCCTCTGGCGGAGAGAAGAAATTAGTGCGTATCAATCCTTTCGGCGCCTTCTGGTTTTCCTGGGCAGCGGCGCATCCCGATACAGAATTATATAAATAAAAAATTATAATTTATAATTAAAATTAAATCGATGACAAAACAAATTACCACCCAAGAGTTAAAAGTGAAAATAGACAGCGGCAAAAAAGATTACTATTTGGTAGATGTCTTGATGCCAAACAGTTTTGAGGGCAGACATATTCCCACGGCAGTTAATGTTCCTTACGGCGCGGAATTTATAAAAGAATTTGAAGTAAAAACTATGGCTCCCAAAGACGCGCAAATCATCGTATATTGCGCTTCAAGCGGCTGCCAGTTAAGCGTTATGGCTGCGGCCGAGCTTGAAAAAGCCGGCTACAACAATGTTTACCACTACGCCGACGGCTTGGCCGGCTGGCAGGACGCGGGATATAAATTTGAGGATCAAAATTAAATAATGAAAAAAATATATCTTTTTATTATTATAGCGGCGATTATTGTTTTAGGCTGGATTTTAATTTCTAAAATCGGACAAAACCCATCTTCTAATAAAGCCCCCGATTTTTCTTTGCAGGATTATAATGGCAAAACGGTAAAGCTCGCGGATTTCAAAGGCAAATCTCTGGTGATTAACTCTTGGGCATCATGGTGTCCTTTTTGCCGAGAGGAACTGCCTGATTTTTCAACTATTCAGAAAGAACTGGGAAATAAAGTAACGATTATCGCCGTTGACAGGGAGGAATCATTAGCGGTTGCCAAAGGATATACCGACGGGCAAGGAACCACCGATAAATTGATTTTCCTGCTTGACCCGTCTGACTCGTTTTATAAATCCATCGGCGGATTCTCAATGCCGGAAACGATTTTTGTCGATAAAAATGGCAATATCGCAGACCATAAACGCGGGCCGATGGATGTTAACGAGATTCGCGAGCGAATTAATAAGATTATTCAATAACTATAACTACTATGGACTTATCACTTATTATTCCGGCTTTTATCGCCGGCGTTCTCACTTTCTTAGCTCCTTGCACCTTGCCTTTGGTGCCGGGGTACTTGGGGTTTATAAGCGGGGCGTCTTTAGAAGATCTTAAAGATCCCGAAAAGGCAAAAAGAGCCCGATGGAAGATTTTTCTAAACGGCTTTTTCTTTATGGTTGGTTTTAGTTTGGTTTTTATCGTTATGGGAACACTGGTTGGTTTTGTCGCCGCTTCGTTTCTTGTTCCCTATAGATTATGGCTGTCAAGAATCGGCGGTATTTTCGTGATTATTTTCGGACTTTTTATGCTTAATGTTTTAAAAATTCCTTTTTTAACGCAAGAAAAACAATTGAAAGCTCCGGCCTTGTTTGAACGGGGAAAACCAATAAACTCTTTTATTCTCGGGCTGTCTTTTGCTTTCGGCTGGACGCCATGCGTTGGCCCGATCCTGGGCTCAGTTTTGCTTTTGGCGTCAACCACCGCCACCGCGCTCCAGGGCGCTCTGCTGCTTACGGTTTTTTCGGCTGGCCTCGCGATACCGTTTTTGCTTATCGCCATCGGCATCGGCTCGGCTTCTCGCTACGTCCAAAACATATCAAAATATCTTAATATTGTTTCTATAATCGGCGGCATATTTCTTATTTTCCTCGGCATTCTTCTATTAACCGGTAATGTCGGCCTTTTAATTTCTTATGGCTACAGGATTTTTCAATTTATAAATTACGACAGGTTGCTTGATTATCTTTAAGTAAAATAAAAAAGACCGCAGAGGCGCATACCTCGGCGGTGAAAATATTTAATTGCGTTGCGCCATACTTACAGTCATAAACCCCGCGAGAGCAGTTATGCCAAGAATCATCCACGTATCAGGCAATTCCTTGTTAAAGTGCCAAATCCATAAGGTTGTCGTGATTCTATCGGCGAGAAGCAGGGTTAAACTGATAATCCACCATCTATTTCCAAACCAATCAACTCTGTCGTAAAGCCAGTACACCGCCATTGTCAGCACTACGTAGAGCGGTAAAAACTGGCCGTAGAAAGCGAGCCGAAATGTCCAGATTGAATTAAAATGGCGGTTTAAAACTTCCAATTTTCCTGCTTCAACCAGCGCCCGCTGATAGAATACCGGTCCAGAAAGAGAGGCAGTAACGATAATGCTTATTGCTAGGGTCAAGAGCCAGTATGCCAGTATTCTCAAGACGCTCTCCTATCCGCCTTTTTTCAAAGAAGTTTTTTCTTAATCTGTAACGTACTTTATGTAGATAGTCAATAAACTCGTTAAATTTTTCCAGTTCGTATTGTAGAAACATCGCGCAAATACGCGGCATTTATTACTTTCCACTTTCTTTCGCTTTACTTTCGGTTACAAGCGGGTGACGGGAATCGGACCCGTGTATCTTGCTTGGAAGGCAAGCGCATTGCCATTGTGCTACACCCGCAATTTTCATATATTTTACCTTAATTTTTCCGATTTTTCAAATTTAAAAAATCCAAAAAGCCCCATTGTAGTGGGGCTTTTTGGTTAGTTTAGTATTTATAAAACGACCTTTATGTGTTTAAAACGTTTTATTATTGAATTCGGTTTCGCCCTTTGCCAGTGCCAGTTGAACCGCGGAACCGATTATGTTTCTGAACAGGAAAAAGACCATCGCCATAGACCCGACAATGGAAAGCTGCACGCCAAGGCGAGTCCTTAAGAATAAGTCAACCGCAAAAGACGCGAAAACTGCCGGATGAGCCATGTTGTTAGACAAAACAGATGTTGCATATTCCATAACTTTCGCGATATAAACTTGCTCGCCCAAAAAATACAAAAATCCGGCAAAAGCGGCAGTTTCAAAGGCAATGTACGGCAACATTTTTCTGCCGAACCAAATAAAATATATCCTTCTCATTATTTTTGTTTTTAAGTTAGTCATGTTTTATTTTATCGTTACTGACTAAATCTTTCAGTATCTTTTTAGCTCTAAATAGCTTCATTTTTAACGCCGGAATAGTAAGCGACTCGCGCTTTGCTATTTCTTTATACGGTTTGTCTTCAATATAGTATAACGACACCAGCCGGGCCAAAGGTTTCGGTAGTCGGGATATTAAGTCAGCGGTGACGGATTTAGTTTCGCTTTCTAAAACAATGTCTTCGGTAGAAAGGTTTTTCTCGCCGGCAAGTTCTAAGTCCAGCGGATCGGCGGATTCCGCCTGCCACTTTTTGCTTATTTTTCGATAGCGGCTGATAGCCGTGTTAACCAAAATTTTATAGGCCCAGCTTTTGAATTCAATGCCTTCAATTTTTTTAAATTTTTTGCCGTGAAGATAAATTTTAACGAATGTTTCCTGAACAATATCTTCGGCTTCTTCATGGTTTCTTAAAATGCCAAAGGCCTTTCTTATAAACGCTTCCTGGTAGCGGTCAACCAAAATTTTAAAAAGCGCTGGCTTATTTAAAGAAGCCGCTAAAATTTCTTCATCCTCGTACTGATTATTTTGTGTTTTACTAAAATCCATTTTGCCAGTTTTAATCGCCTTTATTATATCTTAAATACAACAAAAACTCAACTGGTCGGGGTGCAGAGAATTGAACTCTGTCTTCGCGCACCCGAAGCGCGCGTACTGCCGGTATACTACACCCCGCCTTCGCCACGCCATAGCGGGCTTCGGCGGGCAAGGCCCGTTAAAGACCGCGACGGCTGGATTATTCCTATCAAACTTTGTATTTCCTCTTTATTCCCCTGAATTCCTCTTCGGCTACTTCTTGGGTTTTATCTTGAGCGATTTTGTACATTTTTTCAAGTTCGACCAGTTGTTTTTTATTTAATTCTGTGGCGCGCACCATTAAACTATCTTTAGTATTTTTCTTTGGCTCGTCCAAAACTTCATCAAGAAGAATGTTCAGCATATAACCGATTTTTGGCCCCGGTCCGATTTTTAATTCTTTCATAATAATATCGCCGTTAATTTTTAACATCTTAACAGAAATCGGGTCGCGGGAAACTTTTTCAATGATTGCTCTTAAATGGCGCAGTTTATACGGTTCAGCTTTGGGCACGCCCGAACCTTTTCTGTCGGCCATTCTGACCTCAAGAAGATCGTCCATATTTTCCGGACCGACGTTTCTTACGAGCCGCCGCACCGAATTTTCAGTGACTTCTTCGACATTATAATAGAAAAGGTGGTAACGAACTAAAATGACAACTTTATCAATTACTTTTTTAGGAAATTTTAATCGCTCCAAAATTTGAGCGGTCATTTTGGCGCCAATTACTTCGTGGTTATAAAAAGTAGAATCGGGTCCGTCACCCTGTTTGACTCTGGGTTTTCCGACATCGTGAAGCAAGGAAGCCATTCGGACTTCCATTTTGTAATTATTTTGCGCGGCCCAGTCCAAGGCCCTTAAATTATGCTCCCAGACATTATAGATATGATGTTTATTCTGACCGATGCCGATACCTTCTTCAAGTTCTGGTATAATATGTTTTAAGAGACCGAGATTATTAAGTATCTCAATTCCCATCTTGGCATTTTCGGTCATTATCGTTTTTGAAAGTTCGTCGCGGATTCGTTCTTTTGAAATTGCGACTAAATCGCCGGAATTTTTCTTTATCGCTTCGGCGGTTTTTGGTTCTATCGCAAAATCTAGTTGAACGGCAAAACGAACGGCGCGCATCAGCCGCAAGGCGTCTTCATTGAATCTTTCTTTGGGATCGCCGACTGTGCTGATAATTTTATTTTTCAAATCCTTCTGTCCGCCAAAAGGATCAATAATTTGGACGTCCGACGTCCTAAGGACGTCGGACGTCCCTATTTTTAACGCCATGGCGTTTACCGCAAAATCGCGGCGCGCCAAGTCGTCTTCAAGCCTGGAAGTAAATCTCACAGTATCCGGATGCCGTTTATCGGTGTATTTTTCTTCAACGCGGTAGGTGGTTATTTCTATTATCCTAAGCCTAGGATTACTGCTTCCGGTTTTTAATCCAACAGTGCCAAATTCATTTTCATAAACGGTTTGATGCTCGTCCTCCGTAGCTTTAGCGGAGGAGGAAAATATTTTCTGAATTTCCTCGGGCGTGGCGTTGGTAGTGATATCCCAATCGTAGGGCTCACGGCCCAAAATAAAATCGCGGACGCAGCCGCCCACGGCATACGCCTCAAACCCCGCTTTTTCCAAGGCAGCGATTATTTCTTTTATTTCTTTAGGTAAAACCATATTTATAAAAGGGTGGCGGAGACGACTTTGTCGCCGGGTTCAACCCGCATGATGCGGACGCCTTGGGTAACGCGGGAAACGGTGGAAATGGACTCAATGTCGGTGCGAATGACCACGCCTTTTTTGGAAATGGCAATCATTTCTTTAACATCCGGTGTCAGGACAAATGCCGAAACGATTTTACCCGTTTTCGGGGTAACTTTGGCGGTTTTAACGCCGGAACCCGCCCGCTTTTGCTTTTTATAGAATTTAATAAATGTCTTTTTCCCGAAACCGTTTTCCATAATAACTAAAAATTTAGTATTTTGGTCTTTTGCCGCCGCGGCGCTGATTACATCCATACTCACAACTTCATCGCCGGCGTGAAGCCGGATACCATGCATTCCGGCGGTGGCGCGACCGAGCGGCCGCGCGTCTTTTTCCCCAAATCTTATCGCTTGGCCAAGTGAGGTGACAAAAATCACCTGATCGTCGCCCGTTGACGCCCTTACCCATTTTAGCGAGTCGCCCCCTTTCAGTTTTATGGCGATGAGGCCGGAGTGGCGAACCGAACCGAAATCTTCAATAGGCGTTTTCTTCACCAAGCCGTTTTTAGTTGCCATAATAAAATATTTTTCCCCGCCATTGACCGAAAGTTGTTTTTCGTTATAGGTCAAAATCGCCTGTACTTTTTCGTCAGCACTAAGCGCCAAAAAATTAACAATGGCTTTGCCGCGCGACTGGCGGCTGGCCTCCGGAATCTCCCAGACCTTGGTCTGGAAAACGCGGCCGGTATTGGTGAAAAATAGAGCGTTATCATGCGTTCCCGTGGAAACAAAATGGGTTACGGCATCTTCTTCTCTCGTGCCCATTCCGGTCATGCCCTTGCCGCCGCGATGCTGGGCGCGGACCAGGGTCGGATTCATTCTTTTTACGTACCCGGATTCGGTTAAAACCACAATTGCCTCTTCAAGCGGCACCAGGTCTTCCTCTTTGAATTCACCTAGCGCCGTGGCGATAACTTTTGTCCGCCGCTCGTCACTGTATTTTTCTTTCATTATTTGTAGCTCTTTGTAAACAATATCCATTACTTTTTCGCGATTTTTCAAAATTAAAGTGAGTTCCTTGATTAATTTTTTCTTTTCTAAAAGCTCGTCTTCAATTTTTTTGCGTTCCAAATTAGCCAAAGTTGCCAGTTTCATATCCAAAATCGCATTTGCCTGAATTTCGGTAAGTTTGAATTTAGCGACTAAATTTTTTAAAGCGTCTTCGCGATCTTGAGATTTTTTAATGGTTTTTATTATCTCGTCAATGCGGTCAAGCGCCTGCTTAAGACCTTCTAAAATATGGGCACGTTCCCCGGCTTTTAAAAGTTCAAATTTTGTCCGGCGCGTTACCACTTCTTCGCGATGCTTTAAGAAATATTCCAGCGCCGCTTTAAGTGATAATAATTTCGGCTCTATGCCGTCAACCAAAGCCAGTAAGTTTAGGTGGAAGGTCTTTTGAAGATCGGTGTGCTTGTATAAATTATTTAAAATTTTCTGCGGCGCGGCGTCGCCTTTGAGTTCAATAACAATTCTTAGGCCGTCCTTATCCGACTCGTCTCTTAAGTCGCGGATACCCTCAACTCTTTTCTCGCTTACCAGTTCCGCGATTTTTTCAAGAAGCGTTGACTTATTAACCTGATAAGGAATTTCGGTAATAATAATCTCTTGGTGGCCCTGCCTGCCGGCAGGCAGGCTTTTCTTATCTTCTACTACTTCAGCCGCGCCGCGGGTGATTATGGGGCCTCGACCGGTGGCGTAAGCGGCGGCAATATCGCGTTTTCCGTAAATTATTCCGCCGGTTGGAAAGTCCGGCCCTTTTACAAATTCTAACAAATCTTCTACCGAAGCGCGGGGATGTTTAATTAAATGAGTCGCGGCGTCAATAATCTCGCTTAAATTATGCGGGGGGATATTGGTCGCCATGCCGACGGCAATACCGACCGTGCCGTTTAGCAAAAGCTGGGGAACGGCGGCCGGTAAAACTTTCGGTTCTTTTTTTGTGGCATCATAATTTGGAGTGAAATCAACCGTGTCTTTATCAATGTCTTTTAAAATTTCTTCCGAGAGAGCGGTAAGGCGCGCTTCTGTATATCTCATTGCCGCCGGAGAATCTCCGTCTAATGAATTATGAACAAAAACGCCATCCGCTAAGGAAAAATTATGGGTGTTTTCCACCGTTAAATCATAAACATCGGCGCGCCCCGCGTCTTCAATTTTAACTACCCGATGATTTTTGCTCACCGCTTGGCGTACCAACTCTGAATCGTTTGCAAAATATTTACCAAGTCCTGTTTCCCAAAGCGGCGCGGCTCCGTAAGCGTATACTTTGTGTCTTGCCCGCTCATAATTTTCTGAATTTAAAGTTCCAAACTCTTTTACTGCGGTTTCAGCAATTTTAAGAAACTTCAATTTGCCGGTGTGATTAGTAATATGATTCTTATTCCCTTTTATTATTTTTTCATGAAACAGCGCCCGATACTTCGGGTCTTGCCACAACCGTTTTAATGTCTGGGTTGCGCGTGCCGATAATTCCTTTCTTCTTTCAGGATGCTCCGCAATGTACTTCTTATTAACCGCGCTTAAAAACGCGCGCATTTTTTCCCGATATTCGGTTGATTTCCAATTTATTAGATTTCGCGCTGAAACTTCGCGCGCTTTCTTTTCACGATTAGCAGTATCCGCCCAATACTCCACTCTTCCGGCGGCTATTTTACGCCGATATTCGGGGTTTTGGTGTTGAGCTTGCGCTTGACGGTAATGAATTTCCCAGTGCTCCTGCCAACCCACTCGCCAAACATTAGACGGATCGTTGTTTATCTTGTTGAAATCCACATGATGGCGAACTCGTCCTGCCGACTTTCGATATACTCCCCACGTTAAATTATAATTATCGGCCAAGTGATGCGCTGGAATCCATTCATCCTTTTTAGGTTGATATATCAAAACATAACCTTCGCGGTTTAGCCGATCTTTTTTCTCCGAAAACTTCTGGTATATTGGCATTAAAGAATCGTGCGGTGTTAGGCGTTGAGCTTCTTTATATAATCCATCTTTCAACATAAATCTATGGTCGGGCGTGCAGCGGACTTCTTTGCCGTTATCCAAAAACACTTTAATAATAGGTGCGTTTTTTCGCGTAAGCCGTGGATGATCTATTTTAGTAATGGAAATTAAACCCAAGCTATTTACTGTGTAAGTAAAATTATCTTTACCTGCCTTATATTCTTTTATTAGTTCTTCAAAACTTAAGTTTCGGCCGTCCGTCAATTTAATTTTAGTATCTTTGGTAAAACAGCCAAAATTGCCTTGGCCATTTATAAGCGGATATCGGAGTGAAAAATTTTGCGCCAAACGGGCCAGGGCGTCGTAAACTGAAATATCGCCGTGGGGATGATATTTGCCGAGCACCTCACCAACAACAAGCGCCGATTTTCTAAATTTTGCCTGATGAGTAAGACCTAAATCGTGCATGGCGTAAAGAATCCGGCGATGAACCGGCTTTAGACCGTCGCGAACATCGGGCAGGGCGCGCGAAATAATAACCGACATTGCGTAGTCAAGATACGACTCTTCCATTTCGCGACTAATTTCTCTTGGTTTTACGTATCCTATCTCTGCCATATTTTTCTAAAAATGAAATTTTTAGCTAAAAATATGAGCATCCCGCCGAAGGTAGCCAACGGCTACCGAAGGCGGATAGCCCACATATCTTTTAAATTATTAAGCTGTCCTTTTAAAGATTGCCAAACACCGGGAAGTTCTTTTTTTAAGTTGTTCGCGGCTATGTCATTTTTTGTAGTGGGAATTTGGGAAGGAAAAGTTAAAATCCAAAACGCAAAAATCACGGCCATTATGAAAAAGGCTCCAAACCACATTATCAGCCGCTTTAACGGCTCGGGTTTATTTTGTAAGTTCTCAATTAATCTATACATGTTCCAGAATAATAATTTTTGTTTCCTCTTCAATTAAGTCTTTTTTCTTTACCGAAAGTTTTGGCGCCGGCGCGTCTTTAGCTTCGCTTTCTTTAAGAAACAGCGAAAGAGGCGCCCTCTTAGTTTTTAATCCTTTAACATCGTAGAGCATAGGAATGGCGATTTTGGGCTCTATTTTATTTATTAATTTCATCGCCGCTTCGGCGTCAAACAATTCATCTTTGAGACCGCCGACCGGCGCAAAAACAATATCCGGATTGCTGATTATTTCCAATTTTTCGTTGCTCGGTTCTTTTTTTAAAAATCCCAGGTGCGTTATTTTTATGTCATCCATTTCAATATTATAGATAATGTTTTCACCATCGTCGATTCCGGAAATATTGACGTTTTTTACTTCGTATTCGCCGGGACCGCTAATGACCAAAACTCCATTTTCTTTTATATCTTGTATCTGGTATTTGCCCGCCCGCAACGACTTCGTCGCAGCGAAGTCGGGCGAGGTATCTTGTCGAGAAAAAATCAAAATATCGCTTTTTAAGCGGGGTGGATTAATTCCCGATTCTTTTTGCGGCGGTTCAATTAAGACCCTTACTCCGCCGCTTTCAAGGAGAAAGCAGGCCTCCCCGTACCATGAAATCGTCATACAGAGAAAATAATATCAATTTTTAAATAATTTGTCCAAAATTGACAGGAAAATAATTTGTGATATTATTCTCAAGGTATGAATACGGCGGAAAATATAATGCAAAGCTTGGCGCTTAAAATGCCGAAGGCCTTTGACTTGCCTAAAGTCGGTGAAGTGGTTGAAGGCATGGTAATGAAAAAAAGCGCCAAAAACTTATACATTGATCTGGGCATTTGGGGCATTGGCATTGTTTATGGCATAGAGTTTGCGAATGCTCAGGAAATAATAAAAAATTTGAAAGTTGGCAATCCGGTTTTTGCCAAAATTGTGGAAGTGGAAAACGAAGCAGGTTTTCGGGAACTGTCTTTAGCTGAAGCTAAAGAACAGAAATCATGGGATCTAATAAGGGAACTTAAAAGAACTAATCAGGTTACGATAACTAAAATTCTAAGCGTTAACCGAGGCGGGTTAATTGTTGAAATTTCCGGTATCGCCGGTTTTCTTCCCGTTAGTCAGCTTGCGAGCGAGCATTATCCGCGAGTGGAAGGCGGTGATAAAAATAAGATTTTAGAAGAACTTTCCAAGTTTGTCGGAGAAGAATTTAGAATCAGAATTTTAGATTTTGACATTAAAGAAAATAAATTGATTGTTTCGGAAAAAGCCGCCGAAGAAGAACACTTGAAACGCGCTATTGAACACTACAAAATCGGAGACATAATTAATGGTTCTGTTTCGGGTGTGGTGGATTGGGGCGTTTTTGTAAAATGGCCTGCCAGCAATGCTACGCCCGCCAGCAACGCTTCGCGTAGCGATGCGGGCTGGCATAGCGTTGCAGGCGGGCCCTCCTTCGCCCCGCAAAGCGGGGCTGCGGAGGGTAAACCTGTTGAAGAAGAAATGCTTGAAGGTCTTATTCATATTTCCGAACTTGATTGGCAGCTCGTGGAAAATCCCGCCGATCTGGTTAAAGTTGGAGACAACGTGACAGCTCAAGTTATTGATATCGCTAACGACCGGATTTCCTTATCTTTAAAGCGACTTAAAGTTGATCCGTGGAAAACGGCCTCAGAGCTTCTCCAAAAAGGAATGATTATTGATGGACTTGTTAAAAAATTTAATCCGTACGGCGCTTTTGTTGAAATAAATTGTCTGCCTGCGGCAGATCTCCCGCCCGCTCCGCCGGAGCTTCAGCGAGGCGAGAAGGGAGACCACCCCAACGAATCTTTACAGGGCTTATGCCACATTTCCGAATTCGGGTCCGAAGAAAAAATGAAAGCAACCTTGGAAGTCGGTAAAAAATATCAATTCAAACTTTTAGCCTTCACGCCCGAAGAGCACAAAATGAGCTTGGGTATTTTAAAAGACGAAAAAGTTTAAAAAAACACAAAAATAAAATTTAAAAATTGTAGGTGGGGGCGAGCCGCCCCGCCGCAGGCGGGGTGGGGCTAAGCAATTTTTAAATTTTATTTTTGTGTTTTTTTATGGCGTAAAAATAAAAAATGCCCCATCCGCAAAATTGCGGATGGGGCAAATGAATTTTCACTTTAAATGTTTCGGGATTTCGAGCGAATCGCTGTTTAACATCGTCATTGTGGTTTTAATTTCCGCCGCTCTCCACAAAACATCAACTCTGTAAAACTCCGAGTTTCTTATCGACACGAACACCGGTTCAAAACGCCAATCGCCGGGAACCGGCGGCAGATAATCCTGGTGGTAAAACCGCAAGGCCAGATAAGCGTGAGTTCCCATATCGGTTTTCGGTTGAATCGGCTTGGTTTCTTCCACCCATTGGTTGACCCGAGTGTCAAAACAGCGGTGTCTGGCCAGCTTCACCGCGGCCGGCCGCTTAATTAAAAACTGCAGTTCCCCCCAGCTATCGCTTGAATCATGGCCCCAAAATGGCATCGGAATGCTTAAACTTTGAGTGTCAACGCCACAAGTCAAATCTTTTTCCGAATCGCGCTTGTAAATTTTTAGTAGCGCCCTTTCGTGGTTGGGATCTCTCTGCCAAAACTGATTCGGCTCCCAGAAATAAGGAAAAAATTCAGCGATGCCCAGTAAAGAACTTAGGGTCGCGTTCTTGGTAGCGGCACAAACAGTTAGATAAATCTCATAGCGACCAAACAATCTGACAAACTTTTGTTCTCCCATTGTCATCCTCCTTGCCTTACGGCCCATTCGCTGTATCTTTCCAAAAGTTCTTCATCGTCCGGCCGCAGGCGCTGCGCCCGGCGCTCGTAAAGTTCATTCTTCTTTCTAACAATATCCGCAAGAAGGTTGTAGACATAATTACCGACTTCTTCCCGCTTGAGTTTGGGGAAAAGTTCGTCAAGGTTGGGGATCAGTTCATAAAAATCATAGCCGAGATGTTCTGCTACCCCAAAAATTCTTTCCCGGGTGGAAAAATAGATTCCCTCGGGGTTTTCAACGATGGCAACGCTTCCATCTGGATTTTTGATTTCATTTCTGGCAAGGGGCATCATAAGAACGCTTCCGAATGTTGCCAGCATCAACCGTCCGGTTTCGTCTGTCTCTTTAATTCTCGCAAAACCGATATCTATTTTTTTCAGATGAAATATATAAATCTCATTGATCGCCAAATTGCTGGTTCCAATATCAATTATCGGTTTTAATTCAAAAAGAATCTCGCCGGCTTTTGAATCCTCGCCGCCGCGGGTCGCAATGTCGGCCGTAATGCCGATTTCGCTTTTAACTTCCCGCTTGGCGGCATCAAGCGGGGTTTCTCCTTTTTCCCCGCCTCCGCCTGGAAGACCGAAACCTTCCGGCTTGTAATTATAACCGCCGGAATCAGAATGGGGATCGGGATTGTTATGCGCGAGGTAAACCCTCAGCGGATACTGATTCTCTTCAAAAATTACGCCGAAGCAGGAGGTAATTATTGGTAACTCTTCGGGTCTCATGGTCCGTGCCTCGTTGTAAAGGTTGTCAAGGAAGTCCCGACTCGAAGCGTCGGAGTCGGAGTTTCTCCACGATTGGATTATCTTTATATTACACTTTTTTAATCAATATGTCAAGCATTTGACAAGTTTTTTGTATTTTGATATAATATAGCTAACAGTTCCTAAACAGGAGTTTAAGCTCAAGAGGCCAATAACGGCCCTCAAGAGTAAGAACTCACCCAGCTTAGCTGGGTCAACAAACAAGTCCTCGCAGCCGCGGGGACAATGGAGGCCAGCATGGCTGGTAAGCCCAAGACGATTGTTCTGAAGTCGGACGAGCAGAAGAAGTTCTCGGCCGAGGTTTTCGACCTCGTGCGGACCCAGTTGGCGCCCAAGGTTGGCGGCAACGTCAATCTGGCGGTCAAGCTGGCCGCGGAGTACTTCGCTCCGCGTCTGCCGGCCGCTGTCACGGCGACCGATCTGGGGGACGCCATTCCCCAGATCGCGGCGAAGTTCACCGACGAGTCCAGGCAGCAGGCCAGCAACACCGGCCGCTTGCCTCTCAACGACGAGACCCAGAAGGAGTGGGACTCCGGTCGGTGGCGTGGTAAGTTCACCGTCCATGGCCTCCGGTCGCGATTCGCGGCCGAGCTGAAGGACGGGGTGGATCTCACCACTTCGATGCTCGATGCCTACGTGGCCGAGTTGGCCGCGGAGAAGGCGCGGGTCGCCGAGCTCGTCAACGAGCACAATGATCCGGACGAGAAGCCGCTGGCCTGTGTGTCAGCGGTGCACTCTGGGGAGAAGGAGTTCCAGCCGACAGTGGCGTTCCGTCTCGAGCGAGATGCCAGCGGCGCACTCGTTCGCCGGAAGCACGACCAGGGCGACGAGTACATAGAGATCGGCAACTTCCTCGTCAGCGAGGAGGACGGCACCAGGATTCCGTATTGCAAGAACTGCCGAGAGGCGGCTCGAGCGATGGTGCGGGAGGCCAAGGAGCAGGCCGATGCTCTGAAGTTCCAGCTGGCCACTGCCAGCGTCGAGAAGAAGCCGAAGCTCCAGAAGGCCCTGGAGGAGGTCAAAGAGCTGGCGAACGCCAAGCTGACCTTCTACACAGCCGCTGGTGCCAAGCGCAAGCTGGACGCCATGAATAAGACGACCGAGAGCGACAAGGCTTTCGGCGACCAGCTGAAGAAGGCCGCCGCTCGCGTGTTCGGCGGCACGGGAACGCGCTCACAACGTGACTGGCGTCGGACCCGCGATGGCAAGAGGTAACCCCGCAACTGCGGGGCGGGTCGGGGGCGGCGACCACGCAATTGCGTGGTCGCCGCCCCACTTTTTTAAATTTTTAAAAAAATCTGATAAATGGTATTTACTTTACTTGGAAGCGGAGCTTCCAAGTAAAAACTCTGTTTCTGTAGATGCCATTTATTAGCTCTTTTATATCAATTTTATCTTAAATAAAAAAACTTAAGAAAAACCGGAAAAGGGGGAGAAAGGTGAAATTCACAGCGCTTAGCGGGGGAATTCCCATCGGGGGAAGCCACTACCTTATTGAACTTGATGGTAAAAGAATCATCGTTGATTGCGGGGCGGTTCAAAAAGGCGGAAAAGTTTTTCCGCCGCCGATTGCCCAAGGCCATGTTGATGCATTATTCGTTACCCACGGCCATTTTGACCATGTCGGAATGCTGCCTCTTTTTACCAAGAAACATCCCGAGACACCGACTTACGGCACAAAGGTTACCTGGCGCTTTGCCAGAATGCTTTTGTGGAATTCTTTGGAAGTCGCGATGAATAAGATGAATAAGATGAATAAGTTGGAGCGGGGAGAGAAAGTTGAGATACACTTCTCTGTTTCTGATATTGAAAAGGCGGTAAGCTTGAAAAGATTTAAATTAGTCCGCAATTCGGAGTGGTTTTCTCCGTGGCCTGGCTGGAAGATCAGATTCCGGTCGTCTGGTCACATCAATGGCGCGGCGACAATTGATATCGTCTCGCCGAGTGGTTTTAGAATAACTCACTCCGGTGATATAAGTTTTCAGGATTTGCCCACGATAAAAGGTGCGAAAATCGCAAACGACTTTACGTCGCCAGAAGTTTTGATCACCGAAGGTACTTACGGTGATAGGAATCTGCCGAACCGCGCCGAGGAAGAGCCGCGGCTTATTGACCGGGTTATTAGAACTCTTAATCATGATGGAAAAGTTCTGGTTCCGTCTTTCAGCATTACCGGACCGAATATCGGAATTATTCTGGCCAATGGCTTAGCCAAAGCCGGAATTGACATTCCGGTCCATCTTGATGGAATGATTCGGACGGCGGCCAATATCATCAACAATTCCAACGAATGGAGTCCGAATGATAATGGCCTAGTTTTCCCCAAAAACTTACTTGTTGTTCCTGAAGATCCCGAAAACCCGGAAGTGAGCTACGCCTACCGTCGGGGGATTCTTAAAGGCGGTCCGGCGGTAATCGTTTCTTCCCACGGAATGCTTGAGGGCGGCCTTGCGATGTTTTATTTGCCCCACATTCTGGCTGATTTCAAAAGCGCGGTGCTTTTGCCCGGCTATCAAGTCGAAGGCACCGGTGGTCGACGGCTCTTGGAGCTTGAACACGGCCATCAGTTTCAGGTTAACAAGAGGTTGATTCCGAGATACTGCGATGTGGAGAGGTTTCATCTCTCATCTCACGCGTCGGGCAACGAACTGGCCGATTGGATAACGGCGATTCAGCCGTGGCGGGTAATTATTACCCATGCCGCCCGGTCGGCTGCTCTTGGACTGAAAATCAAGATCAAAGAACGCCATCCGATCATCCGGGTTTCGGGCGGCTTTAACGGAGATAATGTTTCGTTGGATTAAGCCTCAGATAACCGGAGCGTTGAAAACGCTCCATGGTCTATCTGGGGCGTTTTCATTAGGAAATAAATATAATTTGCAAAATTATAAAATTTGTGATAAATTGCCTTAGCATATATTTTAGCGTTAAAAAACCAAAATAAATGAAAATCATTAAATTCAACTATAAAAAATTCACCAGTCAGATATTTATCGCTTTGGGAGCATTGTTTTTAGTCGCGCTTGTTTTTGCTTATTTAAATTCGGCCTTGGAAAAACCGCAAGTTCTTACTTTGTCGGAATTGGTCTCAAAAATTAACAGCGGTGAGGTTTCAAAAATCATTATTAAAAATGATGATTTGGAGATAACATTAAAAGATAAAAGTAATTATTCGGCAAAAAAAGAGGTTGAAAGTTCACTTACCGATACGCTTAAAAATTACGGTGTTGATAACGCTAAGTTAAGCGCTATTGAAATTAAAGTTGAACAAAGTGTCGGTTTTAACTTTTGGGTGGGTACGGTTTTGCCGCTGGTTTTGCCATTTCTTCTGGTTGGTTTTCTTATCTGGTACATGATGCGTCAGGCCAGCCGCGCCAATATGGGAGCGTTTTCATTCGGAAAATCCCAAGCCAAGCTTTCCGGGCCTTTTGACGGCCGGAAAAAAATTATGTTTTCCGATGTCGCTGGCGCGAATGAAGCCAAGGATGAACTTATTGAAGTGGTTGATTTTTTGAAAAATCCGAAGAAATTTTTGGATATGGGAGCCCGCATCCCGCGGGGCGCGCTTTTAATTGGTGCTCCCGGCACAGGCAAGACCCTTCTTGCTAGAGCGGTGGCCGGCGAAGCCAATGTTCCCTTTTTCTATATTTCCGGTTCAGAATTTGTGGAAATGTTTGTCGGCGTCGGCGCTTCCCGGGTTCGCGATTTATTTGCCATGGCCAAAAAATTCGCGCCGTCAATTGTTTTTATTGACGAAATTGACGCTGTCGGCCGTCAGCGCGGCGCCGGACTTGGCGGCGGCCATGATGAAAGAGAACAAACTCTAAATCAGATTCTAGTGGAAATGGACGGCTTTGACCGCGACACCAATATTATCGTTGTCGCGGCAACCAACCGGCCCGATATTCTTGACCCGGCTCTTCTTCGCCCCGGTCGTTTTGACCGCCGTATTGTTATTGATATTCCAGATATCAACGACCGCGAAGCGATTTTAAAAATCCACGCCATTGATAAACCGCTTGAAAAAAATGTTGATTTAAGAAGATTGGCCGAGCGCACGCCCGGATTTTCCGGCGCCGACTTGGCCAATGTTATAAACGAAGCAGCCATTTTAGCGGCGCGCCAAAATAAAAAATTAGTTGATCAGGAAATGCTTTACCATTCTATTGAAAAAGTGCTTTTGGGCCCCGAAAAAAGAAGCCATATCCTTTCTAAAAAAGAAAAAGAAATCGCCGCGTATCACGAGGCCGGCCATGCCTTGGTTGCCGGCGTAACCCCCCACGCTGACCCGGTTCACAAAATTTCCATTGTTTCGCGTGGCCGGGCGGCCGGCTACACCATGAAGCTTCCCATTGAAGACCGCCATCTTCACAGCAAAAGTCAGTTCTTGGCTGATTTGGCGGTACTAATGGGCGGCTACGCAGCTGAAAAGATTGTTTTTAAAGAATTAACGACCGGCGCGGCCGACGACCTTAAAAAAGCGACGGATCTAGCCAGACGTCTCGTAACCGAATACGGCATGTCGGACAAATTCGGGCCGATCGCCTGGGGCGAAAAAGACGAGTTGGTGTTTTTGGGACGGGAACTGGGAGTGGAAAAAAATTATTCCGAATCAGTAGCCCAGCTTATTGACAGGGAAATCAAAAATTTTCTTTTTTCCGCTTACAACGCGGCAAAAAAAATCATCGGCGAGCGCCGGAAAAAATTAAATGAAATCGCCAAACGCCTAATTGAAAAAGAAACGATAGAGCGCGACGAATTTGAAATGATTATGTCGGCCGCATAAGCGGGCATGTAGGGCCGACGCTACGGTCGGCCTCCCGACTCCCGACGTAAAGTCGGGACGTCGGAACTCAACGGCAGAATATTTCATTTGCGCGTGTAGCTCAGTGGTTAGAGCATGCGACTTATAATCGCAGGGTCCATGGTTCGAATCCATGCACGCGCATCACTAGCAATTATGGCATATGTTTATATTCTTAAAAGCGATAGCGGCAAGTATTACATAGGCAGCACTTTGAACTTAAGTACAAGGCTAAGACATCATAAAGGCGGGTTTACTCCATCGACCAAAAGATTAGGTCAAATGAATTTGGTTCTTAAACAAGAATATTCAAACTTAAAAGAAGCAAGATTTATAGAAGCAAAGTTAAAAAGATTAAAAAGAAAAGATTATATAGAAAAAATAGTAAAAGATGGAATAATTAAAATGGGCGCGTAGGGCCGACGCTACGGTCGGCCTCCCGACTCCCGACGCAAAGTCGGGACGTCGGGACTCAATGGTAGAGCATTTGTCTTATACACAAAGGGTTCTAGGTTCGAATCCTAGCGCGCGCACCATGCGCGGTTAGCTCAGTGGTAGAGCGTTCGCTTGACATGCGAAAGGTCAGAAGT
>CAZBVM010000009.1:0-20820 GCA_964495505.1 uncultured Candidatus Saccharibacteria bacterium | reverse complement strand
CTGGAAGACCCCATTAGAAGTCTTTAGTGTTGCACTTCAAGGTTGAATTTACCTTGTTGTTATTTGACAAGCTATTGATTCTATGTTAATCTGTTTCCAATTCATGCAACTTAAAAATTGAAAAGGAGAAGAGCCATGGATGAAAGAATGTTTGAAGAAGAGATGAAAAGAATCGATAGGATTATGAATGTAGTTGAAAAGTCAAGGAGAATTAAAGCTGTCATCTTTGATGTTGATGGCGTTTTTACCAATAATCAGGTTCTTGAGGGCGCGCCTTATAAAGCCAAGCGGCGCAGTTATTATGATGGGCAGGGCGTTTCTTTGTTGAGAGCAATTGGTATAAAAATAGCATGCATTACGAATGAAAAGGGTGATTCCGCTAAGGCCATTACGGATTTGGTTGAAAAGTGGAATAATCTTCCCTCGTCTTCCAAAACGGAAGGCGACGGAGGCTGGAGTCATGTTGTGCTTTACCCCGGCATGGGCGGTCCTAGAAAAGTTGAAGCTGCCGAACAGTTTCTTTCAAGCATAGGCGTTTCTTTTGAGGAATGCGCGATGATGGGAGATGATTTGGTTGATATGCCGCTACTTAGAAAAGTTGGTTTTCCGGCGGCGCCAGCTCAAGCCGAAAAAGCCGTGAAAAAAATCGCGCTATTTATTTCGGAAAGGCAGGGCGGCGCGGGCGCTGTGCGCGATTTCGCAAACTTTATTCTTGATTCGCGTGGAATTGATCCGACAACTTTACCGCCGCAATAAGGAGGAAAAAAGTGAATAATAAGCTTTTTTCTCTCAAAGGGAAAGTAGCCATTGTTACGGGAGCCACTCGGGGCAACGGCTTGGCTATCGCCAAGGGGCTGATGGATTTTGGAGCGGTAACTTGTTTTGCAGACATTTTGGAGTTAGAAGTGTGTGGAAGAAACGGTTTTTTTATTAAAGCGGACGTGACCAACGATAAAGATATTAGAGAATTGGTAGACAGAGTATTAAGGATTGGCGGCAAAATAGATATCCTTGTAAATAACGCCGGCGTATCTAAGTCGTATCCATCGGAAGATTATCCGCTGGAAGAATGGGACACGGTCCTAAATACCAATCTGCGAGCGCCATTCAGATTGAGTCAGCTCGTGGCACTGGAAATGATCAATAAAAAAACCGGCGGCAGCATTATAAACATAGCCAGTTTGAATTCCCGCTTCGGGTTTTCAGGCAACCCCGCCTATGTCGCTTCCAAGAGCGGACTAAGCGGTTTGACCCGGGCTTTGGCAATGGACTTTGCAAAATACGGAATCAGGGTCAACAGCATCTGTCCGGGATATATTCATACCGCGATGACGGAAAAAAGTTTCAGCGATCCGCAACTTCACAAAGAAAGAATCGATAGGGCAATGATAAAAAGATACGGCGAGCCGGAAGACCTTGTCGGAGCGGCCGTGTTTTTGGCTTCAGACGCGTCAAGTTACGTTACGGGAACGGATATTTACGTTGACGGGGGCTGGTCGGCCAGCGGAATTTAGAAACGAGGACCCCACCCATCTATATGTGGGGTTTTTTTTTATTCTCCTTCGCCAAATACCCCGCGGCTTGCCGCGGGGATGGAGGCGAGGAGAATAACCCTTCCGAAGCTCGCCGAAGGCGAGCGAAGGAGGGTATTCGGCTTCGGAAGAATTCCGCAAGATACCGCGCAGCTTTGCTGCGCGGAGCTTCATTTGCAATTTTCCCGCGTATCGGTGTAATATTTCAACAAAGTATGTTTAATGATATAGGAAAACGCTATATTAAATACTACGTTAAAAATAAAATTTTAATCGTTTTTTCGGTTTTTAATTATTTTTTATCAAAAAAAGAGCTGCCGGAAAAAAGAATTTTGGGTATCTGGGATATTAAATCAGGTTTGGCTCTGGGCGTTTTGATTGAATTTTTGACCCGTCTTTTATGCCAGGCCGAGTTAAAAAACATAAAAAAAATTGACATCGCGTTTATTTACGATTCGGAAAGTCCTATAACAAACCCTAAATTTTCCCAGTATATAAACGCTTCCAATCTGCATTATCACTTGGCGGAAATTATCCCGATTTTAAACACCGCTCCAAAATTAGGTTCGGTTTTATTTTTTGATTCTCATTCTAATTTTGAATATTTTTTGGCGGAAAATGGCGTCAGGTATCACACGGAACCCAGTTTTTCGGAATATTTGAAAGGCGTAACTGCAATTGAACGGAATTTTGCCGTAATCAGGGATTTTTATTTGGAAAAAAAGTTTGTGCCTCAATTGGAGTTTAAACAAACCACGATTAAGTGGGCAAGGGCCTTTATTAAAAAATATACTGGCGATAAATTAATGGTATCAATTAATTTGAGGTTCAATTCCCAGTTTACGCCCGACAGAAATGCGGATTTGGAAGTGTGGTCAAATCTTTTTAAATATGCAAACGATAAATATCCGAATATCGCGTTTATTATCTTAGGAAGAAAAGGCGAGCTTGGAGATAGATTTAAAAATTTTCCCAATATTATATTTTCAAAGGATTTTAATACCAATGTTGAACAAGATCTCGCGCTGATTCATTGCGCTTTTTTTCACATGGGTACCACTTCGGGACTTGCTTCGCTTGCCTATTACGGAAACACTCCTTGTGTTCTAACGAATTTTAGAGCTCGAGATACGATAACTAATTTATTATTTAAACCAGAAAGCGTTTTTCCCTGGCACAACAAAAAGCTTAAGCGGCTAATTTGCGACAAGGAAAATAGCGAACTTTTAATAAAAGAATTTGAAAACTTGCTTGAAAAAGTTGATAAAACAGAATGGCGAAAGCGGTTAAATTTAGAAGAGGTTAATAGCAATATATTGGAATGGCCGTATATAGAAAAATGAATTATTTAAAAATTTATTGACGCTTTAGTATCTAAATGTTATTTAAATATCATTATATAGATCATTAAAATCACAATAAGTAAGAAGGAGAGAGTAGTGCCAGTCAATAACGCGGCCGCAAAGACCTTTCAAGAATTGGAGAAGTTAGATATCTGCACAGCGGGCGATTATTTTCAAAAATTTTCAGGATTTTTAAGGGAAACAAGAGCGACTTATAGTTGGGATTTCAACGATATTGAAAATGGTATTGAGGGAAGAAGATACAAAATAGTTGAAATTGCTGATGCTATAAATTGTCTCGTTAGTTTACTAAAAAACCAAACCGATAATAAGAAAATTATGATTATCGGCAACGGCGGTTCGGCGGCAATTGCAATGCACGCATTGGAGGACTATGCTAACATAGGAGGTTTAAAAATTGCGGATTTTTACGGTCCGGCGCTGCTTACTTGCATGGCTAATGATTACGGCTATGAGAATGTTTTTGCCAAGCCAGTGGAACTTTTCGCAGAAGCCGGCGACATGCTTTTTGCCATTTCAAGCTCCGGCAAGTCGCCTAATATTCTCAAGGCCTGCGAAGCGGCTTTAGCTAAAAAGTGCTATGCAGTCACATTCTCCGGGTTTAGCCAGGATAATCCTTTAAGAAAACTGGGCTACTTGAACTTTTATGTTCCCTCAACTCATTATGGATTTGTTGAACTGGCCCATCAAACGATCATGCATTGCATTCTGGATCTTTTCGTAAAGGCAAAAGTGAATATGGGGGAAGTAAAATGTCCTTAAGTTCTAAGGTTAAAAGCTTAAACGAGCTTGCCTTAATACTTCAAAAACTGAAAACAGAGGGTAAAAAGATTATTCATTGCCACGGCGTTTTTGACTTAATACATCCGGGTCATATTCGCCACTTTCATGCGGCTAAACTCTTAGGAGATGTTCTGGTTGTTACCATAACTCGAGACGAGCATGTTAATAAAGGACCAGGCCGGCCGGTGTTTACCGACGTACTGCGCGCGGAAATCATCGCCGCGCTGGAATTTGTCGACTATGTGGCAATCAACCATTGGTCGAACGCGGTTGAAACTATAAAGAAGCTTAAACCGCACGTTTATGTCAAAGGCAAGGATTACGCGGATGCCGAAAAAGATGAAACCCGCGGAATTATTCTTGAAAGGGAAGCTATTGAGTCGGTTGGCGGCAAGGTTCATTTCACTGACGAGATTACTTTCAGCTCCAGCGCTCTTCTAAATGAGTACTTCGGCGCATATCCCGAATCGGTGAAAAATTTTCTTAGAGCTTTCAAACAAAAGTATCCACCGGATAAAGTGGTAGAAAAGTTGAAAGACCTCAAAGATACCAAGGCGCTTTTGATAGGCGAAACCATATTGGATGAGTATCACTTTGTTGACCCAATCGGGAAGCCGCCAAAGGGCACTCATATCGCGGCAAAACTTTTAAGCGAAGAAATATACGCGGGCGGGATTCTTGCTTGCGCCAATAATATGGCGGATTTTTGCGGCTGTGTTGAACTAGTTACCGCAATCGGAAAACGCGATAATAAAGAAGAGTTGATACGGGAGAAATTGCGGCCCAATATTTTACCGAATTTTTTTTATTATGAGCAAGCGCCGACGATTGTTAAAAGACGTTTTCTCGATCCTGTCTATTTTAGCAAATTATTTGAAATTTATGTTTGCGACGATAGTTTAGCAGTTGAGCTTGAAGACAAAATCGGCAATTACATTGCGGATGTTTTAAAAAAACGGAATTATGACCTGGTTTTTATTTTGGATTACGGCCACGGACTGCTGACTCCAAAACTGATCAATCTGCTTTGCTCCAGCAATGCTTTTTTGGCCGTTAACGCTCAAACTAATACTGCCAACTTGGGTTTCAACCCGATAACCAAATATTCCCGAGCTAATTATTTTTGTCTGGACTACAAGGAGTTGCGGCTGGCTTTTGCCGATAAGCACTCCGATTTGGAAAAATTGATTGAAAAACTGGGTCAGCGGGTATCTTTTCCCGGCGCGATTTGCGTTACTTTGGGGCCGCGAGGCGCCGTTATTTATAATCCGGAAGACAGGACCACGTTTAATATTCCCGTTCTGTCTCAGAGTATTATTGATACTACCGGCGCCGGCGATGCGTTTTTTTCCGTCACCGCGCCCTGTGTCGCCAAAGGGTTTCCGCCGGAATTGGCAGGATTTATAGGCAATGCGGTTGGGGCTCTGGCCGTTACAGTGGTGGGCAACCGCGAACCGGTCGAGGCGGCGCAGTTGCTTAGATTTATCACAACGCTGCTCAAATAGCGCAGAAAACCCCCTAGATAATTCTAAGGGGTTATTTTTTATGCTTAGTATTTTTTTACAAGCAGTTTTGTCACTTTGGCGACTTCATCAATAAGTCGCGAAGTCATAAGATCCAACATGATCGCGTGCGCATCGCGCTTTTTCATAATTTCAACGAGATCAAAAACTTCCACTCGCGTCCATTCATTTTCACAATTTATTCCAGCCGTTTTTTTATTTTTCACCATATTGGCCTTAATTTCAACAATTCCACCGACAATTATATTGCTTAAAATTGAGGGGTGTATGTATTCGCTCGCAACTATCGCGACAGATCGTGATTTTATCTTAATCCCGGTTTCTTCAGACAGTTCGCGGGTTAATGCTGAATCAGGCGGCTCCGAGTCCAGCATTCCGCCGGGAGCTTCCACAATTACCGTTTTAACTGCCGGGCGGAATTGGCTGACTAAAACAATTTTCCACCTGCCGCGGCCATTTTTAAAATAGGGTAGCACTAAACCGCCATTGGCCAGCATTATAACCGATGTATTTGTTTCAAAAGTTTTGACTCTGGCTTTCTCGTTTTGAAAAAAAGCAACCCTTCTGCGCACATATTTGACGTATTTTGTTCGTGAAATAATTCTGTCCTGAATAAGAAATTTCGGGATTCGGCTTTTCATTTTTCCTCCGAAGTTAAGGAACTTTACATAAAACTAACGAATAGAGTATTATGGTCATAATAGCATGTCAACCATTTTAATAACCGGCGGCGCGGGTTACGTTGGGAGCGCGCTAGTCCCGCGCCTCTTAAAAAAGGGATACAAGGTCGTTGTTTACGACCTTTATTTATATGGCAATGTTTTCAAAGAATTAAATCATTCCAGTTTAATTGAAATAAGGGGCGATATCAGGGACAGGGAAAAACTCATTAAAGCCGGGCATGGGGTTGATCAATTAATCCATCTGGCCTGCATTTCTAATGACCCGAGTTTTGATCTTAATCCGGCGCTGGGAAAATCAATTAATTATGATGCGTTTTTTAATGTTATAGAAACGGTCAAAAAAAATAAAATCAAACGATTAATTTACGCCAGTTCCGCCAGTTCTTACGGTGTTAAAAATTGCGAGGTGACGGAGGAAGTTGAACAAACGCCTATTACCGATTATGCCAAGTATAAAGCGGAGTGCGAGAAAATTTTGCGCGGTTCAGATTTGAATTATGTCGTCATCAGGCCGGCTACCGTCTGCGGCTACGCTTCCAGATTGCGGCTGGACTTGATAGTCAATATTTTAACTATTAACGCTTTAGTTAATAAAAAAATAAAAATTATCGGCGAATCGCTTTTAAGGCCGAATATTAACATAAAGGATATGGTCGACGTCTACGAGCGTTTACTTGAAGCGCCGGACTCGCTTGTTAATCGGGAAGTTTTTAACGCCGGTTTTGAGAATTTGTCCGTTGGAGAAATAGCCCGGCTTGTAAAAGACGTTCTGACAGACGAAAACATTGAATTAGAAAATATTGATACCAACGACACAAGGTCTTATCACTTGAATTCAGACAAAATTAAAAGTGTTCTTGGGTTTAAACCGAGGTGTGACGTTAAGGAGGCAATTATCAGTTTAAAAAAATCTTTTGACGCCGGACTGATTATTGATGGATTAAATAATCCGCTGTATCACAATATAAAAATGATGCAGAAGATTAATTTAAATTAATTGACAAGTTAATATTTAGTGGTATATTAACTAAAATTAGTAATTTAAAAACTTAAAAAAAGGAGAAGAGCGTGAAAGTTGAATTCTCGTATCTTAAGAGGCAGTTCGGCGAGATTGAAGAAATCATGCGGGATATCAGAGGCGTTGTTTCGCGCGGCGATTATACCTTGGGCCGGGAAGTTAGGGAGTTTGAGGAAAAATTCGCCAAACTTTGCGGAACATTCTATGCGGTCGGGGTAAATAGCGGCACCGATGCTCTGTTTTTGTCTATGAAAGCCCGGGATATCGGTCCGGGTGACGAAGTTATAACCGTCCCTTATACTTTTTTTGCGACTGTGGGTGCGATTGTTGCGACCGGCGCCAAACCGGTTTTTATTGATGTCAATGATGAATATCTTATGGATGTCAATAAAATTGAATCGGCTATTACCAGAAGAACAAGAGCGATTTTGCCGGTTCAATGGGCCGGAAATTCCTGCGATATGGATAAAATGGTAAACATCGCCAATTATAATAAACTTGATATTATTGAAGATGCATGTCAGGCAGTGGGCGCGAGATTTTACGGTCGCGAAGTGGGCTCATTTGGCCGCTCTGCCGCTTTCAGCATGCATCCTTTAAAAAATCTGAATGTTTGGGGCGATGGGGGCGTAATCACCACAAGCTGCCGTTCTTCCTACGAAAAACTCTTACTTTTGAGAAATCACGGGATTGAGGGCAGAAATATTTGCCGGGAATACGCTTATAATTCGCGGCTTCACACCGTACAAGCTGTGGTGGCGCTTCATGCTTTGAAGGATTTAGACTTTGTGACCAACAAGCGGATAGAAATTGCTCGTTGTTACGACGAAAATTTTAAGAATATTCCTCAATTGAAAATTCCGCCTCGGTTTTTTTACAAAAAGCACGTGTTTCATTTGTATATTTTACTAGCCGAAAATAGAGACGGATTATTGCGCTGGCTTCTTGACAACGGCGTTGACGCTAAAATCCATTATCCGATACCTCTTCATTTGCAGCCGGCAAGCGCGTTTTTGGGTTACAAAGAAGGAAGTTTTCCGGTTTGTGAAAGTCAGGCCAAGTCAATCATATCATTACCGCTTCATCAGCATCTTACCGACGATGAGATTGATTTTGTAATCGGCGCAGTTCGAAAGTTTTATAAAAAATAAGTTCATGTTTTACCCTGAATCGTCAGGGTTTTTATTTTATATAATACATTTGGTTGACTATAAATTGAAGATTTAGTAAATTAAAAGTAATTAATTAATCAAGGAAATCTATGAAAAAATTTATTAAGACAATTATAAAATGGCTGGGGGTCACCAAAGCTCTATCCATTCCCAGAAGATACGCAAGAAGATTCTTAGTTGCTTATTATCAAAATAAGCGCATGGTGCTAAATTCCATCCCGAGATCATCGGGGGCTTTTGATCTAATAAAACAGATAAAAGAAGAGAGTGAAATGCTTATGAGCGACCCGGATGCCTACCAAATATACACTGCGGTGAAAAAAACCGAAAAAATCGAGGGGGATATCGCCGAGGTTGGCGTTTATAAAGGGGGTTCGGCAAAACTTATTCGTGAAATTACAAAGAAACCCTTACATTTATTTGATACTTTTGAGGGATTGCCGGATTTAAGCAAACATGACAATCCGGAGCACTTTCACAAGGGGGAATATTCTTCCTCGTTAGAAGGCGTCAAAAATTATCTAAAAAATTATTCAAATATTTCTTTTTACAAAGGACTTTTTCCTGCTACCGCCGAACCCGTAAAAAATAAAAAATTTTCATTCGTCCATCTTGACGTGGATCTTTATGAATCCACGATAAATTGTCTGAAATTCTTTTATCCACGAATGAGCAGGGGAGGTGTTATTATAAGTCATGATTATCCCGGCGCAAAAGGAGTCAAAAAAGCGTTCGATGAATTTTTTGAAGACAAATTGGAAATAATTATTGAACCTTTCGGCACTGGCCAGGGTTTAATTGTTAAGCTTGACGAAAGTCATGTTTCGTATTAGTATCTAAGCGTTAAAATTTCTTTGAAAATTTAATAAAGGAGGGTCAAGTGAATAAGAAATTTTTGAAAGAGAAAGAACTGTATTTTGAGATGTTGAGGATTAGAATGGCCGAGGAAAGATTAATTGAATGGTGCGGCAAAAAATTAATCAACGCGCCGGTTCATCTGTCTATCGGGCAAGAGGCGGTAGCCGTTGGCGTAATGGCGGCGTTAAGACCGCAGGATAAAATTGTTTCCACGCATCGTTGTCATGGCCATTACTTGGCTAAAGGCGGCGATATGAAAAAGATGATGGCGGAAATTTTAGGCAAAGAAACCGGTTGCTGCCGTGGCCGAGGCGGCACGATGCATCTTTTTGACGCCTTGGCCGGCCATGTGGTTTCAGCGCCGCTTATCGGCGCCAGCATTGCTTTCGCAGTTGGCTTGGCGCTTTCTTTCAAAATGAAGGGCGAAGATAAAGTAGCGGTGGCATTTTTTGGCGATGGAGCGGTTGAGGAAGGAATTTTTTGGGAAAGCATCAATTTTGCTTCCGTTAAGAAATTACCGGTTTTGTTTGTTTGTGAAAATAATCTTTATGCCACACATTCGCACATTCTACAGCGCCAGCCGAGCGAAATAATTATTTCGCGCGTTAAGCCATTTATTAATTCGCATCGTATTGACAATGCAAATGATGTTTTCCGCGTTATGAAAGTTGCCAAGTCAAAAGTTGATTTGGTTAGAAAAGGCCAGCCCTGTTTTATCGAGGCCTGCACATATCGGCTGAAAGAACACTGGGGGCCGGGCGAAGATTGGCATTTAGGATATAGGACTCGCGAGGAAGGCGAATATTGGATTTCCAGGTGCCCTTTAAAACAACTTAGAAATTTTTTTAAAGATGAAGAGATTGGCAGAATGAAAGAGCTTATTAAACAGGAAATAGACGAGGCGGAAGAATGCGCGTTTAACAGTCCAACGCCGTCAAAAGAAGATTTATTATCGGAGGCGGAATAATGGGCGCGAGAATGATGGCATATAAAGACGCTTCGGCCGAGGCATTGTTGCTTGCGATGGAAAAGGATAAAAATGTTTTTTTGATGGGCGAAGAAGTTGATAATATTACTGGTGTTTACGGACAGGTCTTGCCGGCCTATAAAAAATTTGGTCCGTCTCGAGTTATAAGTACCCCTCTTTCAGAAAATGGACTAACGGGATTTTGCATTGGAGCCGCGATTGACGGCATGAGGCCCATTTTGATTCATCAGAGAAACGATTTTATGCTTCTCACAATGGATCAAATGATGAATCAAGCCGCCGCGCTAAGATATGCCTCCGGCGGCCGCCACAGAGTTCCTTTAACCATTTTGAGTTTTATCGCTCGCAGGCCGGGCGAAGGCGTTACGCATAGCCATAGTTTGCAGTCCATTTTTGCCCATTTTCCGGGCGTTAAAGTAGGCCTGCCGGCCTCTGCGGTTGATGCGAAGGGCATGCTTTTAACCGCTATTTTTGACGATAGTCCGACTATTATCCTTGAACACCGGCATCCGACTTTGTTTGATAAGAAAGAAGGCGTTCCCGAAGAATATTACGAAACTCCTTTTACATCCAATGCTGTTATTTCCGGCCGAGACATTACCGTCGTTACGGTTTCTATTGCTCTTCTCAACGCCCTTGAAGCGAATACGAAGCTGAACGTAAAAGGAATTTTCCCGGAAATTATTGATTTAAGATGGCTGAGGCCTCTTGATATCGATCCGGTTATCCAATCGGTAAAACTTTCCGGACGGCTTTTAATTGTAGACACGGGATGGAGGTCGTGCAGTATTTCTTCAGAGGTTGTCGCTTTGGTTGCCGAGCAAGCGCATGGATATTTAAAATGCCCGCCGCGGCGAATCACTTTGCCGGATATTCCCTGTCCGGCCAGCCAATATCTCGAGCCATATTATCATCCCACGACTGAAATGATTATTCGGACTGTGGAAGAAATGAAAGGAGGAAAAAATGGCAGAGATTAATTTACTGAACGTCTATCCAAATATAGATCGCGATGTTGAGGGAAGATTTAAACTGGTTACCGAAGAGGATCATAGGATTGCCCGCGAATTCGGCCGCGAATTTTTTGACGGTTCCCGCCTTCAGGGCTATGGCGGCTATGTTTACGATGGTAGGTGGGTTAGCGTGGCAGAAAGATTCCGGGATTATTACGGACTGACTTCTGAAAGCAGCATTTTGGATGTCGGCTGCGCCAAGGGATTCATGCTTCATGATTTTATGCAGGTGATTCCCGGTATTAAAGTGGCCGGTATTGATATCTCGCAATATGCGATTGATAACGCAATGGAAAGCGTTAAGCCGTTTGTAATGGTGGCTAACGCAAAAGAACTGCCTTTTCCCGATAAGTCATTTGATTTGGTGATTTCTATCACTACGATTCATAATCTTCCCTTGGAAGAATGCAAACAAGCCCTTCGCGAAGTTCAAAGAGTTTCCAGGAAGCACGCTTTCATTACTCTTGATTCGTGGCGCAACGAAAGTGATCGCGACCGGATGCAGAAATGGAATCTTACCGCCTTGACATATATGAGCGTTGATGATTGGAAGCAGCTCTTTGCCGAAGTTGGCTATACGGGCGACTATTATTGGTTTATTCCGTAAGGAGAAGCAAATGAAAACCAAAGCGGCGGTTTTAAGGAAAGTTGGCGGGCCACTGGAAATCGAGGAATTAGAAATTCCAAAATTAAACAGAGGCCAAGTTTTGGTCCAAATTCTTTGCAGCGGCCTATGCCGCAGCCAAATTAATGAAATTAACGGTCGAAAGGGAAAGGAATACATTCCCCACCTTTTGGGCCATGAAGCGTCGGGTTTTGTCGTTGAGATTGGAGACGGGGTTTTAAAAGTTAAACCTGATGATTATGTTGTTTGCAGCTGGATAAAAGGTTCGGGCTTGAAATCATCGGCGGCAATTTATTATCAGAGCAAAACCGGCATGGTAAACGCCGGGCCCGTTGCCACTTTTGCGAGTTACGCGGTTGTGGCCGAGAATACGTTGGTCAAGGTTTCCAAGAAATTATCTTCGCCCGTAGCCGCAATTCTTGGCTGCGCCGTGCCCACGGGCGCCGGCATGATTGATAATTTCGGAATTTCCGGAAAGGGCAAAAAACTGGCGATTTTCGGTATTGGCGGCATTGGCACAAGCGCTTTGCTGCGAGCCGTTTCATTGGGCGTGGATTGCGTCGCTTTCGATGTTATTTCTTGGAAATTGGAATGGGCCCGCGGGCTGGGCGCGAGAGTTAGTTCCTTTTTCGATGCGCACGAGTTTTTTGGACATTTTGACTTTGTAATTGAATGTAGCGGAAATAAGATTGCCATGGAAACAGCGTTTCAGTGCGCTAATAAAGGCGGCACAACAATTATTGCCGGTAATCTGAAGCCGGAAGAAAAGATTTCAATCAATCCCTACGAACTTGTTGAAGGCAAGAAATTAATGGGCGCTTGGGGCGGCGGATGTTTCATAGATAAAGAAATTCCTTTGTACGCTGACGAATATTTGAAAGGCAAAATGCCGATTGATAAAATGATTTCCAAAATTTATTCTCTTGACCGAATCAACAAAGGTCTCGGAGATTTAGAAAGAGGCGAGCTAATCAGGGGAGTGATTGATATGTCCGTTTAAGGTTGAAGTATAGAGAGGCCGCTATCGGCCTTTTTTTATTGACAACGTAAGGGTTTTTAATATACTGTATTAAGAACAAAATGAAATTTTCTAAAAAAGGCATGTATGGCAAGATGAATCCCAAAGGGGCTTTTGGAGATTTTTATCTTAAAAACCGCGGAAACTTATCTTTTAAAGAAAAAATTACCATTAGATTTCTTAACAGCCGCTTGGTTTGGCGCGCCGCTTTTTGGTTTATAAAACAACACCCCGAATTCTTTATCAGCCGTTTGGAACAGGCATTAAAGCCGCTAAGTTCTTTGGATATAGATGACAATTTGGAAGAGCATAATAAATTTAAAAATTTTGAAGATATCGTTTGGCTTTTTAGGCCTCTCGTAACCAGCAGAAAAACACTGCAAATGGATTTTGACGAAGCGGCTTATTTGTTTTCTCTGGCCCGTTCCTTATCACCCTGCCGCATTCTTGAAATCGGCCGTTATAGAGGCGGTAGCACTCTGCTTTTGGCCGCCGCTATTGATGAAAATTCTAAATTAACATCAATTGATAATTTAACTAAGGCGGGTTGCGATGACAGCGCGCTCTTAAAAGTTTTAGGCAAAGCCGGTTTTTCCCATAAAGTTGAATTGATAATTCAAGATTCAACCGGCGTAGAAGCAGGGGCCGGCAGCTATGACATCATATTTATTGACGGCGATCACACTTACGAGGGCATAACGAAAGATTATGAGCACTGGAAATACGCTGTAAAAACCGGCGGTCATCTGATGCTTCACGACGCCGCTTACGGACGACGCTTCGCAAGCGTTTTGGATGGACCAGCTTGTTGCGTAGATGAGATTCAGAAGCGCGATTATAAACAATTTAAAGAAGTTAAAAAAATAGGGTCTCTCATTCATTTTTCAAGAACCGAAACTTCGTGGTAATAAACCGCAATAATTTATTATTTATATGTAAACTGGGTTGACAGAAAATTTTTTTCCCGCTTTGCTACTAAAAATTTTCAGGCAACCCTTTTAAGCTCGCCTGCTCGCTTAAAACTTTTGTTGACTTTGCGTTGTTTTATATTGTATAGTCGCGCCACAGATCATTTACATTTTAAAACAATGGAGGCGCTGAATGGGAGCGGTTAAAATAGGCGATAAATGGGTAGGCGATGGTAATCCATGTTTTACAGTCGCTGAAATAGGCATTAACCACAACGGCAGCATTGAAGTTGTAAAACAATTAATTGATGCCGCCTGCCTGGCCGGCGCGAGCGCCGTAAAATTCCAAAAGCGAACCGTGGGTATAGTTTACACACCAGAAGAACTTGCCAAACCAAGAAAAGTTGATCCGAGTATCATTAAAAACGCTTTTGGCAGAATGGTTATCGAAGGAATTCGTTATGATGACGTTTTGCCGGGAGATTCAATTGAGCGGCTTAGGCGAGACAGCGGCGATACGACCAACGGTGATTTGAAACACGCTCTTGAATTTAATTTAAAGTGTTATGATATCATTGATTTATATTGCCGCGAAAAAAATATTCCTTGGTTTGCTTCTTCTTGGGACGGTCCTTCGGCTCACTTTGTTAACGGTTTTAACGTTCCTTGTCATAAAATCGCTTCGCCTTGCTTAACTCACGCCGACCTTCTGAAGCGTGTTCGTTCAAATGGCAAGCCGGTGATTCTTTCAACCGGCGGCAGTACGATAGAGCAAATTGAAAAAGCGGTAAATATTTTAGGCCGTGAAGATTTAATTATTTTGTATTGCGTTGCTAATTATCCTTGCAAGGATTACGAAATTAACCTTCTTGTTATCGAAACCTTAAAAAGAAAATTTGCCGGCGTGCCTATTGGCTATAGCGGCCACGAAACCGGTATCTTGCCGTCGGTAGCGGCCGCGGCAATGGGCGCTTGCCTTGTTGAAAGGCATATTACTTTAAGCAAGAATATGCCGGGCACAGACCATAAAGCCAGCTTGGAACCGCAGGCATTCGGACAAATGGTGAATGAAATCAGAAGGTTTGAAACAATCAGGGGCGACGGCATCAAACGCGTTTTGCCGTCCGAAATTCCAATTATGGAAAAACTCCGCCGAAAAATTGATTTTTAATTTTAAACCGCAAACCACTGCGGTTTTTTTATTTCGTATTTCCATGAAATAGCGCTGATTAATACGGAAGATATCTGATAAATAACCTGCGCCAAAACCAAACCTAAAATTCCTCCATAAATGCCGAATATTACGTACAAGAGAATTTTAAAACCACTCATGATGAATCTGATTGTAATAAAAAACGGTCGGGTAATCATTTTTTTAGATCCAAATACCGTTCCCATATAACCGGTCGGCATTATAAAAATAAAATTTAAAGCCAGGACCTGAGAATAAAATACCGATTCTGAATATTTCGGCAGAACGTATTTAAAAATGTAAGGCGCGGTTACAATATACGCTGCCGCCATCAGCGCGCCCATAATAATACTTTGAAACAAACGTTTATTATAAGTTTTATTTATTTCTTTTACGCTTTTGGGCGCCAGTTTGGGCAATCCAACGTCTATAACCTCTTTTACAAAAGGCCCGATTTTATCGGGTATGGCTCGGGCTAAAGAATAAACGGCTAATTGGCCAACACCCCAAAAATGTCCCAAAACAAGATTATCAATCTGTCCCATTAGCGGAGTTATTAAACTCAAAAAAGTTAAATGCCGGCCATAGGTAATGGCTTCGGGAGCATCGTTGTTAGGAGGGTTGTAAATTTTTAGCGTTTTTATGTAAAAAATTAAATTTGGAATAAAAGAAGTTATCGCATAAGCGACAATAAGCCATAAAATTTCTTTTCCGAAATATACCGCCGGAAGCATGCCGGCAACGTAGATTATGCTTGACCAAACCGAAAAGACGCTTTGATTTTTAAAATCTTTTTTACCCTCAAGGTAAGCGACATAAGTGTTAAGAGTATAGGTAACGGGAGTAACAAGCCCTAAAATAAAAAGAGCGATAGATATGTCTGTATTTTGTTGCCATAAGTAATAAACGGCAAGCGACCATGTCGCCAGCGTCATTATAAAGTTCCATTTAAACTGATATTTTACCGATGCTTTTAAAGCGCCTTCATTGCCGGCGGCGACCGCTTGGGTAACAGCCATATTCATGCCGGTTAAGCTGAACATCGTCAATATGCCCATAAGCGAAAGTATGTAGCGATAAAGTCCGTAAGTTTCTTTCGGCAAAAAATTCGCGAAAACCATCAACATTAAAGCGGCTAAAATATTACTTACGACGGTTCCGGCGGTTTTCCAAAATCCGCCGGAAACAAAATATTTCAAGTCAAGGCCCAGTAGTTCTGTTCCATATCGCAGCAGTTTATAATATTTTTCTTTTAAATTTGGCATTTAAATTTGACATTTGCTGATTTTTTGATAATATATTAAAATTGGTTTTTTAACAATTTTATAACACAAAAAGGAGCAACGGCGATGCGCGCGATTGTTACCGGCGGGGCGGGATTCATCGGTTCGCATCTGGTTGATTATTTGATTTTGAGAGGCGATGAAGTTATTGTTATTGACGATCTTTCAACCGGAAGAATTGAAAATCTTAATCGACAAGCGGAATTTTATCGTTGCGACATTTCTGACTGCGCGCGCGCGGGACCGGCGTTTTGGCGCGGAGCCGATATTGTGTTTCACCTAGCCGCCTTGCCGCGCGTGCCATTTTCATTTAAAGAACCGTATTTGACGGACCGGGTGAATCATGTTGGGACGTTAAATGTTCTGGCGTTAGCGACCAGTTATAAAATAAAGCGAATGATTTTTTCGTCATCTTCTTCTGTTTATGGCGATCAAACAACCTTTCCTCTTAAAGAGGATATGAAGATTGATGTGTTAAGTCCCTACGCGCTTCAGAAATATTCAGCGGAGAAATACTGTGTATTTCTTTCCGGGGTGGGCGGCTGTCCGAGAACCGTTTCATTACGTTATTTTAATGTTTACGGACCGCGCCAATCGGACGAGAGCGATTATTCAGCAGTAATCGGAATTTTTCTGAAAAATGCTCGCGAAGGCCGCATTTCTTCCATTTATGGAGATGGGGAACAAAGCCGCGCGTTTGTTCATGTTGCTGACGTGGTAAGAGCCAATATCCTAGCCGCCGAATCGGAAAATATTGTCGGCGGAGAAGTGATAAATATCGGATCGACAAAAAGTTATACCGTTAATCAGGTCGCGGGAATGATTGGCGGCAAATATATTTATAGATTGCCACGCCAAGGCGACATCCGGCGCACCGAAACCGACATTACCAAAGCCAAGGAACTTCTCGGTTGGGAACCAAAAATTGATTTGCAGGGCGGCATTGCCGAACTAAAAACGCTATATGAAATTATATAGCGTTTTAAAATTAATAGTAGAAATTTTATTGCTAATACCACCAAAATTCTGCGATCGCAGAATTTTGGTGGTAAAATCGGTTTAATATTCGAATTTTAAATTTATTTTCCGGCGCCGGATAGAAGAATCCGCATAGTTTTTAAAATTATTGATAAATCCAAAAAAAACGAACGGTTTTTTACGTAATATAAATCATATTGAAGTTTTTCCAACGTTTCTTTAAGAGATGGGCCGGCATTGGGATTATGGAGTTGGGCCCAACCGGCTATTCCCGGCTTAACAAGAGTTCGCATTTCATAAAAATGAATTTCAGCCGAAAGCTGCTCTACAAATTCCGGTTTTTCTGGCCTCGGCCCAATGAAAGACATTTCATTTTTTAAGATATTCCAAACCTGCGGCAACTCATCCCAGTGGCTTTTTCGCAAGAACTGGCCGAACGGCGTTATCGTTGCTTCGTTTGGCTTCTGCATTAAGTTATCAATGTTTTTTTCAGCAGGCAGGGAGCGAAATTTAACAAGGGTGAAAATTTTTCCATTTTTCCCAACGCGCGGTTGACGGTAGAAAATCGGGCCCGGATCGGAGATCTTAATGCCAATGGCCACAATGGGAAAAATAATTATAGTAATGGTTGCGAAAATAATTCCTAAAATTATATCAAAAGTTCTTTTGATGGTTTCATAAAATCCTCTTTCAATTTCCGATATGTTTTCTAAAAACCAAACCTCTCGGATAATGGAAATGGGCACCCGGCCAGTGATTTTCTCGTAAAATTTATCCAAATCACTGATAGTGACGCCTTTTTTAAAGTAATGGAAAAGCGAACTCGCCAATTTTTGGGAATGGTCAAATTTTTCGGCCGAAACTATGAGTGAAAATTTTTTACCTTGCCAAAGATTTTCAAGTTCGGCAAAATTATCCGGCGCTAAAATACCGTCAACTCTAAGTCCAAACTGGGGATTGGCGGACAAAAATTCTTTAAGCTCCATTGTTTCACTATTGGCGCCGAGAAAAACAAGATGCACTCTTAAGGATTCGCGCGCCCAACGGTTGAAATATTGCCGGGAAAATAAAAGCAGTGTCAAAGAAAGCGCCAGGTGGATAAAAAGATTTATTTTTGGCGTGATTATGAAATACGGTATAAAATAGAAAAAAGTAATGGTAATGGCGGCGTTAATTCCGAAAGCGGTCAGAAGCGTTTTATAAAATGCTTCTTCATTTCTTAACTTTATTATGTCGTAAAGCCCGGCGGCCCAGAAAATAATTAGCCAGAAAAAGAAAATTATGGTAAAAGGAAGGAGATGAAGAGGAGCGGAACTGTAAAGCGTTGGCAGGTCCCGCTCTATAATCGCATACCGTATAAAAAGGGTTATTCCCAGGGCGGCATATAATATAAAAACATCGCTTATAACAAGCAAAAATATCTTTAATCGTCTGCGCCACATAATGGATATTTTCCCACAAAATTAATCTAATGTCTAATGTCTTATTAAAACTAATAAAATTCGGGATTGGTTTTATTTTGTTTATTCCGCTTTACATCGGCGGCTCTTTTTTCTTCCCATTTATTTTTCCAAAAATCTGGATTTTTCAGCTGATAGTAGAAATTATTTTATTTTTTTACATAATTCTCGCGATTTCAGACAGTCGCTACCGGCCAAAATTAAACTTAGTAACATACGCCCTGGCTATACTGACAATTATTTTAATAATTACCAGCTTTACCGGCGTTGACGCGTATCGCAGTTTTTGGGGCAACACCGAAAGAATGTCCGGCATAATTGCCTGGTTTCATTTTTTTGCCTTTGCCGTAATTCTTTCCGGTATTCTAAAAACCGAAAGAGAATGGCGCAACTTTTTTGCCGTCGCGGTTGTCGTGAGCGTTTTCCAATTTTTCTACGTTTTAACCCAATATATCATAGGGCCAATCAGCGATCCGGTTGAAGCGGTAAAAGCCATTGTTTGGCTACCGGGAAGCCAAGTCGGCACTATTGGCAATGCCGATCTTATAGGAAGTTACGCGATTTTTTCCGCTTTTTTCGCGCTTTATCTTTGGAGAGGTTCAAATATCGATGTCCGACATCAGTGGATTATTGATGTCGGACATCGATATTTCTGGGCGGTGGCGTTTTTTCTGAATATGGGAACGCTTTTCTTGGCGTCAAGCCGCGGCGCCCTACTGGGTTTTGGCTTGGGTATTTTAATTTATGTGTTAATTCAAGTTTGGCAAAAACCCGGAAGCCGAAAGACATTGGCTGTGATTGTTTTAATACCTATTGCTTTATACGGCGTTGTTTGGTCGATGCGCGATAAGGACTTTATTAAAAAAAACAACCAGCTGAATCGCATTGTAAACGCCTCGTTTAAAGATGACACGGTTCAGCAGCGTTTCACCGAATGGGGCATTGCCTGGAACGCGTTTAAAGCCAGGCCGATCTTAGGATGGGGCCAGAATAATTATGTGTATCTTCATAACGCTTACTTAAATCCCAGAGTCTATAACCTTCGGGAAACCAATTTTGACCGCGCTCACAACGCGTATCTTGATTACGCTTCCATGAGCGGCATCATTGGGCTTTTGGGGTATCTATTTTTAATCGGCGCGTTATTTTGGACATTTTGTCCCCCTACGGGGGATCTCCCGAAGGGAGAGAAAATACGGCTTTTGCCTTTTTCATCTCTTATGGTCGCCTACGCGGTCCAGAGTTTTTTTGTTTTTGACAGCCCCGCCAGTTTTATCGCGCTGTTTTTAACAATCGGGTTTGCAATGTTCATAAAAAATTCTAAATCCGAAATCCTAAATTCGAAACAAATACTAAATACTAAATACCCCGCCCGACTTCGCTACGACGAAGTCGTTGCGGGCGGGCAAATACAAAATACAAATTTCAGTCCGCAAACAATCTTAGCCATTTCTACCATCTACTTACTATTTACTGTTTTTTTAGTATGGCAGGCAAGCGTTAAACCGGCGGTTGCCAATTATGGGTTTGTTCGCGCTTTCAACGATCAATCGCTTAGCCCTGAAGAATCATTTTTTTTGTATAAAGAGGCCTTAAAATCGGAAACCCTGGGAACGACCGAATTCCGAAGCCAGTATATTTCCTGGCTCTCAAAAAATATTATGAATTTTAAACAAGAAAACCGCTTAGAAGTTATTGATTTCGGCATTAGTCAGCTTGAAGAAGAGATTAAAGACCATCCATTGGTGTTTACCTATCTTAATTTGGGGCAAATATATGCTTTTAAGGCAAGAGGGATTCAGAACGAATCCATAAAGAAAGAATTTTTAAACAAGGCGGCCGCGGCTTATGACAAAGCGCTGGAACTTTCTCCCAAGCGACTGGAAGTTTACGTTTCCTATCTGCAATTATCTTTCGAAATGAAAAATTACGAGCGGGGCATAGAAATAATGAAGCGGGCCGCGGCCGCCATTCCCAATTATCAGTTAAGCCATTGGTATTTGGGTTTGGCTTACACCGCCAGTGGCGTTCACGACAGGGAAGCGGTTGATTCTCTGAATCGGGCGATGAGTATGTGGTACGTAAACAATGGCGTTGTTCTCCTAAACGGCCGGCTTAAATACGATTTAAATGAAAATTCAAACCTAAAAATTAATTTTGCCCCAAAAAACGAAATTTTAGGGGCGGTTAATCCTTATATACGATTAAAAATGTGGCCGGAGCTTTTATTGCTTTATCTGGCTATTTCGGCCGGCGACCCGAATGATATAGAAATTCATAAATCTCTCGTTCTCGTGTACCAAAATCTCGGATTAAACGACAAAGCCCAGGAAGAATTGAAGATAGTGGAAGAGCTTTCACCCAAATAATAAAAATTGTATCTATAATAGTTTTATTTTGTTATAATTAAACAACCTATTAT